>NZ_BSUG01000013.1 GCF_030161475.1 Tetragenococcus halophilus subsp. flandriensis | reverse complement strand
TTATACCATAAATTGCTACACATTACTACAAATAAAATAATAGATTTGACATAAAAACAATAAAAAAAAGCCTGTTTAACAAGCTTTTGAATAGTCGTAAGAAAAATTAAGTGTCAAAGACCCGAATTGAAATATATTTGTAACAATTCTTTTATTGTAATGTCATACTGCTGTGTTACAATCATTCTATCGGTGAAAAAGAGTTTAAGAATTCTTATACTTCTTAAGCAATTATAAAATAAACTTAAAGTTGGAGGAATGAAAAGTGAAAAGACGTGTATTGACGGCGTTACTATCATGCTCATTGACACTTGCTGCAGTTGCAGCTCCAAGTGTAGTCTTGGCTGATGATTTTGACCAGCAAATTGAAGAAAAAAGTAAAGAAATAGATGACTTGCAAGGAAAACAAGCAAGTGTTCAAACAGAAATTGATTCATTAGAAGACGAAATTTCTGGTATTAATGAAAAGGCACAAAAATTGCTTGCAGAGCAAGAAGAACTGGATGAACAATCCAAGAAATTGGAAAAAGAAATTGCTGATTTACAAAAACGTATCGACAAACGTGAAGAAGCAATTCGTGAACAAGCTCGTGATGTACAAGTAAATGGTTCAGATACCAATATTGTTGATGCAGTTTTAAATTCTGATTCGTTGACAGATGCGTTCGGACGAGTACAAGCAATGAATACGATCGTAGATGCCAATAATGATTTAATAGAACAACAAAAAGAAGATAAAAAAGCTGTTGAAGATAAAAAAGCTGAAAACGATGAAAAACAAAAAGAAATTCAAGCTAACCAAGCAGCTTTAGAAGAACAAAAAGGTCAATTGCAACAAAGCCAAGCTGACTTAGATTATAAAAAAGCTGATTTAGCTTTACAAGAATCTTCTAAAAACGATGAAAAAGAAGATCTTCAAAAACGTAAAGATGAAGCAGAAGCGGAACTAGCACGTATTGTTGCAGAGCAAGAACGCGCTGAAGAAGCACGTCAACAAGCTGAAGCTCAACAAGAAGCTGACACAGCTGCTGCTCAAGAAGCAGAAGCAGAGCAAACTGCTCCTACAGAAGAGCCAGAAACTTCTGAAGAACCAGAAGCAACAGAGGAAACACAAGAAACAGCAACAGAAGAAAGTGAAGGAGCAGAAGCACCAGCTGAATCAAGTGAAGTAGAAGAACCAGAAACTACTGAAACTTCTGAAGAAACAAGTGAAGAACCAGAAACAACAGAAGAAACACAAGAAACAGCAACAGAAGAAAGCGAAGAAGCAGAAGCACCAGCTGAATCAAGCGAAGTAGAAGAACCAGAAACTACTGAAACTTCTGAAGAAACAAGTGAAGAACCAGAAGCAACAGAGGAAACACAAGAAACAGCAACAGAAGAAAGTGAAGAAGCAGAAGCACCAGCTGAATCAAGCGAAGTAGAAGAACCAGAAACTACTGAAACTTCTGAAGAAACAAGTGAAGAACCAGAAACAACAGAAGAAACACAAGAAACAGCAACGGAAGAAAGCGAAGAAGCAGAAGCACCTGTTGAATCAAGCGAAGTAGAAGAGCCAGAAACTACTGAAACTTCTGAAGCACCAGAAGTTCCAGCTGAATCAGAAGCGCCAGAGACTTCAGAAACTACTGAAGAAGTAGTAGAAGAACCAGAAACTTCTACACCGGTTGAAGAAAATATCCAACCAGAAGCACCAGAAAGCTCTGAACCAGAAACTCCTAATAATGGTAACCAAGGAAATTCTGGAAACCAAGATGATTCTCAACCAACAGATGTATCACAACCAAAAGAAGAAGAAACACCAGAACCATCAGCAAATGCTGATAGCTCAGCAATTTTGGCTGAAGCACAAAAACATATGGGCACACCGTATGTATGGGGAGGAAGAACACCAGACGGCTTTGACTGTTCAGGCTTTACTCAATATGTATACAAACAAGTAACTGGTAAAGATATTGGTGGCTATACAGTACCGCAAGAAAACGCTGGTCCTCAAATTTCTGCTAGTGAGGCTCAACCTGGAGACCTATTATTCTGGGGATCTAAAGGAAGCACTTATCACGTAGCAATTTCTATGGGTGGAAGTTCATTCATCCATGCACCAAAACCTGGTGATACTGTTAAAGTTGGAGATACACAATACTTCACACCAGATTTTGCAGTAAGTATGTAAAATAAAGTTTAAAAAGCTGACGAAATTTCGTCAGCTTTTTTTTGTGTCAAAAAAACTATAAAAAATGAATGATGAATAAACTTAAACTTAAAAAAGGCACAAAAGGTAGTTTTAACGTTTTTATTTCTTGTGAAGTTATAAAAGAAATAAAGCAATAGGCTATCAAAGTAGTAAAACTAGCAAAGAATAAGAATTGCGCCATCTCGATTGGTGTAAACCAAGGAACCCAAAATAAGAGTAAAAGTAAATCGCCCATTCCCATAGAGTTTCTCAAAAATAAAACGATAATACTGCAGATAATGAGGTAAAGTAAAAGACTTTCCCAATAAAAATGAGTGTCGGCGTATAGCAACAAAGCGATCAAAATAAAATGTGCTGGATAAAAAATTTTTGGTTCGATAATTAAGTAAAAGACATCAGTTAGAGAAAGTAACAAAGCAATTGTTAACCAAGATAAAGTTATAATACATTCTATTGTTGTCGATTGCTTAAAACTAAATACAAAAATAAGGCCATATAAAATTTCAGTAACAAAATAAGTCATTGGAATTTTTTTGTGACATGTTCTGCAACGAAAGTTTAGTAGCAGAAATGAGAAAATCGGAATCATTTCCCAAAATTTTAATGTCCGCTCACAATGTACACAGTGTGACCTGCTTATAATAAACGGTTGTTTAATAGGTATGCGTTCAGCAATGACGCATAAAAAAGAGCCTAGACAGCTACCCAATAAAAAATAAATCATATACTTTTTCCCCCTTTCTTTTCTAATTATAAATACGCAAAAAAATGGTATTTCTATTATTTTGTAAAGTGGTTATTTGAGAACCTTTCTCAAATAATAGAATCTATTTTACTTTTTTGCTGATCCATATTATGCTTAATATATTGAGAAAGAAGGAGGAATTATAAATGAAGTTCGGAAGAACAAAAGAAACATTGAACCAATTGGTAGCCGATTTGAGTCAGTTTGCAGCAGTTATTCATCAAGCTCATTGGTATATGAGAGGTCCAGGATTTTTAACATTGCATCCGATGATGGATGACTATATGGATGAAATCAATGATCAATTAGACGTTATCGCAGAACGTTTGGTTGCATTAGATGGTTCACCTTACTCAACACTTCAAGAGTTTGCAGATCATACTGGTATCAAAGATGAAATCGGTACGTGGGATCGTTCAATGTCTGAAAGGCTAGAAACTCTAGTATCTGGTTATCGTTATTTAGCTGACCTTTACCAAAAAGGGATTGAAATTTCTGGTGAAGAAGGCGACGATAGTACGCAAGATATCTTTATTGCGCATAAGACAGATATTGAAAAGAATATCTGGATGATACAAGCACATCTTGGTTATGCTCCAGGTAATGACCCAGAATAGCTAATAAACTTTATAAAAATCATTTTTTACGAAACCTATGACTGTTTGTCGTAGGTTTCTTTTCTTTATTTACAATTTTTTCTTATCATTGAGAGAAAAACATTGACTTTGAGCTCTTTTACAGGTATTATATTAAATGGTATTGTTTGCCCCACGAGAGCCCCGGAAACTCAAGTGTATGTCAAACATTCGAAATTGAATTGGAGGAAAAAATCTTGCGTACAACATATATGGCTAAAGCAAGCGAAGTAGATCGCAAATGGTATGTAATTGATGCAACTGATGTTCCTTTGGGACGTCTTTCTACTGTAGCAGCATCAATCCTTCGCGGAAAAGATAAACCAACTTATACACCTCATGTGGACACAGGTGATAATGTTATTGTAATTAATGCAGATAAAGTGAAATTAACAGGACATAAAGCGACTGATAAAAAATATTACCGTCATTCTCATTATCCAGGTGGTTTAACATCAACTACAGCTGGTGAAATGCGTGCTAAGAATTCTCGTCGTTTGATTGAAACTTCTGTGAAGGGTATGCTTCCTAAAAATTCTTTAGGCCGCGCTCAAGGAATGAAGTTACATGTTTATGGTGAAGCAACTCATCCACATGCTGCTCAAAAACCAGAAGTATTGGACATTACAAACTTAATCTAATAGGAGGAAATTTTATTGGCACAAGCACAATATATCGGCACCGGCCGTCGTAAAAATGCAGTTGCCCGTGTACGCTTAGTACCAGGAACTGGTCAAGTTACTGTAAATAAAAAAAATGTTGAAGATTATATTCCACATGCTGACTTGCGTGAAGTAATTAACCAACCTTTCGGCGTTACTGAAACAAATGGCACATATGATGCTTTTGTAAATGTCGACGGTGGTGGTTATGCAGGGCAAGCTGGTGCGATCCGTCATGGTATTGCTAGAGCTCTTTTAGAAGTAGATCCTGACTTTCGTTTAGCTTTGAAACGTGCTGGGTTACTTACTCGTGATGCACGTATGGTAGAGCGTAAAAAAGCAGGCCACAAGAAAGCTCGTAAATCACCACAATTCTCAAAACGTTAATCAATTCTTTAGTATATCAATGTTTACAGAGAATTCTGGGTTCAAATTGGCTCAAATTATTAATTTGATAAAGAATTTAATAGTCTTAAAGCACCAGCAAGTTGCTGGTGCTTTTTTTCGATATTAATTAGCTATGTTCTGACTTAGCCGATGTATCATATTTATAGTATTAAGATAAAGTTAGTGAAATGAGGAAAGAGAAATGAAAAAGTGGACTTTGCCTAAAAAAATAGCTGCAACTATTTTACTTACCATATTTATTTTATTTGGCATCGGTGTTATTTATATAGATCCAAAGTACATATACAGCTAGTAAAGCTGCTCAAAAACAAAGTGAACAAGCGATAAATAAAAGAAATTATGATCTTTATTCAGCTGAACAGTCAAAAGCAATAAATATTATCTTTTATCCTGGAGCTTTTGTTGGGCCGGAAAGTTACAGTGAATGGGCCTCACAGCTTGCCTCATCGGGTTATAATGTCTATGTATTACATATGCCTTTAAATTTAGCTGTTTTTTCGAAAAATACAGCACAAGCAATCATTGATGACCACCCAAACCAGTCTTTTATCTTAGCCGGACATTCCCTTGGCGGAGTAATTGCTAGTCGCTTTGTAGCAGAACATCCAAAAGAAGTAGCAGGTATGATTTTTTTAGCAAGCTATCCAGATGAAAAAGGAAGTTTACAAGGTACAGATTTACCTGTCCTTTCTATTACTGCTTCAAAAGATGGGGTGCTAAACTGGGAACAATATCAAAAGGGGAAGAACTACTTACCAGAGAAAACCGACTATATTGAAATAAAAGGAGGAAATCATGCGGTTTTGGAAGGTACGGATTCTAGTGCGACAATTTCAAAAGAGGCACAGCAAACAAAAATCAGCATATATATTACTGAATGGTTGGACAAATTAGAAGAAAAATAGCTCAAATATTTTGTAAGAAGAGATAAGGCAATCAAAAAGGTGTATCAGTTTAATTCTTTATAATACCAGAGATCCATAGCACTATGCTCACTATTAATTAAGGGTTGTTTTAATCGTTCAAATCCGTATTTTTCATATAAATGCCAAGCATTTGTTAATGTTGTATGTGTTTCAAGATAACAAGCTTCATAGTGCTTATATGCATAGTCTAATGCGGTATCCATTAACGCTTTAGATAGACCTTGTCCTTGAAAGTTTCTATCTACATATAATTTTTGTAACTCACAAACTTTAGGCATCGCCTCTAGTGGTGCAATACCAACGCCGCCAATAATTTTATTTTGATGTTCGATTACCCAGTAGCAAGCATCTGTAAGTTGCTCATAATAAGAAGATAAATACTTTAATTGTGGATCATAATAAGCTGTACCTGCTTTATCTAAACCTAAAGAAGCTAAGGAAGTTTGGATCAATAAAGCCAATTGTTCATTATCGTTTTGTTGTAAAGTTCGTATAGTCATTAAGATACTCCTTACTTTGTACTTTTCTAGTATAGTATGCAATGAATAAATATTTGTCAATAATTATGTAAATTTGTTCTAAAAATGTTTATTTTTGTTTTCAATTTTTGTTTGTTTTTGTAGAATATAAATTAAAGGGAAAACGTAAGGAGTAAAGTAATGTTAAAAGAAGAACGGTTAGATGCAATTGTTACCTTAGTAGATCAAAAACGAGTGATTAAAGTAAATGATATCGTAGATAGGTTAGGCGTTTCTGATATGACTGTGCGTAGAGACTTGACTGAATTAGAAAAGGCGGGACGTTTAAAAAGGGTCCACGGTGGCGCACAGACTTTAAATGTATATCGCCCAGAAGAATTATCACATGCTGATAAACAGATTATTAATAAAAGTGAGAAAAAAGAAATTGCTCAAAAAGCAGTTAAGCTAATTCAAGAAGATGAGACGATTTATCTGGGGCCAGGCACCACAATAGAACTGTTAGCTGAGATTATGAATTTTGATAATTTACGTGTAGTGACGAATTGTCTACCAGTATTTCAGACCTTAAGACAAAAAAAAGGTAATATTAAAGTTTATTTACTAGGTGGAGAAATGCGAGAACTAACGAAAGCATTTTTTGGAGAGATAACAAATAAAGCATTACAAGATATGCACTTTCATCGTGCTTTTTTCAGTTCTAATGCAGTAAAAGCAAATGAAATTATGACTGCGACAATAGAAGAAGGTCAGACACAAGCGATTGCTCTAGATAACTCGGTGAATCGGTATTTGCTAATTGATTCATCAAAAGTGGAAAAAGAAGATTTTTACACCTATTATAATTTAAGCGATGTTACAGCTGTGGTAATGAATCAAGATGATTACGACATGTATCAGAAAGTGGAAAAAGAGGTAGAGGTTATTGTTTGAACTTCTGCAATAAAAATAAAACTCCCGATCTTTTGACGTATATGCCAAAAGACTGGGAGTTTTAAATAGTTTTTAACTTTCTTTTTTTTCAGCTGCATAAGCTGCGTTTCGTTTATTCATTTCACGACGATACCACATAAATATTAATAAGTAAGCAATAAGAGCAAGGAGTGCGTAAATAATAAATTCGATCTCTCCTTGGGAAGCATTCCCTACAAGATAACCTAGGAATTTTTCCATTGGTCCTTCCATCGTTGTTTGAGAGATCAGTTGGTCAGATGCAACGCCTTCGGGAAAAGCACCAATGTTTTTAGCCATATTGGTAACAAAAGGTGCTACTAAGGTGCCGGCCCATAAGAATACAGGTAATTCAATGGCGCCAATGACGATCATACGGATGATCCTACCTCGGGTTACCACAAGTAATGCCGGGGTAATCCCCATGGCTATGATACCTCCTAACGGTAACAAGTAATTTCCAGGAAGTATTACGGCTTCTAATAGCATAATCGGTGCTAAGATGTTAGCTGCTGCCCAAATTTCAGCGCGACCAGCCAAGAAAGGCCAATCGAGTCCGATATTTAGTGTGCGTCCTTTTAGTCGCTTGGAAGCAAAATCGGTAATCCCTTGCGATAATGGTTCGATAGAATCAATAAACCACTGTCCAATAAGAGAGAATAATTCCAAACTTACTGCAGCCGTGAAGGCTAATTCAAAGATTTCAGTCGGATTTTGACCGGCAAGTAAACCTACGAATATACCTAGGTAAATACCTATGGCAAATTTAGAACCCCAAAATCCTACTTTATTATTTAATTTGGCTGCGTCAAAATCATATTTATCCAACCACGGGAATATTTTGTCAAAAATTTTATCAAAAACCATGATAATTGGATTCATCATATAGTTCATGTGGGTCGTTGTCATTGGGTTGTTTTCAGGTGCGTCTAATAGGTCGTTGAAAGTTGGTTTCATCAGATCAGAATTGATAATTTTTAAAATACCAATGAAAACAACTAAAGCTGTAGCTATTAATAAGTTTGCACCCGACCAAATAGCAAATAAACCAACAAAAGCTAAATGCCAAACGTCGAATATATCAACATCTAACGTATTTGTTTTTTTCCATATAAGCATAACGACATTTACAATAACTAACACTAATAGAAAATAAAGTGTGTAAGGCGAACCCCAGGTAATTGTTGCTAAAGGCGCCCAACCAACATCGGTAATATTTAAGGAAAGCCCTGTTCGTGCGACAAAATCTGCCATAGCTTGAGAAAATGCACTTGTCAACATATCAATAATTGCGCCGATTCCGGTGATGGCAATCCCAAGTTTTAGTCCACCTTCTAATGCCCGTGAAGGATTAACCTTAAAGACTAAAGCAATCAAGGTTAAGACGATAGTCATCATCGGTGCTGCACCTAGGTCGATCAGTGGTTGAAATATTTTATTGGCTATTTCTATAATAGCACTCATACTATGTCCCCCTGTCTAATCATTGTTTATCAAGTTTTTTGATTGTATCTTCTAGTTCTTGATATACCGGTTCAGCCATTGCAGGGATACGATAAAGGATCGGCCCAGCATCAACCACAGGAATATCAATGTCAAAACCTAAATTCGAATTGGCAATTTGAGTAAAGATATCATAGTTCTTCAATTTGTCTTGATTGATATCTTTGATCATGGTGGTATCGACTTTCACTTGATAACCACGATTTTTCATTTCATTTTCCAATGCACTTTTGATTTGGTGACTGGAATTTACACCAGCACCGCAAGCTGCTAAAATTTTAATCATTTGTAATTACCCCTTTAAAATTGTTTTTTAGAAAATTGAATAATTCGATAGCGTCTGCTGTATGGAAAAAATTTATTAATTCATCTTTTTCACATGAATTAATGAAATCCATAATTGTAGCCAGTAGCCCAGCTTGTTCTTGTCCATTTTGGTTTAAAATCATAAATAGAAACAAAACATCTAATTCTTCCTCTGGTTCAATCATATTATGGAAGTTCACTGGCTTAGTCAGCTTAATTGGTATAATCCCATTTGTTTTAACGAATTGACTTTCTGTGTGTGGAATAGCGATGTTAGGTAGTTCAGGGTCAATGGGTGCTAGGCTAATGCCAGTAGGATAACGTTCCTCTCTTTCTAGTAGATTCGCTAAAAAATCCTCTGTTACGCAATCTTGTCTTAGTAAATCCTGATAAACTTCTGTAAATACCTCCTTTTGCGTTGTCTTATTTGAAATATATATACGGTCTGTTGTAAATAAAGTTTCAAATGATGACATCAATACCCCTCTTTCGTTTATTAATGTTTGAATACAACCGCTTTCAGTTTTTATTATAAATTATTTTGTTTGTTTGTCAACGAAAATCAAAATTAAGTAAACAAAAATAAATAATTAATGTTGAAAAATGTTTGTTTATGTTTTATTATGAAGCTGAATTAAGAAATAATATGAAGGAGGAAGTATAATGAGAGTTGTCATCGGTTCAGATACAGCAGGCATGGAACTAAAAGAATATATTAAGGATTATTTATTGCAAGAAGGGTATGAACTAGCTGATAAAAGTGAACAAGACTCCACAGATTTTGTAGAGTCCACCTTAGCTGTAGCGCAAGATTTGTTAAAAAATGAAGATAGTTTAGGTATTGTTGTAGACGCTTACGGCGCTGGAAGCTTTATGACGGCTACCAAGGTCAAAGGGATGGTTTCTGCCGAAGTTTCTGATGAACGTTCAGCTTTTATGACGCGAGAACATAATAATTGTCGCTTGATTACATTAGGAGCTGAAATCATAGGAAAAGATCTAGCGAAAAATATAGTGAAAGAATTTTTGAATGCAAGCTATGACGGTGGAAGACATCAAATTCGTGTCGATATGCTCAATAAAATGGCATAAACATCTTTAAAGAAAGAAGGATTTAATTATGAAAATTGCATTAGGAAACGATCATATTGTGACAGACACAAAAATTGCGGTTTCGGATTTTTTGAAAGACAAAGGTTATGAAGTATTAGATGTAGGCGCTTATGATTTTACCCGCACCCATTACCCTATCTATGGGAAAAAAGTAGGAGAAGCGGTTGCCAGTGGAGAAGCAGACTTTGGCGTATGTATTTGTGGTACAGGCGTGGGCATAGCTAACGCTGCAAATAAAGTACCCGGTGTTCGTTCTGCTTTAGTACGTGATATGGCAAGCGCAGTGTATTCAAAAGAAGAGTTAAATGCTAATGTAATAAGTTTTGGTGGAAAAATTACTGGGGAGTTTTTGATTTGCGACGTTATCGAAGCTTTTCTTAAAGCAGAGTATAAAGAAACAGAGGAAAATAAACAGTTGATTGCTAAAATTGATCATGTAGAAAATAATCATCCCGAGCAAGAAGACCCGCATTTCTTTGATGAGTTTATTGAAAAGTGGGAAAGAGGGGAGTACCACGATTAATGGAAGATTTAAAATATCAAAAAGAAACTTTCTTTTTTGATATGGATGGGTTGTTGTTTGATACTGAAGCCCTTTATTATCAAACGCGACAAAGAATTTTAAATAAATATGGACATTCATATACTAAAAAGGATCATGCTACTTATATTGGAAAAGGTTTTGATGATACAATTTTTCGACTACAAAAAATAGTCGATGATGATTTGCTGGGTCGGAAGATTTTCAACGAATCAATGAAGCTTTTTCAAACCGAAATAGAAAATCAAAATTTTTCCCTGAAAAAAGGTGCAGTTAAATTTTTAAATGTATTAAATGAAAATGGAAAAAGTTGCTATCTTACGTCATCTTCGTCTAGAAAAATAATTGTACAAGCACTTCAAAAAGCACAGATTAAAGATCTTTTTAATGGAATTATCAGTGGTGAGGAAGTTAAAAGAAATAAGCCTGCGCCAGATATTTACTTGCGTGCTTTAACCATATCTCGAACAAATAAAGATCGAGCTCTAGTATTTGAAGACGCAAAAAGTGGTGTTACGGCGGCTAAACAAGCAGGTGTTGATGTGATAATGGTGCCTGACTGGTTACCATCTGATAAACAAGATGAAAATAAGGCTATATTTGTACTGTCTGATTTAAATGAAGCAGCTACAATTTTTCGATAAAAACTAGTAGGAGGAAATAAATGATTATCACAATAACAATGAACCCTTCCATTGATATTTCTTATCCCTTGGAAACTTTTCAATTGGATACTGTCAATCGTGTGACAAATGTTAGCAAAACTGCAGGAGGAAAAGGGTTGAACGTTGCTAGAGTACTATATCAAAGTGGTGCAGATGTTCTAGCAAGCGGTCTAATTGGGGGTCATTTTGGTGCCTTCCTCCAAGAAAAGCTCACTGATGAAGGAATTTCCCATAATTTTTTTATGATTGAGGGAGAAACTCGCAATTGTATTGCTATATTACATCAAGGAAAACAAACAGAAATTTTAGAACAAGGACCTAGTATTACGAATGATGAAGCAAAAGGGTTTTTAAGTCATTTTGACCAGATTATTGAACAAGCCAGTATGCTAACTTTTTCCGGAAGTTTGCCTGCTGGTTTACCTGATGATTATTATAAAGACATGATAGATTTATGCCATAAGAAACATAAACCTGTGGTGTTGGATTGCTCAGGTAGGGCTTTGCAAAAGGTTTTAAAAGGTCCAGCCAAACCGATATTGATTAAACCTAATAGAGAAGAACTGGCAGCTTTGTTAGGAAAAAATATAAAAAATACAATTGAGGATTTAAAAGAAAATTTGAAGTCCCCTTTATTTTATGGGATTGAATGGATCGTTGTTTCCTTGGGTGCAGACGGTGCATTTGCTAAACATCACGATACATTTTATCAAGTAAAAATTCCTTCAATCGAAGTAGTAAACCCTGTGGGCTCAGGAGATGCTACGGTCGCAGGACTAGCACAAGCTTTAGATTGTAAGCAAAGTGATGAAAAGGTATTAAAACACGGCAATGTATTAGGCATGTTAAATGCCCAAGAAAAAGTGACTGGACAAGTGAATATGCAAAATTACCAGGCATTGTTTGATCAAATTCAAGTAAAAAAAGTGTAAGTGAGGGATTTGTAAGTGAAAGCATTAAAATCATTATGTGATGAAAATCATATTATCAGCGCTCTAGCAATTGATCAACGAGGCGCATTGAAAAAGATGATGGGTAAGTTTCAAGCAAGAGAAGTAACGGATCAACAGGTGAAAGATTTCAAAGAAATCATTGCTTCAGAATTGACACCATATGCTTCGGCGATTTTATTGGATCCAGAATATGGATTACCTGCAACAAAGGTAAAAGACCCACATGCAGGAGAATTATTAGCCTATGAACAGACCGGTTATGACCCAGAGATTCCAGGTCGTATGCCCCGTCTTTTACCTTCTTGGTCTGTTAAAAGAATCAATGAGAAAGGAGCAGATGCTTGTAAGTTTTTACTTTATTACGATGTTGATGAAACAGTTGAAATCAATGAACAAAAGCAAGCTTTTATAGAACGTATTGGATCAGAATGTATTGCTGAAGGTCTTCCTTTCTTTTTAGAGTTAATCACTTATGATGCTTCTGATATAGACAATAAAAGTAAAGCGTTTGCGCTAAAAAAACCACATAAAGTAAATGGTGCTATGAAGGAATTCTCAAAAGTTCGTTATAAAGTGGATGTGTTGAAAGTTGAAATACCGGTTAATATGGCTTATGTAGAAGGATATGCTGAAAAGGAAATTGCATATACACAAGACCAAGCCCGTAAATATTTCCAAGAACAAAGCAATATCAGTCAGCTGCCCTTTATTTTCTTAAGTGCAGGTGTTAGTGCGGAAATGTTTCAGGAAACCTTACGTTTTGCAAAAAAAGCAGGGTCTACTTTTAATGGTGTTTTATGCGGACGTGCAACTTGGGCAAACGGGGTTGAACATTTTATAAAAGAAGGTGAAGACTCCTCTAGACAATGGATGCGAATCCAGGGAAGAAAAAATATAGAAGAATTGAACGAGGTATTACAGGAAACTGCTACACCAATTAACTTTTAATAAATAACGGAATAGTGGAATATTATTTTTTAGCAACATAAAATAATGAATCTAATAATTTTATAAAACTATTAAATTAGGGGAGGATAATAAATGATTAATAAGGAAGAAATTTCGAAAGTGGGCTTCGCTTTAGTAGCTTACGCTGGGGATGCTAAAGCTGATTTATTTGATGCATTAAAACAAGCACGTCAAGGTAATTTTAAAGAAGCACGAGAGCTCGTTGAAGATGCAAATGAAAATATTAATGAAGCACATAACCAGCAAACCAGTCTATTAACTCAAGAAGCGGGAGGCGCAGAATTAGATGTGACTTTTATTATGGTTCATGGACAGGATACATTGATGACCACGATGATGTTAAAGGATGAAATTGACTATATCATCAATCAGTATGAACGTATTACAACACTAGAAGAAAAAGTGGAAAAAGGAGGACTATAAAAATGACTTTATTAAATCGAGTGAAAGCATTACCGGAAAATTTTGTTTGGGGGGGGGCTACTGCAGCTTATCAAGTCGAAGGTAATACAGAAGTAGATGGAAAAGGAAAAACGATGTGGGATGATTATTTAAAAAAACAAGGTCGTTTTTCACCAAATCCTGCAAGTGACTTTTACAATCGTTATGCGGAAGATATCAACTTATCTAAAGAGCATGGTTTAAATGCTATACGTGTTTCTATTGCGTGGACTAGGATTTTCCCAGATGGTTATGGAGAACCCCTACAAGCAGGTATTGATTACTATCACAATCTTTTTAAAACTTGTCTAGATAACGGGATAGAACCATATGTAACCTTACATCATTTTGATAGTCCTAAGAAATTATTTGAACAAGGAGAATGGTTGAATCGCAAAACAATCGATTATTTTGTGGAATATGCTCGTTTTTGTTTTGAAGAATTTAATGAAGTTACAAATTGGTTTACTATTAACGAGCCCGTTCCTTTAGCATATTCGCAATTTATTCAAGGTAATTTTCCCCCTAATCATCATTTTGATGTAACTAATGGCATTCAAGCACAACATAATGAAATGCTTGCACATGCTAGAGTAGTGAATTTATATAAAAATGAATTAAAAAAAGAAGGGAATATTGGAGTTATCCATAATTTGACGCCAATTTATCCAATTACTGATACTTCTGAAAATAAACATGCTGCTAAACTAAAAGATGCTTTTATGAATAAGTTTGTCTTGGATGCTACTTTTTTGGGACATTATTCCAAGGAAACAAAGGATTTGATTAATGAAATTTTAGAAATTAATGAAGCAAAGCTAAAAATAGAAGATGGCGATATTGAAATTATGGAACAAGCAGCCCCCCAAAATGATTATTTTGGTATTAATTACTATCAAAATGAATTTATTCAATATTATAAAGGTGAAAGCAGTAGTCATTTTAATGGAACAGGGGAGAAGGGAACTTCTTCTTTTAAATTTAAAGGAGTAGGTGAATCAGTTAAAAAAGCTGGGATACCTCAAACTGATTGGGATTGGAATATTTACCCTGAAGGTCTTTATGATATTTTGAAACGTGTTTCCCATGATTATGAAAATTGTAAAACAATATATATTACAGAAAACGGCATGGGATATAAAGACAAGGCCCCATCAGAAGATAATGAAGTTCTCGATGATGAACCTCGAATTGATTATATTGATCAACACGTATCTGCTTTATTAAGAGCTCGCGAAGAAGGTGTAGATGTTCAAGGTTATTTTGTCTGGTCTTTGCAAGATCAATTTTCTTGGGCAAATGGTTATAATAAACGTTACGGTCTATTTTATGTAGATTTTGAAACACAAAAGCGTTATATCAAAAAAAGTGCTCTATGGTTCAAAGAATTATCAGAAACTATAAATAAATAATTGTTATGGCATATTTACTAGGACGAATTCTCCATGTTCCTAGTAAATATGTTGAAAGAGGAGGGATTTTATTGAACAAGATAATCGAACAGATTGAGAAATATCAAGGAACATTTGAAAAAATATCACGTAACATTTATTTACAAGCAATTAAAGACGGTTTTCTTAATGCGATGCCTGTTATTTTATTTTCAAGTATCTTTTTACTTTTGGCGAATGTTCCAGATGTTATTGCAAGTGGATTCGGGTCTGATTTTACTTTGCCACAAACCGTCACTGATTGGTTTAACAAAATTTATGAATATACAATGGGGATTGTAGGTTTAATGGTTGCAGGTACAACTGCTAAAAATTTAGCTGGATCTATGAACCGACGAATGCCAGCAGGAAAAGTTATTGGTGAAACGTCAGTTATGTTAGCTTCTATTTCAGGCTTTTTATTATTAGCTGTTACTAAAACAGACATGGGAAATTTTGAAGCAATCAATATGGATACACGTGGACTTTTATCTGCTTTTGTATCCGCTTTTTTGACGGTAAATGTATTTAAATTTTGTATCACTCATGATATTACGATTCGCTTACCAAAAGAAGTACCAGGAACAATATCACAAAACTTCCGTGATATTTTCGCTTTTTCTTTTTCGGTATTAGGCTGTGCTATTATTGATATCTTTGCAAGAGTTGTTTTTGAAGTACCATTTGCAGACATTTTAAGTCGTTTATTTACACCATTATTTGCTGGAGTAGAATCATATTTTGGCATGAGTGTTGTTTGGTTATTAGTTGCATTATTCTGGTTTGTAGGTGTTCATGGTCCAAGTGTTGTTAAACCAGCTATTCAAGCAGCTTTAATAGGAAACACAGCTGAAAATTTAGAACTATTTCAGGCTGGTGAAAAGCCTTTCCATGCTTTAACAGAAAACTTTGGTACTGCACTTGGTGAAATGGGAGGAACTGGTGCAACATTAGTTGTTCCGTTTATTTTTATGTTTGCAATGCGTTCTAAACAGCTGAAAGCTATTGGGAAAGCTTCTTTTGTACCAGTTATGTTTGCAGTTAACGAACCGTTGTTATTTGCTGCGCCTATTATTTTAAATCCTTATTTTTTCATTCCTTTTTTGATAGCACCTGTGGCAAATATTGTTATTGGTAAGCTGTTTATAGATGTATTAAGTATGAATGGAATTATGTACGTATTACCTTGGGCTACGCCGAGTCCGCTACAATTATTTTTAGGTACTAACTTTGACTGGTTGTCTCTAATACTGAGTATTATATTGATAGTAGTAGATGTAGCTATTTATTATCCGTTCTGTCGTTCTTATGATAGAGCACTTTTAAAAGAAGAAACTGAAAAAGCAGAAAAAAATGAAGATGATGGAGACACTGAAGACACTGAAACTACAGAAACAAATAAAAGTGAGTTAGAGATGGAGAGCGAAACTGAACAAGAAATGAACCAAATTGATACGACGAAAGAACATCGTATTTTGGTAATTTGTGCAGGAGCAGGAACGAGCGAACAGTTAGCTGGTGCATTGAACGAAGCTGCTGAAGAAGATAATGTACCTATTACTGCTAAAGGCTCCGCTTATGGATCACATTATGATTTATTACCTAATTATGACGCAGTTATTTTGGCTCCGCAAGTTAAGATGTATCGAGATGATATACAAGAAGATGCCGATAAATATGGCGTTAAAGTAATTATTGCTAGAGGTAAAGAATACGTACAAATGACACAAGCTCCACAAGAAGCGTTGGATTTTGTTTTGAAAAGTTTAAACAAGTGATAGGATAAAAAATGTTTGAAATACAATATATATTTTATAAAAAAAGTTTACCAAGGCAATACCGCGGTGATGTCTAAGTAACGCTCAGGAACATAGAGAAAACTTATTGACTAAGTCTTTATACGTAGAATAATTTATCATAGCAATTGCAAGATAGAAATAAGACTTATCTTGTTTTTACCTAGGTTATTACCAAAGTGAACCTTACTCGAAATCTTTGACAACTTACTATTAAGTGAATAATGATCTTTAACGAAATAAAATTTTACTACAAATGTGATTTTTCCAGTAAAGTTAGAGTAACTTTTAACTAAAAAAGCAACAGGCGCGTCAATTTCTGCTGCCTGTTGCTTTTTAGTTTTCTATCTGTTCATTTGTTTGTTTTTGCCAGATTTCATTAAAATAATTTTCTACTTCTATAGCATGAACTTCGTCTGCAACAATCAAAACGACGGTATCAAAACCAGCAAGGGAGCATTTTACTTCAGGCAAATGTATTTCGTCAATCATTGAAGCTAATAAAGAAGCATTATCAGGAAGGGTGTGAACAATAGTTAGGAATTGAACGTGTTCGATCTTAGTAACAATGTCATTAAATATACTAATTAATTTTTCCTTTTCTCCTTGTTTTTTTAAGGAGGAAGTATCATATAATACAAATTTGGGTTTTCCGTCCTCATCAATTGTTTTAATTATTTTTAAGTCGCGTATATCTCTAGAAACAGTTGCCTGTGCAATAGTTATATCTTTTTTTTGTAGTCGCTGTAACAATTCTTCTTGAGTTCGTATGGTATTTTGGCTGATTAATTGCTTGATTAACCTTTGTCGTTCATTTTTATGCAATTTCTTCACCTCTTAATGTATTTTAATTCATTTTAATTATATCAAAAAACTAACTAAAGAACTACTTAATAATATTTTTATTAAGAAACGTGAAATAAATATTGCTGAAAGTATTCATTTACTATGCGAGCGTCCTCTTCATTTTTAGAAAGTATCAAAATAGTATCATCACCAGCTATACAACCAACAATTTTGCTATTAATTTCTACTCGAACTTTATCAATTAAAACACCAATCGCGTTGCCATTTCCAGGGAGCACTGTCAATAAGTTAGTAAATTCTATTTGAGTTAAAGAGACCCCAGTTTCCATAATAATATCGCCTAAACGTTCTTCTTCAGTCTTTTTCTTTGTGCCCAAAACAGAATTGTTTAATATACGATAATATGATTTTCCATTATTGTCTTCTACTTTTGTAATATTTAATTCTCGTATATCACGAGAAATGGTTGCTTGTGTAGTGGAAGCTTTTTCTTCTTCGAGTAAGTTTAGTAATTCTTTTTGAGTAGAAACTTCATTTTCAGTAACGATTTTTTTTATGATAGCTTGACGTTGTGCACGTTTCATTTGTTCACCACCTTTACTTAATTAGTTTCATATATTTCACCAATATTATTATAACAAGTACTACATATTTTTTCCTTATATAATGTATAATTAATGTAGTCAGATAGGTTAGTAAAAAATAATTGTGTAAAAATAAACAATCACTTCAAATTAAAGAATAAAAAAATTTATGTATAAAATAAAAAATTAATGATAAATATACAACAAAAATTTGCATTTTAAAAAGAAAGCGCATTCTATTTTGTTGAAAATATACTAATAATTGAATAACGTTGTATACTTTCCTTTTTGTTTGCTGAATATTTCACAATAACTGATTGGATAATTTATTATTCTTACGTTGTAAGTTAAATAAAGAGGAGGACTTAAGTTATGAGTAAACCAATTAATGTTTTTTCAGAAATTGGAAAGCTTAAAACAGTTATGCTTCACAGGCCTGGGAAAGAATTGGAAAATTTAATGCCTGATTATTTGGAAAGGCTATTATTTGATGATATTCCATTTTTAGAACAGGCTCAAAAAGAGCACGACCATTTTGCAGAAGTGCTTCGTGATAAAGGGATAGAAGTTGTTTATTTAGAAGATTTGGCAGCGGAATCATTGATTAATGAAGAAGTTCGTATACAATTTATTGATCAATATTTAGATGAAGCAGGTATTCGTAGTCATGCAGTAAGAGAAAAAGTAAGGGAAATGCTGATTGCGACTGAAGATAATCGTGAGTTGATTGATAAAACAGTTGCTGGGATTCAAAAGGTTGAAATGCCTGAATACCAAATTGAAGGTTTAGCTGACATGATAGAAAGTGATTATCCATTTATAATTGACCCAATGCCTAACCTATATTTTACTCGAGATAATTTTGCTACAATGGGTAATGGGGTCTCTTTAAATCATATGTATTCGGTAACAAGACAAAGAGAAGCTATCTATGGTCAGTATATTTTTGAGTACCATCCACGTTTTGCAGGCAATGAAGTTCCTAAAGTTTATGACCGTAATGATACAACTCGTATTGAAGGTGGTGATGAATTAGTACTTTCCAAAGACGTTTTAGCCGTAGGAATTTCTCAACGGACAGAAGCCGCTTCTATTGAGAAATTAGCAAAAAATATTTTTGAACAAGATTTAGGTTTCAATTGTGTATTAGCCTTTAATATTGGTGAATATCGTAAATTTATGCACTTAGATACTGTCTTTACAATGATTGATTACGACAAATTTACGATTCATCCAGAAATTGAAGGTGAGTTAGAAGTTTATTCAATTACACCAAAAGCAAATGGTGAATTAAATATTGTACAAGAAGAGGATACACTGGAACACATTTTAGCAAAATATTTAAATCGTGATTCTGTACAATTAATTCGTTGTGGTGACGGTAATGTTACCGCTGCCGCAAGAGAACAATGGAATGATGGTTCAAATACTTTAACAATTGCTCCAGGCGAAGTGGTTGTATATGATCGTAATACAGTAACTAATAAAGCATTAGAAAAAGCAGGGGTAAAATTAAACTATATTCCTGGTAGTGAGCTAGTACGTGGACGCGGTGGTCCTCGTTGTATGAGTATGCCTTTGTATCGTGAAGATCTTACAAAATAAAGAATAGGAGAGTTTTATAATGACATCAGTATTTCAAGGACGTAGTTTATTAGCTGAAAAAGACTTTACTCGTGGAGAATTAGAATATCTTATTGATCTTAGCTTGCATCTAAAAGATTTGAAAAAACGTGGTGTACCACATCATTACCTAGAAGGAAAAAATATTGCGTTATTATTTGAAAAAAATTCAACAAGGACACGTTCTGCATTTACAACTGCAGCTATTGATTTAGGTGCTCATCCAGAATTTTTAGGGGCAAATGATATTCAACTGGGTAAAAAAGAATCTGTTGAAGATACTGCAATTGTATTAGGTAGCATGTTTGATGGGATTGAATTTCGTGGATTTAGCCAAGAAACGGTAGAAGAACTAGCGGAACATTCTGGTGTCCCAGTATGGAACGGATTAACTGATCAATGGCATCCTACTCAAATGATCGCTGATTTTATGACTGTAAAAGAAGCTTTTGGTCGCCTAAAAGATATAACGCTCGTTTATGTTGGGGATGGACGTAACAATATGGCAAATAGCCTTTTAGTTACAGGTGCCATTTTGGGGGTAAATGTAAGAATTTGTTCACCTAAAAAATTATCACCTACTCAAGAAGTGGTGGATTATGCTGAAAAATTTGCTAAAGAGTCAGGAGCGCAATTAATGGTAACTGATGATGTGACAGAGGGCGTTAAGGATGCGAACGTTTTGTATACAGACGTTTGGGTTTCGATGGGTGAAGAAGATAAATTTGAAGAACGTGTTAATCTGTTAAAACCTTACCAAGTTAATATGGATATGATTCAAAAAACAGGAAATCAAGATAATAATTTAATTCTTCTTCATTGTTTACCTGCTTTTCATGATACTAAAACACAATATGGAAAAATGGTTTCTGATGATTATGGAATTGATGAAATGGAAATTACTGATGAAGCGTTTAGAAGTAGATATGCACGACAATTTGAAGAGGCAGAAAATAGAATGCATTCAATTAAAGCTATTATGGCAGCAACCTTAGGTGATTTATTTATCCCTCGGGTATAACTAAGCAAACGTTTCACTGTTTTAAATTTAAAAAGTAAAAAATAGTTTGTAGTTATTATATAGTTTAGTTGATGTACAAAACTGCAGACTATTTTTTACTAATAATTTTATATTTGTTAAGGAAAGGAAGATCATAATAATTATGGGCAAAAAAGTTGTCGTAGCTTTGGGAGGAAATGCTATTCTTTCAGATGATGCTAGTGCAAAGGCGCAACAAGAAGCGTTAGTTCAAACTTCCAAATATTTAGTTCAATTAGTTCAAGCTGGTAATGATTTGATTATTTCACATGGAAATGGGCCACAAGTAGGTAATTTATTGTTACAACAACAAGCTGCTAATAGTGAAAAAAACCCAGCTATGCCGTTAGATACTTGCGTAGCTATGACTCAAGGTAGCATTGGTTATTGGTTATCAAATGCTATGAGTAACGAGTTGGCTAAGGCAGATGTTGATAAACAAGTTGCTACTGTGTTAACACAAGTTATTGTCGACGAAAATGACCCAGCTTTTAAAAATCCGTCAAAACCAGTAGGGCCTTTTTTAACTAAGGAAGAAGCTGACGAGGAAATGAAATCTGGTGCTACTTTTAAAGAAGATGCAGGCCGAGGTTGGCGCAAAGTTGTACCTAGTCCTAAACCAACCGATATTCATGAAGCAAGTACAATTAATAAGCTAGTAAATAGCGATGTTGTTACGATTTCATGTGGTGGTGGTGGTATCCCAGTTGTAGGTCAATCTTTGCAAGGTGTAGAAGCTGTTATTGATAAAGATTTTGCATCAGAAAAATTAGCCGATTTAGTTCAAGCAGATGTTTTTATTATTCTAACAGGCGTAGATAATGTCTATATAAATTATGGAAAAGAAAATGAGAAAAAACTAGAAGAAGTAACAGTTGAAGAGTTAGAAGAATATAAAGAACAAGGTCATTTTGCTCCAGGTAGTATGCTACCCAAAATTGAAGCTGCTATTTCGTTTGCGAATAATAATCCGGAAAAACAAGCGATAATTACCTCTTTAGAAAATTTAGGTAAAATGGAACAAAATGAGACTATCGGAACCGTTATAACTAAATAAAGGTTTTTTAGGAGAGTTAAAATGGAGATAGAAGAAGTAGTTACGAGATATAATAAATACTTTCAATATTTTTCTGATCAAGAAATTAATTCGATTCGGCATAATAGTTTAGTGAGAAATTACCGAAAAAGGCAAGTATTATATAGTCCAGGAGATAGTAGGACTAATCTGTATCTTTTGAACTCAGGTACAATTAGAGTTGAGAAATCCGACATTAATGGGGAATTCATGTATCTACAGTTCATACCTAGTGATGATTTGTTTCCCTTAATTGGTTTGTTTTATGATGAGACGTATACTTTTTCGGCAATCGCACAAACAGATATTGAAGTCATTATTATACCAGTAAAATTCTTTGAGCAACTTCTTAGTAATAATACGAAACAGTTAATTCAATATTTACAGATACAATCTGAGGCCTTAAAAACTAAAAATATGAAAATTCAAAAGGGTATAATAAGTAATACCTATGATCGTGTTGTTACTTCTCTTGCAATTTTATTTAGTGATTTAGCAGAACGAAACCAACGGACTGGCGAAACAGAACTTGCCACTCCGATAACGATTACGGACATTTCGACAATGAGTGGTACAACTCGGGAAACCACTAGTAGCATAATTAAACAGCTCGTTCAATCAAAACTAATTCGCTATAATCATAAACGGTTGATTTTCTTAGACAGTACTTTTTTTGTTGAACGACTAGCAAACTAAAAAGAAAGAAGGTCGGACACAGTCTCTAACTGTGAAAAATAAAATGGCTAAAAAAAAGAAAAGAAGAGAGTTATCTTCATTTAGTATTTTATTTATTATTCTTATTGCTTTAGGTATACTAACAATAATACTAAATGGTCAGACATTTTCTCCACAGACGGTCGATGGCGAGACAGTTAATCAAGTAGTTGGCGCTAAAATATCAGATATTGTGATGGCACCATTCAATGGTTTTCGTGATGCAATTGAAATTAGTGTATTTATTTTAGTGCTAGGCGGTTTTTTGAATATTGTTACTCAATCAGGTGCACTTGAATCTGGCATACAAACGGTGGTAAAAAAGTTAAAGGGAAATGAATTAATTATAATTCCTATTTTAATGGTGTTATTTTCCATTGGTGGATCTACCTATGGTATGGCTGAAGAAACAATTCCCTTTTATAGTCTATTAACTGCTACATTGGTAGCGGCAGGTTTCGATACAATTGTTGCTGTAGGTACTGTGTTACTCGGTTCTGGCTCAGGAGTAATCGGTTCAACAGTTAATCCATTTTCAACAGGCGTAGCAATGGACGCTTTGAGGGGCATCGGTATTCAACCTAACACAGGGGTTATTTTATTGATAGGATTTATGCTTTGGGCTGTTTCTACTGCTTATTCAATTTTTATTGTGATGCGCTATGCTAAAAAAGTAAAAGAAGACAAAGGTTCAACAATTCTTTCATTGCAGGAACAAGAGGATATGAAAGAAAACTTCGGGCAAGAAGATAACAAAGATTTAGCTTTTACGAGACGGCATAAAATTATTTTATCTATTTTTGCATTTTGTTTTCTAGTTATGATCACTTCCTTGATTCCGTGGGGAGATTTCGGAGTTACGATTTTTGATGGATGGACTTCCTTTTTAACTGGAGAAAGTTTCGGTGATTGGTATTTTGGAGACCTAGCAATGTGGTTCTTCATTATTGGACTAATTTGTGCGATTGTTGGAAGGTTCTCTGAGAAAGAAACAGTAGATTCTTTTGTTGAAGGAAGTAAAGATATGTTGTCCGTGGTTTTAATTATCGTAGTAGCTCGTGGTGCTTCAGTATTAATGTCTACTACTTATTTAGATTTATTTATTTTAGATAAAGCTGCAGGACTATTACAAGATTTTTCTCCAATTTTATTTGTAATTGGTGCTTATGCTTTGTATTTGGGTCTATCTTTCATAATTCCTTCTACTTCAGGATTGGCTTATGTTTCGATTCCGGTTATGGGCGGATTAGCACATAATATAGGTTTAAGTCCAGATGTAATGGTTATGATTTTTGCCTCTGGTTGTGGTTTAATTAACCTAATCACGCCTACTTCGGGTGTTGTGATGGGCGGATTGGAAATATCGAAAGTAAATTACTCTACTTGGGTAAGATTTATGCGTAAACCAATACTTGTTTTAGGTGTTTTGAACCTACTTATTTTGATTATTTCCATGCTAGTAGCTAGTTAAATATTTCTCCTTATGATTATTAAAAGAACTTGGGCGTTATAGAAATGATGAGACCCAAGTTCTTTTAATTTAATACTTTATTGCAGTGACACAATTGAGAATAAACTTTTAATGATTATATTAACAAAATCAGCTAGTACTTTCGTAAAGAAGTTGCTGACTTTTTTGTAATAAAAGATTTTAGATGATTTATATTCGTTTATAATTTGCTACACTAACTTTCTTTTACTATTGTAAATGAGTTTCTAATTAGCAAGAATAAAACAGTTCTACTCGTAATTTCTTTTATAACCTTGTCGAACAAAGTTCCAATCGTATGAAACATTTGAGCTCACTATTTTCAATAAATTCAATAATTGCTTTTGTTCTTTTAAAGAAAGATTAGCTAACGCCTGTTTACTTGAATATTTCTCTTCTCGTTGTAGATAATTATATAATTTTTTACCCTTTTGTGTGACGAAAAGATGTCGAATTTTTTTATTTGTTGAATCAGCTTTTTTTAAAATCAATTGTTCTTGTTCAAGCCGTTTCACTGTTTTAGCTACAGCTGTGCGATCATTTTTTACTAATTTGGCTAAGTTATCATTGATAATACCTGGGTTTTCGCAAATTCTACTTAAATAAAGATACTTTCCCTTATTCAAGTGAATATCTTTAAATTCAATATTACTAATATAGTCTAAAGCGCGTCCAATATTCCCTATTTCACGTAAGATTTGAGTCAATAATTTCACTCCTTGGGAAAAATGTAGTATTTATTTTTAAATAAATCGATAATAGTGAGTAAATCTTTTGCTAAAATAACCATAGTTTGGTCTGGTCTACCTGGAGCAAAAACCAGTTTCTCCTGATCGAATAATTCTTCGTCAATAATAATTGAGATATTTGAATCATAGCCAATGGGGGAGACAGCACCAGCTCTTTGTCCGGTTATCTTTTCCATTTCATTTTTTGCAACAATTTTTAAACGCTTTCCTGTTAATTGGTGAATTTTTTTAAAATCCGCTTTTTTTGTTGTAAAAGTGAAAAAGATAAAATATTCCTCAGAGGAATTTTTTAAAAATAAGCTTTTTGTTTCAGTACCTGAGAACCCTTTTTTTGCTTTAACAACTAAGGCATCTTCATTACTGAAGATTTCTTGATGTTGATATAATTCGTAATACAAATCTTGTTTATTTAACGTGGTTACTAAATTTAGCATTGAATTTCCACCTCTTTTTACTACAGTACAACAATAATGTTGAATATTCAACATTATTGTTGTACGATTAATAAAAATGTGACAAAGGAGTTAACCTAATATGAAGCAAAAATTTATTGTGAGAGATTCATTCTGGGAGCTTTTTCCAGAAACAGAAATTGCCGTTTTGTTAGCAGATGACGCAATTAATCGTTCATACGAAAATATGCCTAATGATCTTTTAAAACAAGCAAATTCACGTGCAATAAAATGGGTAGAAGAAGATCCTATCAGTGCAAATCCGGTTATCAAAGATTGGCGAACGGCTTATAAAAAATTTAAGACTAAAAAAGGAGCACGTTGTGCTGTCGAAAATTTGTTGAAGCGTGCTAAGCAACAAAATGGTGTCAAATCAATCAATCCTGTAGTAGATATCTATAATTCCGTTTCCTTAGAGTGGGCTTTTCCTGTTGCTGGAGAAGATAGAGATTTTCTTAAAGGAGATCTTGAATTAACGATTGCACAAGGAGGAGAAATATTTGTTCCAATTAGTGAAGAAAAGACAGAAGAAGCACTTACAGGAGAAGTAGTGTATAAAGATTCTGAGTCTATTATTAGTCGTTGTTGGGCTTGGCGAGATAGTGCCCGCGTACAAGTTACAGAAGATACTACAAATTTAGTTTTTTACATGGAAAATATAAACCCTGAACGTAAAGGTGAACACAAACAAGCCATTCAGTTATTACAAAGTAGACTAAAGGATTACTTATCCATTGAAACTACGTTTGGACTAATCACAAGACAACAACCAGAGATAACGCTTTGATTTTAATTAGAAAGAGAGTGTGTAGTTTGCAGACAAAGATAAAAAAGTTTTCTGAATTAACTCTTCATCAGTATCACTACTTAATGGCAAACCGAGTGGCCGTGTTTGTAGTGGAGCAAGCTTGTCCGTACCAAGAAATTGATGCTATTGATATGCAAGCTTATCATTTTTGGTTAGAAGATGAACAAGCTAACTTACTTGCCTATGCTCGTGTTTATTCTGAAGAACAATTGGTTCATTTCGGTCGAGTACTTGTTAAAAAGAAAGAACGTGGGAAGGGTTTAGGCAGAGAGTTGGTGCGGCAAATAATTGAACGGACCCAAGTTTATTTTCCTGGGAAAAAAATGCATATTGAGGCACAAACTTATTTATATAATTTTTATACTTCGTTTGGGTTTGAGGCAGTATCAGAAGAATATTTAGAAGATGGTATTCCTCATATTGATATGGAAAAATATTGATGGGTATATTTTAACCAATAAGAGGGGCTAGACTAGTAAATAATAAAGAAATTTGATATAATTATCATAAATCTTATAAAAAATTTGGAGATCGAGTGAGTATCTTTTCAAGTTATCTTGTAAAGCGAATTCGGAGCTGGTGGGAGCCGAGTAGGTATGAAAAGTGAAACGTGCTTGTGAAAATTTGCTTAGCAAACGGGATCTGCCGTTATCAGATAAAGTTGGTTTGAAAACAAACAACAAGAGTGGTACCGCGGGAAATCTCGTCTCTAGCGTTTAAAATGCTAGAGGCTTTTTTTATGGAAAATAATAAAGAAATTTGGAGGATATAATGAATAATAAAGAAGTTGTAGCAAAAACAATTTTTGATGTTGTAAAAGATGATTTGACGATCGAACAAGTGGAGCATTTACTAGAAAATCCTAAATCAGCAGAGCACGGCGATGTGGCATTTCCTACGTTTTCCTTGGCAAAAATTTATCGGAAAGCGCCGCAACAAATTGCTAATGATTTAGCTGAAAAAATAGAGGATACTATTTTTGAAAAAGTAGAAGTAGTGGGCCCTTATATAAACTTTTTCATGGATAAAAAAAATGTTTCTCATGAAGTATTAACAACAGTGATCGAACAAGGCGAACATTATGGTGATTTTAATATAGGCAATGACGATAATGTACCTATTGATATGTCTTCGCCTAACATTGCCAAACCTATTTCCATGGGGCATCTTCGTTCAACGGTAATAGGAAACTCAATTGCACTTATTTTGCAAAAAGTTGGTTATCAGCCTGTTAAAATTAATCATTTAGGTGATTGGGGTACCCAATTTGGTAAGTTGATAGTAGCTTATAAAAAATGGGGAATAGAAGAAAAAGTACGTAATAATCCAATTGAAGAGTTATTGAATCTTTATGTTGAATTTCATGAAAAAGCTGAAGAAGAACCGGCATTGGAAGAAGAAGGAAGAGCTGCTTTTAGGAAGTTAGAAAATGGTGATCAAGAAGCTGTTGATTTATGGAAATGGTTCCGCTCAGAGTCACTAAAAGAATTTGACAAGATATATGATATGTTAGGAATAACTTTCGACTCTTACAAAGGTGAGGCTTTTTATGAAGATAAAATGGACGAAATTGTTGAATTGTTGGAAGAAAAACATTTATTGAAAGAAGATCGAGGCGCTGAAATCGTTGATTTGTCTGCTTATGATCTTAACCCTGCTTTAATTAAAAAACGTGATGGCGGTACGCTTTATATTACGCGGGATATGGCAGCAGCTTTATATCGTAAGCGTACTTATGATTTTGCGAAGTCTTTATATGTGGTAGGAAATGAACAAAGTTACCACTTTAAACAATTAAAAGCAACATTAAAAGAAATGGGTTATGATTGGTCAGACGACATGATCCATATTCCATTTGGATTAATTACAAAAGATGGTAAAAAGTTATCTACGCGTAAAGGGAAAGTTGTTCTTTTAGAAGAAGTTTTAAATGACGCAATTCAGTCGGCACAGAATCAAATCGCTGAAAAAAATCCTTCTTTAGATAATAAAGAAGAGATAGCTAAACAAGTAGGTGTCGGGGCTGTTATTTTTCACGATTTAAAAAATGATCGTTTAAATACTTTTGATTTTACTCTTGATGAGGTTGTGCGCTTTGAAGGAGAGACTGGTCCTTATGTACAATACACTTATGCTCGAGCGATGAGTATTTTACGAAAAGCAGATTTTACAGCTGATAAAGAAAAAAATTATGCTCTAGATGACGAAGGTAGTTGGGAAATTATCAAATTTGTTCAAAAATACCCTGAAATGATTTTAGAAGCTGCAAATGAATATGAGCCATCTGTGGTAGCCAAACACGCGATTAAACTCGCGCAAGCTTTCAATAAATACTATGGTAATACTAAAATTTTGGCTGAAGATAATCAACAAGAATCTCGTTTAGCTTTAACATACGTGGTAACTTCCTTGTTAAAAGAAGATTTAAGGTTGTTAGGTTTGCAGGCTCCAGCTCAAATGTAAAATAAGTTTTTAGTAAAAAATATGTGTTTATAATGACCAAGGCAAACTTAAAGTTTTGTCCTTGGTCATTTCTTTTTATTTACTCCCTATTGCTACTTCATTTCCACGTGTCATAAAGGGCATAGCTTTCGTTCCAGTGTACTTCCTCCAAATATTTACGGATACCATATTTATCATGGTTTTTTAATAGTTTTAAGATTTTTTCGTGCTCTTTGTTCGTTTGCATTAATAAATCATGTAGTTTAGTAGGATCAACTTTAGGGTAGGCTTTACCTATAAAAACATTTTTTTTGTTAATTAGTTCTTCTACAATAAAATTGTTTAAACTTTTATTAGTATATACATTGTGAAATTGCATTTGTAGTTCATTGTATTTTGTATACAAACCGTTTTTTATTGCGGAATACATACTATCGATTAAAAAACGCATAAAAGCATAATCTTCTTTCGTTAATTTGTCGAGTGTATCAGCTGCAACTTTGCCATCAAGGACACCAATAAGTTCATATAAATGTTTAATATCACTGGCGGAATAACTTTTGAATTTGTAACCTTTGCGTGGTTCTTTTTCTAGGATATCCTCGGCAACCAATTGAAACAACGCCTCTCTTATAGGAGTACGACTCAAGCCTACATTATCTACAAGGTATTGCTCAGTAATATAATCATTGCGTTCTAAGTTACCTCTAGTAAGCTCTTCTGACAGAAAATTGTAAACCTTAGTTTTTATGTCCATATAACTTCTCCTCTAGAATTATTATTAGTAGTTTAATATAAAGAAAAGAAAAAATCAATATGAAAGCACTTGCAAAATTTTTATGTATATTGTATACTTAAATCAAATAAAGAAAGGAAGATGATAGTTTATGTTTAGTAATGTCATTGTTCGTGTACCAGGTAAGTCATTATCAGAGGGGATTTCAGGAGCTGATGAAGGGAAACCAATTTATGAAAAAGCAATTGTTCAACATGAATACTATGTAAGCGCTTTAACTAAAACTGGAGTTAACTTGTCAGTTTTACCGCCGATGGAGTCATTCCCTGATTCTTGTTTTATTGAAGATAATGCTTTATGTACTTCGAAATGTGCTATTATTAGTCGCCCTGGAGCGGGAAGTCGTAGACAGGAAGTACAATCAGATGATTTAAAAGAAACATTAAAACAATTTTATCAAAATATTGAAGAAATCAAAGAACCAGGGACGATTGAACCCGGAGATATTATGATGGTGGGAAATCATTATTATATTGGTCTTTCTGATCGTACAAATAAAGAAGGTGCAGAGCAAATGATTGCTCTACTTGAAAAATATGGTCTTTCTGGTGAAACTGTAGAGATGAAAGAAATGCTACATTTAAAAACTGGAGTAAATTATCTTGAACACAATAACTTACTTGTTTCAGGTGAGTTTAAAGATGACCCACGGTTTGATAAATTTAATAAAATTGAAATTCCAGAAGATGAAGCTTACGCTGCAAATTGCATTTGGGTAAATGATTATGTGATCGTTCCTGCTGGTTATCCTAAAGTAAAAAAAGCAATTGAAGAATTAAGACAATATAAAGTACTTGAAGTTGATACCTCAGAGTTCCGAAAAGTTGATGGCGGTTTAAGTTGTTTGTCGCTACGTTTTTAATATATGTCGTTATAGTTTTGAAAATTGCTAAAAATTCATGTTAAATTTTTAGCAATTTCTTTTTATATAGAAAAAGTAGTTCGCAAATTATGTTAGATGAACGATTAGAAGGAGGTTTCTATGATTCAGAATCCTAAATTAGTTGTTGTCTTAGAGAAACTTAAACAAAATGTTGAAACGATTATTAAAATTTGTGAAGAAAAAGATATAAAGGTTACTGGGGTTATTAAAGGGTTTAATGGCTATCTTCCTATGGTAAATGCTTATCGTGCAGGTGGAATTGAATTAATTGGCAGTTCAAGAATAGAGCAACTAAAAAAGGTCCGTGAAATGTGGCCAAACGTTGAAACTTTGATGTTACGTATTCCAATGTTAAGTGAACTAGATAAAATTGTTAAGTATACCGATATTAGTTTACAAAGTGAGTTGGTAACACTAAAAGAGGTGAATAAGTTATGTATAGAAACTAATCATCGTCATCGGGTTATTTTAATGGTTGACTTAGGTGATTTAAGAGAAGGGTTTTTCAAAAAAGAAGAATTGTTAAAAGCTGCTACGGAAGTAGAAAAAGCTAAAGGATTAACTTTAGAAGGAATAGGAACAAATCTAGGATGTTATGGTTCGATTGAGCCGGATGAAGAAAATCTTGGAGAATTATGCAAGTTAGCAAAACAAATTGAAAAAGATATTGGACGAGAACTAGCTACCGTTTCTGGAGGAGCAACGACAAGTTTACAATTAGTTCTTAATGATAAAATGCCTAATAAAATCAACAACTTACGTATAGGTGATGGAATCTTATTGAGAGATATGGAAAATTACTTTGATTATACTATAGAACAAATGAACGGAGACGTTTTTAAACTGTCTGCTGAAATTATAGAAATAAAAGAAAAACCTACTTATCCGATAGGTACTATTAGTGTAGACGCTTTCGGAAATACACCTGAATATACTGATCAAGGTATACGTAGAAGAGCGCTTTTGGCTGTGGGGAGACAAGATATTGGAAATATGACTAAATTACATCCTTACGACGAAAAAATTAAAATTTTTGGTGGTTCTAGTGATCATACAATAATTGATTTGACTGATTGCTCTGATGACTATCAAATTGGAGACATAATCTCTTTTAATTTAGAATATGAAAATGTTTTGTATGCGACGGGCTCGCCTTATATCACCAAAGAATATAAGTAAGAACAATTGACGAAAGGGTGTAATAGTAAATGGAGGAAAAACAAAATAAAGTTGGTTTAATAGGTTTAGTTGCACTAACAGTTACTTCTGTCGTTGGTGGCGGCGTCTTTAATCTAATGAATGATCTGGCTAACAACGCTTCTGTCGGACCTGTTATTATTGCTTTAGTGATTTCTGGTGCTGGTATGGGCATGTTTGTAATGTGCCTTAATCAATTAACACGAAGTTACCCTGAATTAGACGCTGGCATTTACAGCTTTGCTGAAAAGGGCTTTGGTAGTTTCGTGGGGTTTGTTTGTGCTTTAGGTTATTGGTCCTCTATCTTTTTAGGAAACGTAGCATTTGGCTCTTTGGCTTTTAGTGCACTTGGTTATTTTTTTCCTATATTTGGAGATGGACAAAATGTTTATGGTGTTATTGGTGCGTCAATTGTTTTATGGGGGATGCACTTTTTAATACTTAAAGGATCAGATTTTGCTTCTAAAATTAACGGTTTTATAACACTTGCAAAATTACTACCATTAGGGATCTTTATAGTTACCTTGATTATTGCTTTTGACTATGACATGTTTACAGCTGATTTTTGGGGAACAGTAAGCGGAAATTTTGAATGGAATACTGTATTTGAACAAGTTCGTAAAGCAATGGTTTCTGTTGTCTGGGTGTTTGTTGGCGTAGAAGGCGCAGTTGTTTACTCTTCTCGTGCAAAAGATAAAAGTACTGTAGCTAAAGCAACAATACTTAGCTTTGCGTTGATAACTTCAATTTATCTTTTAGCAACAGTTTTATCTTTTGCTGTACTTTCAAGGGGAGAGCTGGCTGAACTATCAAAACCTGCGATGGCAGAAGTTATGGAAAGTGTAGTTGGACAATGGGGAGCAGTACTAATTAACGCAGGAGTAGTTATTTCGGTAATAGGAGCTTGGTTTGCTTGTACTATGTTCTCGGGAGAAATTTTATATCAAGTTGCAAAAGAGAAAATTTTCCCGAAAGTGTTTGCTAAAGTTAATAAAAATGATACTCCTGTGAATGCTCTTTTATTAAGTAATGGATTAGTTCAGTTTTTCTTTTTTTCATTATTAATAAACGAAAGTGCGTATAACTTAATGGCACTGTTAGCATCCAGTACTATGTTGGTTCCTTACTTTTTTGTTTCACTCTCTCACTGTAAATTAAATTGGCAAATGAGTAAAAAAATAAACGGGCAAGTAATTTTAGGTATCATTACTTCAATATATATGGGATTTGTATTATACATGTCTGGTTTTGATTATTTACTAGTCACAACGCTATTATTTACTCCGGGAATTTTGGTTTTCATTTGGTCCAGAAAAGAAAATGATCTTTCTGTGTTTACTAGAGGCGAAAAAATCGGAGCAATCGCCTTAACTATTGGTGGAATTTTGTGTATTACGTTTATTGCCACTGGTTTAATCGATATTGCTAATATGTAAACAAACAGCTTTTAAAAAAATAGAATAATCTAATATAGACCGTTTACAAAAATATCTGGAGTTATTAATTAATGGTTCCAGATATTTTTGTTTGTTTTTATTTCGTTGCGAAATTTTTGTAGTTTTATTTCAAAAGCGTTAGCATGATCTGTGGAACATTTTTTTGAAAAATAAAATAAGTATAAATAACGGGGGGGTCTTTTATTATGACTAATATAATGCTGGGTCTTTTACCTGCTCTTATGTGGGGGATCCAACCTCTAATTTTACAAACAATAGGTGGAAAAACTTCAAATCAACAAATGGGTATGTCGCTAGGTGCGCTTATTTTTTCTGTCGGTATTTTGTTTATCCATCAGCCAGTTTGGACATGGCATTTGATCATTGCTTCTTTTATTTGTGGTCTTGCTTGGTCGTTTGGACAAATTACACAAATTGAAAGTTTTCATCTTATTGGCGTATCTGCAGCGATGCCAATATCTACAGGGATGCAATTGATCGGTGTTACTATGTTTGGTATCTTTTATTTCCATGAATGGACAAGTACACTAGATTATGTTTACGGCATCAGTGCTTTACTCGTCATTATTCTGGGTGTCTTTTTCACTGCTTATAAAGAAAAGGGCGATGCTTCTGTTAAAACTAATATGCAAAGAGGACTGTTTGTTTTAGTTCTATCAACAGTTGGACAAGTCATGTATAATGTGATTCCACGTATGGCTGACCTTAACGGCTGGGATGTTTTGTTCCCACAAGGCATAGGCATGGCATTAGGTGCAATGGGATTTAGTTTCTTCTTTGATAAGAAACCTGATCTTTTCAGCAAGAAGTCATTTCAAAATATTGCTGCAGGTGCCGCTTTTGCTATAGGAAATATTGGTATTTTGCTTTCCAATAAGGCAAACGGTGTAGCACTCGGATTTACTTTGTCACAAATGAACGTGATTGTCTCAACCCTTGGTGGTCTTATATTCCTTAAGGAACAAAGAACATCAAAAGAACTTAAATTAACTATTGCTGGTTTAATGCTAGTAGCCCTCGGTGGTATTTTGATTGGTTTAACGAAATAGTGAAGTATAGTATGACTATGCCAGGATACAGGTTGTCTTCTTGTATCCTGGCTTTTTTAGTCTTCGGCAATGATTTGGCTGCTACTTTTGCTAGAAGACTCATATTGTAATAGCTTTTCATAAAAATAGGGTAACTCTGGATGATTTGTTAATAATTGCTGGTAATTTGGTAAAAGCTTTGTAAAACTTTGGGTCAATCTTTTAGCATCTTTTACAAAGAAAAAAGGATTATAAGTAAATAAGAAACTACCCGAGTAAAGATCGCATAAACTATGTAAGCGATGGAGCTTTTGCGATAAAGGAATGAGCTTTAACTCATTTAATTCCGTATGGGCATGTAAAGCGAAATCTAAGCCGCTGGTCAATGAAGGCTTTAACCAGATATTTTCTATACCAGAGAATTGTTTCCATAGGAATAATAGACTAGTATCGTTTATTTGAAATGGTATCGGGTAGTACTTAGTTGTGGGTGTAAATGCAGTTTTACCAAGAATAAAGCCCTGGCTATTTCGATATTGCTGTACTTCTTTATAACGTTCATATAATATCTGCTTATTATATGTAAAAGGTGGATCGTATAATAAAGATACTAATAAGGAGAAGTACCGAATCTGTAGTTCGTTTCCCTTTAAAGTAGGAGCGTATGTGAAAGAAATGGTTAAATTATAGCTGGATAATAGCGGTTTCATTTTTTGCATACGTCGTTGCATAGTGGCTTTAGATAGGTAAAATTCATTTTCTAACTTTTTGAATGTACAAAATGGATTTTCTATTACTTTAACTAGTATTTGAAAAGAAAAACTTCGTGCTAACAATGAACTTAAAAACAAATTAGCATCTTCTGGAGAATAGATTGCTGTGATTTTCGGCCCTTTTATATAAAAAGAAATCCCCGTGGAAACATTACTGTCACTTTGTTGCCAAATAAAGATGTAGCGTTTCAAAGATTTTAAGCTAAGGCCTAAATGAAACGCAATTTCTTTTAGCGGGCAAGGATTTTTTGTCTGTAAATACTGGAACACTCGGAATATAATCTTATCTTGTTTTTCTAATAGAATATCAAACATATAATCACCTCTGCCCGAAGGTATCATAAATGTTAGATTGGAAAAAATTCCAAATTGGTAAAAAAGCAGTGATATTGCCATAATGAAGTCGAAATAAACCATTTTTCTGTGGAAAACTATTTATTTTTATTCCTCTAAAACTGGAAGCAATGAGCTTTATCTCTTATTTTATTTATCCACATAGTTGTTTTTTTCTACTTAAAAATGTAATTATATATAGGTTTATGCATTTTGTATGAGTGATCGTTTAGTATCCTTTGATTTCTGAGTTATAAAAAGTTTTGCTTTTCTTTTTATTGAGGGTATTATGTGAATATAAGTAAAAATAGAAAGGAAAAAGTGATGTTTAAAGGTTTTGTTTATTTTTTAGTCATTGTTTTGGCTAACACAGTTGGCGCTATCTCTGGCATGGGCGGTGGCGTGATCATTAAACCTGTACTGGACTTTATTGCGGCAGATCCTGTAGGGGCTGTTTCTTTTTATTCTTCAGTTGCTGTATTTGTTATGTCTATTACTTCCACCGTGCGACAAGTTAGAGCTGGTGCCAGTGTTTCATGGCGTTTTGTCCTCTGGATTGCTGGTGGATCGATTTTGGGTGGTTTTTTAGGGAATCATACATTTGATTTTTTCCTCAATAGTTTTTCAAATGAGACAGGTGTCCAACTGCTTCAAGTTATTTTGACTATTATAACTTTACTCTTTGCGCTCTTTTATAATCATTTCAATTTTGGTAAATTCTATTTAAAGGGTAGAATTTGGTATCTTATTTGTGGTCTTATTTTAGGCTTTTTAGCTAGCTTACTGGGCATTGGAGGCGGACCTATCAATGTGGCACTTTTGATCCTAATGTTTGGAATACCTATCAAAGAAGCAACTGTTTATTCAATTTGTACGATTTTTTTCTCACAACTATCCAAGTTAGGGACGATTGCTTTGACTACCGGTTTTACTTTTTATGACTTATCTATACTTTTTTATGTTATTCCAGCGGCAATCATTGGAGGGCTTTTTGGTGCGAAAGTTAGTCGATTGATTTCGTCTGAACAAGTTTCTAGAGTTTTTGAAGCCGTGATTCTTATTGTTTTATTGATTAATTTGTATAATGGGTTTCGTCTTTTTCTATAAGGTTATTTTTTAGTGAAAAAATAAGCGGAATAATTGCATTTCACGCAAAAAAGCATATGATTAAATTGAATAAACTTGTTGTCATACAAGAAATAAGCGAGTATACTGTATAAGGTTTTTTGCATTTATTTATAAAAGATATTAAGTAATTAAAGTATTGGAGGAGTAAAAATGGATATTGTTACATTGGCGCGGTTCCAATTTGCAATGACAACGATTTTTCACTATTTTTTTGTACCTTTTTCAATTGGTGTGGCTTTACTCGTTGCAATTATGGAAACATTATATGTGACAAAAAAAGATGAAAGTTACAAAAAGATGGCAAAATTTTGGGGGAATATTTTCCTATTAAGTTTTGCTGTGGGGGTTGTAACCGGAATTATTCAAGAATTTCAATTTGGCATGAACTGGTCAGCCTATTCACGCTTTGTAGGGGATATATTTGGTGCGCCACTAGCTGTAGAAGCATTGTTGGCCTTTTTCTTAGAATCTACCTTTTTAGGATTGTGGATGTTTACTTGGCAAAGAGTGGGCCCAAAATTGCATGTTTCTTTCATGTGGTTAGTGACACTAGGTTCGATTCTTTCGGCTTTTTGGATTTTGGTTGCCAACAGTTTTATGCAGCATCCTACCGGTTTTACCTTCCGTAATGGACGGGCAGAGATGAACGATTTTGGTGCCTTGATCAAAAATCCACAAGTTTGGTATGAATTTTCTCACGTCATTTTGGCTGCCTTTTTGATGGGCGGTATTTTGATTGCCGGCATGTCTGCATTTCGTTTATTAAAACAACGTTCTTTGAGCGAATTAAGTAGAAGTATTTTTAAAAAATCGTTGCGCGTTGGTTTAGGTGTCGCTTTATTTGGCTCTTTGGGCATATTAATTTCTGGAGATATGCAGATGCAAGCCTTAGTTGAAGACCAACCAATGAAATTTGCTGCGACAGAAGGTTTATATGAAGATTCTGACGATCCAGCTTCTTGGACGGTAATTGGCTGGATGGATGAAGCCGAACATAAACGAGTCTTTGGCATTCATGTACCTTATGTTTTAAGTATTTTATCTTATCATAGTCTTTCTGGGGGCGTCGAAGGGATGAATTCACTTAATGAATCGATGACGGCAGAGTATGGAGATGACGATTACTTCCCACCTGTTAATGCGATGTTTTGGAGCTTTCGTATTATGGTAGGTTTTGGTATGTTGATGTTGTTGGTCTCTGTATTGGGACTATTTTTTACACGTAAGAAGAATCCATCGCTTTATAAGAAACCTTGGATGTTATGGGTCGTCGGTTTAATGACCTTTACTCCCTTTATTGCTAACACCTGTGGATGGTTAGTTACTGAACTTGGTCGTTATCCTTGGACAGTCTATGGTATGTTTAAAATTCAAGATAGCGTGTCTCCCAATGTGACCCCAGCTTCATTATTATTTTCTAATATTGTTTATTTCTTGTTATTTGGCGGTTTAGCAGTTGTTATGATCTATTTAGTTGTTCGTGAATTACGTAAAGGTCCAGATGAGCAAGAAGGACAAGAAAAAGAAGAGCCTGCGACTGATCCTTTTGACGGAGGTGCTTTTAATGAGTAGTCTACAATTATTTTGGTTTATTTTAATCGGTGTCTTATTTGCTGGCTTCTTCTTTTTAGAAGGTTTTGATTTTGGTGTTGGAATGTCAGTAAAAACCTTAGCAAAAAATGATCAAGAAAAAGATCAAGTGATACAAACGATCGGACCTGTTTGGGATGGAAACGAAGTCTGGTTAATTTCTGCAGGAGGAGCGATGTTCGCTTCATTTCCTATGTGGTATGCTTCTTTATTTAGCGGTTATTATTTGATTTTGTTTATCATTTTAGCAGGTTTGATTATTCGTGGTGTTTCTTTTGAGTTTCGTAGTGGAATGCCGGAAGATAAAAAATGGATTTGGGATTGGACACTAGCAATAGGTAGCTTTATCGTTCCTTTTTTCTTTGGTATTTTGTTTATCAGTATGATTCAAGGGATGCCGATGGATGCTAACGGCGATATGATGGCACGTTTTACTGATTATATTAATCTGTTTTCTGTAGTAGGTGGCATTGCTTTATTGTTACTATGTTATTTACATGGGATGAATTATATTTCTTTGAAAACGACAGGTCCTATCCGAGAACGTGCTAAAAAATATGCACAAGCATTGTATTGGGTGTTATATGTTGGATTGGTTGCCTTTGCCGTTTTAATGTATTTCCAAACGGACTTTTTCACATTACATCCTGTTTCAACTTTAAGTTTATTAGCAGCGATTGTGTTATTAACTGTAGTGGCAAATTATTGTTCTTATGCAAACAAAGAATTAACTGCATTTTTAACAAGTGGATTTACACTCATCGCTTTAGTTGCTCTTTTATTTACGGGCATGTTCCCACGTGTATTGATCAGTTCAACAAATTCTGCTCACGACTTATTGATCGCCAATGCTTCATCTTCGCCGTATACACTTAAAATTATGAGTTATACTGCTATTGGTCTGTTACCTTTTATTTTAGCTTATATTGCTTGGACGTATTATATATTTAGAAAACGAGTGAAACATACTGAGATCGCGGGGTATGGTGAATGATTGATAAAGCCGTAATGGTTTTACCAAATAGTAAAAAGATTATGGGAATGCTTGCAGGGCTTGCAGTTTTGCAAGCTCTCTTTATCATTGGTCAAACTTATATGTTGTCTACAGCCATTACACATTTATGGAATGGTGGAAAAATAACCGACCAATTATTTGAAATTTTTGGTTTTATTATTATCTTTTCTGCTCGACATGGTATTGCTTTTTTGCGGGATAAACTGTTGAATCGTTATGCAGGCGAGCAGGCTGTATCTCTACGTAAACAGTTATTAGATAAAGTTTTTCGTGTGGGTCCAAAGATCGTGCAAAAACAAGGTTCAGGGAATATGACAACAATGGCATTAGATGGGATTGAACAGGTAGAAAATTATATTCATCTTATTTTTTCTAAAATGATGAATATGATGATCATTCCTTGGTTTATTTTAGCGGTTATTTTTTACTTAGATACTCAATCTGGCGTTATATTATTGTTGATTTTTCCCCTGATTATTATTTTTATGATTATCTTAGGCTATGCTGCTCAAACAAAAGCTGATAAACAGTACAAAGCTTTTCAACTTTTGTCAAACCATTTCATTGACTCATTGCGTGGCCTGGATACTTTGAAGATGTTTGGCTTGAGCAAGAAGTATGGGAAAAGTATTTATAATACAAGTGAAGAATTTCGTAAATCAACCATGAGCACCCTGAAAATAGGGATTTTATCAACTTTTGCGCTCGACTTTTTTACTACTTTAGCGGTAGCAATCGTTGCTGTGATGCTTGGCTTACGTTTAATCAATGGTCTGATTCCACTTTTTCCGGCCCTAGCAGTGTTAGTGTTAGCACCTGAATACTTTTTACCTGTTAGAGAGTTTGCCAATGATTATCATGCGACATTAGATGGTAAAAATGCAATGACTGCTATTAATAATGTACTTAATGAAGAAGAAATGAAACAAGAATCCATTGAGTTAAAAACATGGGATGAAAATAGTTATTTATCTTTAGAAGGTGTGTCAGTTTCTTATGAGGGAAAAAAGGTATTGTCCGCAGATTTTTCTGTTAAGGGTCTAAAGAAAATAGGGATTATAGGAATGAGCGGTTCGGGGAAATCGACTTTGATCAATACTTTAAGTGGTTTTTTACAACCAACGGAAGGAAAAATTGAGTTAGATGATCAAAATGTTGCAAATTTTGCTTTAGAACAGTGGCAAAAACAAATGATTTATATTCCGCAAGACCCTTACGTTTTTCAATTATCTTTAAAAGCTAATTTGGCTTTTTATACACCAGAAGCAAGTGAAGCTGATGTTTTAGAAGCGGTAAGAGTCGCGGGTCTGAGCGAGTTAGTCGCTGAATTACCAGAAGGATTAGATACACAGTTAGGAAGTGGCGCTCGTACGCTAAGTGGTGGTCAAGCCCAACGAATTGCATTAGCACGGGCATTTTTGGATAAAAAGCGTAAGATTTTAATGTTTGACGAACCGACAGCTCACTTAGATATTGAGACAGAAGTCGAATTAAAAGAAAGAATGTTGCCTCTAATGAAAGATCGTTTGGTCTTTTTTGCAACACACCGTCTGCACTGGATGGCTCAGATGGATGAAATCATTGTACTTGATCAAGGAAAAATTGTTGAAGCTGGAACTTTTAGCGAATTATCTGCTAAAAAGGGTTATTTTTATCGTCTGTCACAACAAACGAGGGGGAAAGAACATGCATAATATTCCTTTATTTAAAGCACTAGCTAAAGACAGTTGGATACGCCCCTTTTTAAAACGGTATAAAAAGACGATGGTCGCGGCTTTGATATTAGGATTTATGACTTTCTTTTGTGCAGGTGCTTTGATGTTTACCTCAGGTTTTTTAATTAGTCGGGCCGCTTCTATTCCAGAAAATATATTACTTATTTATGTTCCCATTGTTTTAACACGAGCTTTTGGTATCGGACGTCCGGTTTTTCGCTATATTGAGCGTTTAGTTAGTCATAACTGGGTTCTAAAGATGACCTCACAATTACGTTTGAAATTGTATAATACCTTAGAAAAAGACGCGATTTTTTTCAAAAATCGTTATTCTTTAGGAGATATTTTAGGGCTATTGGCTGAAGATATCAATCATATTCAAAACCTTTATTTACGGACAATTTTTCCGACGATCATCGCTTGGATTATATATATTTTTGTTGTTATTGCGCTGGGAGTATTCTCTATTCCTTTTGCTTGTTTAATGGCCTTGTTACTTTTTAGTGTTATTGTTGTGCTTCCTTTGTGGTCGGTTGTTGTCAATGGCGCAAGACAAGAAAGAGAAAAACAATTAAAAAATGAGCTTTATACTGAATTGACAGACAATGTTATTGGGGTTTCTGATTGGATTTTTAGCCAACGTGGACATGAATATGTCAATTGGCATGATCGATCAGAAAAACAATTACAAGACACACAAGCAGGCTTACAAAAGTTTAATCGACGTCGTGACTTTTTATTACAAGTGATTATGGGTATTATTGTTGTAGCTTTGTTATTTTGGACCAGTCAACAATTTCCTGGAAATCATGGAGGCGCAGCAAATTGGATTGCGGCTTTTGTTTTAAGTGTTTTTCCTTTAGTAGATGCCTTTAGTACTTTGCCTGATGCTGCACAAGAAACTAATATTTATAAGGATTCTATTAAACGATTAAATGATTTACCGACAATGACAGAGCAATTTACTGAAAAAAAGTTAGAAGGTTCCTTAGATATCAAAATTGAAGATCTTGTTTTTCGCTATGAAAAAAACAATCAGAAAATATTAGATCATTTGAATATAACGATCCCTCAGGGCGAGAAATTAGCTATTTTAGGACGCAGTGGCTCAGGAAAGAGCACTTTAGCTTCATTGATCCGCGGGGATTTAACGCCAACAAGTGGAAATGTTCAACTAGCAAACCTTGCTACTGAGCAAATTGGTGATGATATTTCAGAGTATATTGGCGTAATCCAGCAAACGCCTTATTTATTTCATACGACGATTTTAAATAATTTACGTATTGGCAACGAGCAGGCAACAATTGGCGCTGTGTGGGAGGTATTAAGGCGTGTTGGCTTAGAAAAATTGGTAGAAGAGCTTCCTGATGGCTTAAATACTATGGTAGATGAAGCGGGACTACGTTTTTCGGGTGGAGAACGACATCGTATGGCACTAGCGAGAATTTTACTAAAAGATGTTCCTATTGTATTACTGGACGAACCTACAGTTGGTTTAGATCCGATTACAGAACAAGCATTGATTGATACTTTCTTTGAACAGTTAACAGATAAAACGATTATTTGGATCACGCATCACTTGCAAGGAATCGAAAAAATGCGGCATGTCATATTTATTGAAGATGGACAGTTAGAAATGTCAGGAACGCCAGAAGAATTAGCTAAAAGCAACCCACGCTATCAAAAATTAAAAGCAATCGATGAAGGGGAATTCTAAAGATGAAATTTCTTTTCTCTGCGAGGCCAGGAAGAGCTGCTTTCTGGTCTTTTTTGTTATTTATCTTTTAAAGTAAAAGTGACAAATAGGAATAGATAGTCACATGAAAGAAATTTCATGTTTTTTTATATTGACATTGATTTTTCTTTTTGCTAAATTATTTAATGTCAAATCGAAATAATTTCGGTTTATAAAATGATAAAAGCATAACAACTATAAGCTTGTTTAGAGGTGGAAAATGGAAAAAAGGGATTTAAGTAGTGCATATCGTCGGATGAAAAGCCCTAATATTAAAACGAGAAAACGTGCGCTAAAAATTATTTATGCATATAAGCGAAAGAAAAAATAAATAATTTATACGAGAGGACTAGAAAATGAAGAAGAAAATTTTGTTAGCTGTAATAACTTTATTTGCCACTAGTGCATTAGCTGCTTGTAGTAATGACGAAGGTAGTGGTAATAATGAAGATGATGGAAAACTTTCAATTGTTACCACATTTTATCCAATATATGATTTTACACAAAATGTTGTTGGAGATGAAGGTGATGTAGAACTATTGATTCCAGCAGGTACGGAACCACATGATTTTGAACCTTCTGCCAAACAAATTGCTAAAACACAAGATGCAGATGCTTTTGTTTACCACGATGATCATATGGAAACTTGGGTAACTGATACTATTGAAGGTTGGGAAGAAGGCAATCCAGAAATTATAAAAGGAACCGAAGATATTGAATTAATGGTAACTGAAGAGCATAGTCATGACGAAGGTGAAGAAGGTCACGATCATTCTCATGAATATGATCCCCATACTTGGGTAGATCCGAAATTGGCTATCAAAGAAGTGGAAGCTATCAGTAAGCAATTAAGCCAAGCCTATCCGGATAAAAAAGAGACTTTTAAAGAAAACACAGAAAATTATGTAAAAGAATTAGAAGAATTAGATCAAGAATATGAAGATAGTTTAGCAAATGCGCAGCAAAAAAGTTTTGTTACTCAGCATGCGGCTTTTGGCTATCTGGCTGATGAATACGACCTAAACCAAGTATCTATTTCAGGCTTATCTCCAGATGAAGAGCCTAGCCCAGAACGACTAGCAGAATTAAAAGATTATGTAGAGGATAATGATATTCAATATATTTACTTTGAAGAAAATGCATCTGACAAAATAGCAAAAACTTTATCTGATGAAGTTGGTGTAAAACTAGAAGTATTGAATCCATTGGAAAGTTTAACAGATAAACAAATGGATAATGGAGAAGATTATATTTCTGTGATGAAGGATAATCTGCAGGCTTTAGAAAAAACAACTGATTCAAAAGGTAAAGAGATTCAATCTGAAGAGTCAGGTGAATAGTTCACATAATGATTTTTATGAGTGAAGTGTGCGTTGTGTGATGTTTAAATCCTCCATAAGTTGTATTGGGGATAATTGATTTTGTAGCTTATGGCAAGTATTATATGGGTAAATGCATTGGTATTAATTTTGATTATAAAGTAGATAACTTGTAGGACAGATAGTTATTGATCTTTCTGATTTTTTCTGATGTTTAATTACCTAGGAGCTGTGTGCACATTGTTTAAAAAGAAAAAGTTAAAAGCATTTAGTCATAAAGCGCACATGAAAATAGGCGACGTAATCATTATTGCTATATTAGTGCTTGCATCTTTTCTGCCTATTGTTATATTTTATTTTCAGCAAGACCAAAATCAAGGCCAAGCAGAAGAAGCGACTGAAAAATCTGCTATCGTTCGTATTGACGGAAAGGAAGTCGATCGTTTTTCCTTGAATAAGGACAATGCTGTTCAAAAAACCTATCATCCAGCAGATGGCAAATATAATATCGTCGAAGTTAGAGACGGGCAGGCGCGCGTAAAAGAAGATAACAGCCCAGACCAAATTGCTGTTAACACCGGTTGGATTTCTGAGCCTGGTGAAACAAGTATCTGTCTTCCCCATAAGTTAGTTATAGAAATCTATGAAGAAGATGCTGAAGATACTTATATTTATTAAAACAAAGCCACTGAAAAAGAATGTAACGCCTTTTTCAGTGGCTTTTGCTTATATAGTAATCGCTAGCTTTTATTCGATTATTTTCTGAAGTTTCTAATTGTATGTGGCATATTTAAAAATTGTAGAAGCGCCAAAATTCGGGTAATAAATACCTTTCAAATTATCCTTAACTAATAAAGAACGTGTTTGTTGATATAAAGGAACAATGGCTGCATCTTCTTCTACTAATGTCTTTTCTGCATCAATCATCGCTTGCCAACGTTTTTCTGGGTCGTTTCCGTAGTCATTAGTAATTTTATCCAAAAGGTCATCGTACTCATCACTTTCATAATTGGTGTTGTTTGGTGAACGTAAGGATTCTAAATAAGTCATGGGATCTTGGTAATCGGGTCCCCATCGACCCATAGCAAGTTCATATTCTCCATTACGCGTTAAGTCAATCGAATTATTCAAAGGAACGGATTTGACTTCCAGATTTAAGCCAGGCAGTGCTTCTTGTAATTGATATTGTACGGTTTCTGCAACTTTCTTCTCAGCATCTTCATCTGATGTTAACAATTCGATGGTAATTTCATCGCCAATTTCTTTTTTGGCTTTTTCCCAATGTTCTTTGGCCTTGTCTTCATTTGTTTCCATCAGATCTCCAGCATCTTCACGAAAATCAGCATCTGTTTCTGGATTTTTCACAAAATCCTTTGGAATGTAACCATAGCTAGCGCTAGAACCATCCGCCAATACGTCGTCAACAATACCTTCTTTATCAATCGCATAAGCAACAGCTCTACGAACATCTTCATTCGCAAAAATGGTATCTTTATCGTTTGATTTTTGATTCATTTTGAAATAAAACACTTTTGAATCTGGTACCTTTTGTAGATTTGGATTATCTTCATTTTGTTTAACATGCTCTCCAGAAATTTCTGCTTGGTCTAATTCATCACTTTGGAATAAATTAAAAGCTGTAGCAGTTTCTTTGATCACATCTACGTTGACTTTCTCTAATTTGACTTTATCCGCATCATAATATTCTGGGTTTTTTTCTAAATCCCATTCCATGGAAGATTGATCCCAATTTTCCATGGTAAAAGCGCCATTTGATAAGATTTTTTCACTATCGTTTCCATATTCTTTCCCGTACTCTTCTACAAATTCTTCATTTTGTGGGAAAAATGGTGGGAAAGTCATAAGAGATGTAAAATAAGGGACCGGTTTTTCTAATTGAATTTCCAGTTCTTTGTCATTGTTTGCTTTGACACCTAATTTTTCCGGATCCATACCATCATTAATAATTTCTGAGCCATTTGCGACGGTTCCGTCAAGCAAAAACATATAATTTGCTTCATTTTCTGGACTAGCAAGCCGACGCCAAGCGTAAACGAAATCATCTGCCGTTACAGGGTCGCCATTGCTCCAATTGGCATCATCACGTAATTGAATAGTGTAGGTTTTACCATCTTCAGAAATTTCGGGCAAATCTTTTGCAACTGCTGGGACAATTTCATTGTCTTGATCGATATTATACAATCCTTCAAAGACATGGACTTGGGCGTTAATACTTGCGGTATCTTGTGTAACGAGCGTATTCATAGAGGCCACTTCGTTTTCTTCCATTAAATGCACAGTTTGTGCGTCGTTATCTGAACTATTAGCGCTTTTTGTATTATTTCCTGTTGTACAACCAACAAGAACAACCCCTACAATAAAACTGGTACAAGCTAATATGATTTTCTTTTTCATTGAAGCTCCTCCTTAAATGATCTTATAAAAAATCAAACCCTAATAAAGTGACATCCCAATCTAATTCATTAAAGCGTAACCCTCGTTGACTTGTTTCAAATTCCCCTCGTTGATTATCAATTGGATCTGCTCGTAGTTGTTTTTTTACTATAGAAAAATCTGCTTGGATATCGTCATTTGCTGGCATACGAAAGACGTCAAGATTACCAAAATAATATTTCCAACGTTCCATGTTATGACCACGATAGGCACTACCTCCAAAAGAAGCGTCGGCATAAACCCAACCGATTGTTGGTAGATAAAACTTTGCCCAGTCATGGGGGCCTTGAGTATATTCTGAAATATATAAGCCAGATTCCCATTTTGCTGGAATACCCGCCATACGACATAAGGTAATAAATAAAATTGCTTGTACACCGCAGTCGCCTTTTTGATTAATTGCACAGTATTCACTAATATTTGGAATTGTGAAATATTCTTTCATATAAGAATAATTGACTTGTGTTGTTACAAACTCATAAATTTTATAAGCCTTTTCAAGTAAGGTCATATCTTTTGTTGTAAGTTCGGCTAAAAGTTTATACAAAAAATCCGTAAATAAAATATGAGGACTTTTTTCTGCTAGTTCGTTTTGAAACTTTTTTTGTTCTTCTTTGGAAAGCTTTTTGGGAAAATCTTTTTGCGTTTCCATAACTTTAAACAAGTCGTAATAGTTTGCTTCAATTTCATAACTATGTTCTACTTCAAAAAATAAATCCTCATGACTTTCTGTTTGATAGGCGATCGTACGTTGACAAGCGTTAGTATCAGCAACTTCTAAAACAGCCCCTTTAGTAGACAAGATTTCTGAATGCTTTATATGATTATTATTTCTTGGTAAAGGCAAATGAGCGAGAAAGGGCGCCTCCTGGGCAGATATTGCTATTTTAGGAGTAATAGATTGTTTTAAGCGAATCTTGGCTTTTCGATGACCATGCTTTTTCATTTCTGTAATATTATCATCTAGTTCTGTTTGTCGTTCATTATCGATACTATTTTCTTCTTCATAGCGATAACGTTGATAATAATCACGTCGTGTTTTGACTAAGTTTTCAATAAAGCGACGATGAAAATATATTTGACCTTTTTTATAAATCCATTCCACGTTATTTGTACGTATAAGTTCCTTTGTCTCCTCAGGTTTTACATTTATAAAAGCTTCTTCCAGCATTTTTTGGGCTTTTTGTTGGTTGTAAGGAAACTGATCTTCTTTTAAAGCAGTCAAAACAGCTAATTCGCCTTCTAAACGTTGTTTTACTGTTTGGCTCGTCTTGTCAAAATGAAGTTTTTGATGAATTAATTCTTCCGCAAGAGTAAAGTCGCCATTTTCTTTTGCCCTTGTTATATCATCTGGTAAAGGGACAGAAAGATAGCTGATATCATTTAGTTCAAAGGATTTCAATTAACATTCCTCTTTTCTATTAGTGTTATATTTTAGTATTATAGCAATCTTTGATTGTAAATGCCAGAAAATTCTATCAATTTTTTTAATTAATTTCTAATAATAATTTTGTTTAGAATAAGTACTTTAAAAAGTTCCTTAATAGAGTATTTTACTGGGATGAAAAATAGTATTTTGAGGTTTTTTTAAGGTATAATGATAATAAATTAAAATTTGGTAAGTTATTCTTGTTTGGAAAAAAGAAGTTATAGAAAAACTCTGACAAAAATGTGGTAGAAATTTGTCAGAGTTTTTCCTTAGAATGTACGTTGTAATAATTGTTTTGTTAGCTGAGTAATTTGCTTTTTAGCTGGGCCTGCTGCTAATTTTTCAATGTCTTCTAGTGCTTTTTGGGTATAATTTTGTGCAAACTCTTTAGCTTTTTGTACGCCACCATAAGTAACGACTAGCTCTGCTACTTGCTGTGCTTCTTCTAAAGAAAGTTCGTTTTCTTTGCTTAAGTATTTCATAAATGCTTCTGGATGTTCTTTTTTAGCAAATATCAGTGGTAAGGTATAGACTCCTTGGGCTAGGTCTTCTAAAATGGGCTTTTGTAACTCATATTGGTCAGCGGTATAATCTAAAATATCATCATAGACTTGAAAAGCAATGCCGATGTTGCGACCAATTTGTCCCGCTAAAGCTTCGGTTTTTTCGTCGGCCTTGCCAAAATGAGCGCCTTGCACACAAGCCAGCCAAAATAATTCTGCTGTTTTTCCATTGATACTACGTAAATAATCATCAACGGTTTCTTGCTTATTAAAACGCGCATGCATTTGATCTAATTCACCGAGTAATAAACGTTTCATAGAAGCTGCATTAATAGCTAAATACTGCGAGCCATTCATCGTTTTTGTGAGCAGGTCAAAAAATTGCGTAAATAACAAATCGCCAGCGTAAACGGCAATATCTTTGCCATATCTTGATTGAACCGTAATGTTTCCTCGCCGCAAAGGAGAATCATCGATAATATCATCATGGATCAATGTTGCCATATGCAAAATTTCAATTGAGGCAGCGATCTGTAGCAATTGCTCTTGATCTTGTTTAGATGTATCACCTAAATCTGCAAATAAAAGAAAATAGGCTGGACGTAAGTATTTACCTCCTGATTTTGCAAAGTCGGTTAGTGTTTCTTGCATCTCCTTATTTCGTACTTGCAGTTGTTCTTCAATTAGTGAGCAAACGATTTGGAGTTTATTTTGAATCGTGGGATAATCGTTCCAGTAAGATAGCATTTGTACGTTTCCTTTCAACGTTTGATAATAACAGAACTATTTTAACTTATTATTGAACAAAAAGGCTACTTTTATGCTGAAAAAAATAAGAAAGGATAAAAAATGTCAATTCCTATATTTTTAGAGCTGGTGGAAATGAAGGCTAAAACAGCAAGTGTGCTTCCTTTTTTGATCGGGCTTTGTTATAGTTATTATCATTACGGCATAATCCATCTAGGGTATGTGGTTATTTATTTTGTGGCCATGTTTATTTTTAATATGGCTGTGGATATCTTAGATAACTATAATGATTACCGTCATGCCAAAGAAGGTCATGATTACAGAGAAAAAACCAACATTATCGGCCGGGAAAATCTGTCTTTACGATTTGTCTTTTGTTTGATGGTTACGATGATTGTTATATCTGCACTTATCGGCATTGCCTTAGCTTATATTGTTGGATGGCCACTTTTGTGGATGGGCTTATTTTGTTATTTAGTCGGGATTTTCTATTCATCTGGACCTCGACCGATATCAAGTTTACCGCTAGGCGAAATTTTCTCCGGCGTTACTATGGGCTTTATGATTTCATTAATTTGTGTGTATATCAATACGTTTGAAGCATTTCAGTGGAATTTTTCGGAAGTTTTAGGTATCGTAGTTATTGCATTGCCCAATACAATGTGGATCGCCAACTTAATGTTAGCCAATAATACTTGTGATAAAGAAGAAGATGAAAAAAATGAGCGCTATACATTAGTTCATTACATAGGAAAAATCAATGCATTACGCTTATTTGCTGGAATGAATGTCGTTGCTTTTGTGGCAATTTTAATTTCATTTCTTTTGGGCTTGGCTCCTTGGACTGTGCTGCTATCATTTTTAGTGGTGCCTTTTGTTTATGGCCAGGTCAAACTTTTTTTGCAAAAGCAAGTTAAAAGCCAAACATTTCCTTGCGCGGTCAAGATTCTTGCTGTAGGATCAATTGTACAAGTAATCACCTATTTATTAAGGATAATTATAGCATAAAAAAAGAGAAAGAAGAGGAGATACCATGAAGGAAGTTGCGATTTTAGGAGCAGGTTATGCAGGCCTAAGAGCTCTACGTGAATTGCAAAAACAAAGTGAACTGCACGTTACTTTAGTTGATCATAATGATTACCATTACGAGGCAACAGATTTACACGAGGTTGCTTCAGGAAATCAACCTAAAAAAAAAATTATCTATCCAATCAAGGATGTTGTGGATCCAAAAGTTACGACATTTATTCAAGATGAGGTCGAAAAAGTGGACCCAGACCAACAAGTGATTGAGTTAAAGAACAATCAGCCACTACATTATGATTATCTAGTCGTTGCATTAGGCTTTGAATCAGAAACATTTGGTATTTCTGGTGCGAAAGAAAATGCTTTAGAAATGGTCGATGTGGAAACTGCAGAAAAAGTTTATGATCACATTCAAGCGATGATGAAAAAATATAAAGAAACAAAAGATAAAAAATATCTGCGCTTTGTCGTTTGTGGTGCTGGTTTTACTGGAATTGAATTGGTAGGTGCTTTGCATGATGGTAAAAAACGTTATGCTCAATAGCTGATGTTGATCCTTCAGAAATCGAAATTTACTGTATTGAAGCCGTGGCCAACATCCTTCCGCAGTTTGACGATCAACTGACGCAATACTGCTTAGATTATTTAGATAAATGGGATGTTCACCTATTAACTTCTAGTCCGATTAAGGCGATAAAACCAGAACGAGTTGTTTATAGTAATAATGATACAAATAAAGAGTTAGAAGCTGGAACAATCATCTGGACGACCGGCGTAAGCGGAAGCCATGTAATAGGCGAGTCTGGTTTTAGCGAAAAACGGGGTCGCGTGATGGTAAATGATGATTTGACAGATCCTGATCACAATAATATTTATATTATAGGTGATGTTGCAGCTGTTATGGATAAAGAAAGTGAACGTCCTTACCCTACAACAGGACAAATTTCTTTACAAATGGGGGAACATGCCGCTAAAAATATCATGCAACAAGCTAAAGGAGAAGCGACTAAAAACTTTACTTTCAAAAATCTTGGTTCAGTTGCTTCTATCGGCAATACACATGCCTTTGGTTACGTTGGAAGCACCGGCGTTAAAGGTTACCCGGCTTCATTTATGAAGAAAATGATCATGAATCGTTCTCTGTTGAAAACAGGCGGTTTGAAAGAAGTTATGGCAAAAGGGCGTTTTGATTTATATCATTAAAATGATGTTTAACTTAGAAATATTAAAAAATAAGCAAATCTGTCTATTTCTAGACAAGTTTGCTTATTTTTTTATGGTTGTTTTTGTCTAAACCAACTGTTGGTAATCAACCGAAGATTGACTATCAAAAAGCTGGTAAGTAAGTTTTTCTTCAATATCGTCGTAGATAATAACCATACATTCATTATTTGGTTCAAAATCACCAATAGTAAAAATAGTGTAACGATCTTTGATTACTTCTACATCTCGAATCGTTTGAGAAAAAACTTTACGAATGTGGGATACTTTTTTAAGATAGGTTGTTGCTTTTTCGTTTGCTGTTTTCAAGGTGAAACCTTCATTTAAAAAATCTTGAATTAATTCGACTTTGATCACTGTTAGTAAACGATAATTGCGAGGAGAAGATTGATCCTCTTTTACAATGGATGTGATCAAGCCTTTTTCTTCCCAATAACGTAATTGTCTAGGAGAAGTGCCACTCATTTTGCTTAATTCACTAATGCCGATTAATAAATCATTGCTGATTAATAGATCTTTCAAGGAATTTGCCATAAGATACCTTCTTTTTAGTATGATTATCTGAATTGTAACTTAGATTACATAATTGTCAAACTAATTGACAAAGTTCGAGAAAAAGAATAAAGTAGTTAAGTTGAAAAAATAGAGAGGAAGAGAACTATGGGAAATGAACAACCAGTTGATATTCATGGAAAACCTTACAATCGTTCAATCATTGTTGCGATTTTAATGGTGGGCAGTTTTTGTACAGTATTAAACCAAACATTATTAAATACTGCTTTTCCTACCTTGATGCGTGCCTTTGATATTACTGCTTCAGATGTACAATGGCTGACGACAGGTTTTTTATTAGTGAATGGGATTATGATCCCTATTACAGCTTGGATGATCAATAAATTTAATTCGAAAAATTTATATTTGTTTGCAATGCTTGTCTTTTTGATTGGAAGCATTATTTGCTTTACAGCACCTGTGTTTTCAGTACTATTAACAGGCAGACTTATACAAGCTGCCGGCGTAGGTATTTCTATGCCGTTATTACAAAATATTATGTATACTATTTTTCCACCTGAACGGCGCGGTGCTGCCATGGGGATGGTAGGAATTGTTATCGCGTTGGCGCCAGCTTTAGGTCCAACGCTTTCTGGTTGGGTTATCGACCATTATTCTTGGCGTCAATTATTTGGTATTGTGATTCCTATTGTGATTTTAGTATTGATTTTAGCTTTTTTCTTAATGCGCAGTGTTATCCCGCTTTCCAATCCTAAAATCGACTTTCTATCAGTAGTATTATCAACTATAGGATTTGGCTCATTACTTTATGGCTTTTCTAGTGTTGGAAATAACGGTTGGGGAAGTTTTGAAGTTATTGGATTTATTGGACTTGGTGCTATTGCTTTGATCTTTTTTACTTGGCGTCAATTGCATATTGAAAATCCATTATTGGAATTACGTGTGTTTAAATCATCAACTTTTACCTTAGCTGCTATTCTTGCTGGTGTAACCAATATGGCGATGATCGGTGTTTCAATGGTTGTGCCCATGTATATCCAAAATATTCATGGAGAATCAGCACTGACCTCGGGTTTAATGTTACTGCCTGGCGCACTTGTTATTGGTGTGATGAACCCAATTACTGGTTCAATTTTTGATAAATATGGTTCTAAACGTTTAGCAACTATCGGTATGTTTCTTTTAACTTGTGCAACTGCACCATTTGCGTTTTTAACCCAGACTACACCTGCTGCTTACATTATTGTTTTATATATCGTACGGATGTTTGGTATTTCCATGGTAATGATGCCTGTAACAACTTCAGGGATGAACTCCTTACCGGCTAAATTAATTAGTCATGGGACTGCCGTCAATAATACTTTTCGTCAAGTAGCTAGTTCTATCGGAACAGCTATTTTAATCAGTGTATTAACCAATGTAACAAATAATAACTTGCCTAAAGAAAGTATAGCAGAAAAAACACCACTAGCTTACGGACAACAAGCTTTGGATGCTACTTTATCAGGGTATCAAGCTGCCTTTGCAGTAGCTATTTTGTTTTGCGTTGTTGGTTTTGGGTTAACCTTTTTTATTAAGAAAACACCAAAAAGTAAGGAGGCCCACCTATGATTTTTATCATTCTTATTTTAAGTGCAGCAGCAACAGCCTTTTTCTTTATTTTAGCGCAAAAAAAGTGGCAACAGAGCCTTTCTTTTGTATTTGCTTTTCTTTTTATTCTAAGCATTGGTTTGATCGTAGCCAATTTCAATCAACATTTTGGTATGGCCCAAGAAACTAGCACCCAAACGCTTAATTTAGTATCTTCTGTCAAAGGGCAAGAGACAGACGCTTTATTATATAAGCCTTTAGGGGAAGGAACAGAAAAAGTTTATTTATATCAAACAGAAAAGATGGATGAACCAAAGTCCACAGCTAGTCAAGATGTTAAAAATCATATAAATCAAGATGCGGACCAAGCGCAACTTACCATAAAAACAACAGAATGGGTTTATAAGAATGATTTTTATCAAGCCTTGTTTGCTATGGCCGGAAATAATCATGAGTTTATTCGACAAGATAACCAGTTTGATTTACCTTCTGATTGGCAAGTGATAAGCGCATAATGATCTATGTATCTTAAAAAATAAAACTAAAAAGAAAAGATATTGATTTTAATATTTGTTTTTTAATCGGGGCTTAACTTTCAAGAGTTGAGCCCCGATTTATTAAAAGTATAGATAAGAAATATATATTATTTAAAAGGTAATGTGTTATTTAACGGAAATTAATGAAGCTATTTTTTTCAAAATGGATGTATTTTATGTTATCTTTGTAGTAGTGGAAATGACGGAAAGGTCTAGTTAAGATTCTTTTCGTATTTTGCTTGTTATAAGCTATGTAATAATAGCCTTTTATTCAAATTGGTAAAAATTGAAAAATAGGTCTAATTATGATAGCGATTACTTTTTTTAGTCGGACTTGGTAAATGTAGGCTCTTAATAGCCAGTAAAATTGTAAGCGTTTGTTTTTGCTGGGAGTATTCGGTAAGTTGTTTTAGTTGTCGCAAGGAAATGAGTTTGTTGTAGAAACGGTTTGTAAAAATATCAAGGAGGTATTGGATTGGCATACCAAACAGTAAATCCATATACAAATGAATTAGTAAAAGAATACCCTAATGCTACAGATCAACAGTTAGAAGAAGCTTTAAAAACAGGACAAAATTTATATGAAGAATTTAAAAAACAACCGGTAAAAGAACGTGGAGAAATTTTACACAATATTGCATCTAAGATAAGAGAAAAAGCAGATGAATTAGCGCGCGCTTGTACCATCGATATGGGAAAATTACTGACTGAATCACAAGGTGAGGTAGAGTTGTGCGCAGTGATTGCCGACTGGTTTGCAGACCACGGAGAAGAAATGTTAAAACCTGAAGAAATCGAAACAACTGCCACAGGAACAGCTGAAATTCAGCATCATGCTACAGGTGTTTTGATGATGGTGGAACCATGGAACTTCCCTTATTATCAAATTATGCGAGTATTTGCGCCTAATTTTATGGTAGGAAATCCTATGATTTTAAAACATGCTTCTAATACACCGACTTCTGCCCAAATGATGGCAGATATTATTCTTGAAGCAGGCGCTCCTAAGGGTTCTCTTACTAACTTGTTTTTGACTTATGATCAAGTAACTGCAGCTATTGAAGATCCACGCGTGCAAGGCGCTGCTTTGACAGGTTCAGAACGTGGTGGGGAAGCTGTAGCTAGTGCAGCAGGTAAAAGCTTGAAAAAAACAACTATGGAACTTGGAGGTATGGATCCATTTGTTGTGTTAGATGATGCTGATATGGATGATGTTGCAGATATTGCTTGGCGTTCACGTTTATACAATACTGGACAAGAATGTACATCTTCAAAACGTTTTATTGTAATGGCAGATGTGTACGATGAATTCGTTGAACGCTTAAAAGAAAACTTTAGTAAAGTAAAAGCAGGAGATCCATTAGATCCAAATACTACACTAGCACCAATGAATACTAAAAAAGCAAAAGAAGATTTGCAAAAACAAGTCGATGAAGCTGTAAAAGCAGGTGCTAAGGTCGTTTATGGTAATGAACCTATTGATTTGCCAGGACAATTTTTTATGCCAACGATTTTAACCAATGTTGATCGAGACAACCCTGCCCATACAACAGAGATGTTTGGCCCAATTGGGGTTGTTTATAAAGTCTCAACTGAACAAGAAGCTATTGAATTGGCAAATGATTCTTCCTATGGTTTGGGAGGCGTTGTGTTTGCTGGTGATAGTGAGCACGGTGCCGAAGTTGCCTCACAAATTGAAACAGGCATGGTTTTTGTTAACAATTTCAGATACTCTTTACCTGAATTACCATTTGGTGGTGTGAAACGTTCTGGTTACGGCAGAGAGATGAGTCGCCTTGGACAAATGGCTTTTGTTAATGAAAAATTAATCGTAAAGGCGGATAAACCGGATATGAACAATCTCGCTGGTGGGTTAGTTGCAAGCAGCAATCCTGAATAGAATAATTACTAAACGCTGTTATTGTTTTTTCAATAGCAGCGTCTTTTTTTTACTGTTTTTTGTCCATAAGCTGTGTCTAAAAGTCAACTAATTTTCCTAGATTAAAAAAATTTACAAAAAAAGTTTTTTAATTACCCATAAGGTGCTATGATAAGACATTGGGGGAAAGCAGATGTTAAAAAAATCTAGGAAAAATGGGAATTTGTATTTTATACTTGCGTTATTAATCATGGCGATCTTATTTTATAGCTCGTCACAAACTTATGAAACACAATCACAAATTTCTCTATTAGAAGGTGTTTTAAAAAACGAGCCCTTTAAGGATCAATTGAATAATATTTCATTTAAGTATGCAGATGATGTAGTAAGTATCGAAGAAAAGGGTTATTTTTCTTTTGTGGAATTTTTTATGCGTAAGTTAGCTCATTTTGTAACTTACTTTCTTTTAGCTGGCAGTTTTTTCTTAAGTCTATTACCCAAATTAAAAGTTGTTGGATTTGCTGCTTTTTTTAGTTGGCTATCGGCTACAGGTTATGCGGGAATCGATGAGTTTCATCAGATGTTAACACAAGATCGAACCCCACTATTTCAAGATGTAATGCTGGATTCTTTGGGCGCTTTAACTGCTGTTTTATTATGCTGGCTAGTACTGAAGCTAAAGAAGAGGCGTGTCTTGTAAAAACAGGGGTAAAACAGTTATAATATATAAGGATACAAAAGTTGGCTTGCACATGTCTAACCAATTTTTTACAAGGAGGAGATCTTTTTGTCAGGACATAGTAAATGGAATAATATTCAAGGCAGAAAAAATGCACAAGATGCTAAAAAAGGAAAAATCTTTCAAAAAATATCTCGTGAAATATATATGGCTGCTAGAAATGGTGGACCTGATCCAGATACAAATTCATCTTTACGAATGGTAATGGATAAGGCTAAATCCGCGAACATGCCCAATGATAATGTGGAGCGTGCGATCAAAAAGGCAACTAGCAGTACAGATGGGGCTAATTACGAGGAAGTAACTTATGAAGGTTATGGCCCAGGCGGCGTTGCGATTTTAGTTGAAACTTTAACAGATAATCGTAATCGTACGGCAACGGATGTAAGAGTTGCTTTTGATCGTAATGGTGGTAGTTTAGGTGAAACAGGCTCAGTAAGTTATATGTTTGATCGTAAGGGCTATATTGCCATTGAAAGAGATAACTTAGATGTAAGTGAAGACGACATGCTAGAAAAAGTTTTAGAAGCAGGTGGGGAGGACCTACTCACTTCTTCTGAAGTGTTTGAGATTTATACGGCTCCGGAAGATTTTACTGAAGTACGGGACTTTTTGGAAAAAGAATTTAACTTGGCACAAGCAGAGTTAACAATGGTGCCACAGACAACTGTTTTATTAGAAGATAAGAAAAAAGAGCAATTTGAGCATTTACTGGACAAATTAGATGAAGATGACGATGTTTCAGAAGTTTACACTTCTATTGAAGTATAAAAAAAGAGAGGTTTTTTGCCTCTCTTTTTTTTATGCTTTTTTTTAAATAACTACTACAGGTGTACCTACATCGATGTCATTAAATAATTTTTTCATCACATCAGGTGGTGTATTGATACAACCATGAGAGCCGCCTTCTTTCCAGCGGTCCCCGCCAAAAGTTGGCTGCCAGTCTGCATCATGAATACCGACGCCTGTCCAATCGATAGGTAACCAAAAATCAACGGGAGATTCATAATCTTCCCCTGTTAAAGTGGCATCTTTTTCTTTATTCCAAACATAAAACACGCCAGTTGGTGTTTTTGTTTTTGGTTTCCCAGAAACGATATCTGTATCTAAAACAGTTTCCCCATCTTTATAGTACCACATATGTTGATTCTTTAAGTCAACCTCTACATAAGTATCATCAACCAAAGGTTCACTTGGATCAGCACTACCTTCAACAATAGGGGAGCGTTCAAAATCTTCGCCTGCTAAGACATTTTCACTTAATGCTTCTGTTTCTTGGTCTGTAGCAATTGTCCAACTTAAAGTTCCCGGTTTGACGGTTACTTCATCTTGTTTTGTACTATCAAATTTTGTATCATTTTCGCTTGTATTGTACTTATCGCCTAATTCTTCCACATATTCTTGAACTCTTTCTTGGTTTACATCAACTTTTCCGTCTTCGTCGTTGTATTCAACCCAATCCATAATTTTTTCTTGTGGAATTTCAACATCTTCCCCGTTAATTTTATAGCTACCCTTTATTTGAGCTACACTGTTTAACTGATCGAGTTCTTTGTTTAAATCTTCGTCATCTGAAGTGACATCAGGTTCTTTTTGATAGCTGTTTAATTCTAGCTCGTTTTTACCTTCTAAAACATCTTTTTGGAAATTTTCGCTAGCTTGTTTGCTATCGATCTCATCTCCTTGTTTTTCCGGCTCGATGACAAAACCGTCGTCGTCTTTATCAATTTTAGCATTTTCAGTTTGTGTTCGGTTCTCATTGACCGCAGCCAATTCTTGTTCAATTGATTTTGTTTGCTGGTTAAGTGTTTGTTTATCAAAGGCGGCTGTATTAAGAGATAATTTTTGTTTGTTAGTTGATAAAGAAGAAAGGCCCCACTGCCAGTTGTTTTGCTTATTGATCATGGATTCTAGCTCATCAGAAAAATCCGTTTCTAGTCCTAAATCGACTTTTTTCAGTGTTTTCCATTCTTTGCCATCTTGTTCTATTGTAAATTCTTGGGCATCATAGCGTTCATGTAATACATCATTGGCCTGTTGGGCCGTTAAATTACTTACTTTTGTGCCATTAATGAAGGTATCAGGTAAAAAGTGGTCGGAATAATGCATACTACGATAAGCATACCCCCCAATTGCCACAATGAATACTACAAGTAAACCAATGAGAATCGTACGGGTCGACTTTTTCATCTTCGAACGTTTATCTAAACGTGACATGCAGTTTGTCAGCTCCTTAAACTAAATAAATTCTTTTTCATACCATAGCATATTTGTAAGAAAAATCGAACCAATTCTTATTAACTAATAATAATTTAATACTTAAAGTAAGGATACTACGCCTCGCTTTTGCTCGCCCTAGTACTGTTCATCAACTACTCTTCGCTCCTCTTAGTCGCTAAATCGTAGTGATTCACAGCAAAAAAGGGAACGGCTCGAAATAGAGCCGTTCCCGATGAGATGGATTGTTTGTTAAAAGAATGAAAATTAATTTTCTTCGAATTGTTCAAATGCTTTGCTTAAAATATTGCTTAACTGTTCAGCAGAGGCTGCCATACGATCTTTTTCACCGTCTGTTAAAGGGATTTCGATAATTTGTTTAACACCTGCTTTATTAACAACGGCAGGAGAACCAATATATAGGTTGTTTAGACCGTATTCACCATCCATATGAACAGAAAGTGGTAGTACAGCATTTTCATCATTTAAAATTGCTCTTGTGATCCGTGCTAATGCAGCGGCAACACCGTAGAAAGTAGCGCCTTTTTTCTCTATGATCGTATAAGCGGCATCGCGTACACTAAAGAACAAGTTAACCATTGCTTCTTCATCAATCTCAGGATTGTTTTTTACCCACTCATAAATTTGTAGTCCAGCTACATTAGCGTGAGACCAAACAGGAAATTCTGAATCACCATGTTCGCCTAAGATATATGCGTGTACGTTTCTAGCATCAACATCCATTAAGCCTGCCAATGCTTGACGGAAACGTGCCGAATCTAAGGAAGTACCGGTACCCAAAACTTTTTCTTTTGGAAAACCAGAAAATTTCCAGGTAGCATAAGTTAAAATATCAACAGGATTTGCAGCGACTAAAAAGATACCATTAAAGCCAGAATCAACAATCTGAGTCACAACGTCATGATTGATTTTTAAATTTTTATTTACTAGATCTAAACGTGTTTCGCCAGATTTTTGTGGTGCACCTGCTGTAATAACTACTAGGTCAGCGTCATGAGCGTCTTCATAAGAAGCTGAATAGATTTTTTTAGGTGCGTTAAAAGCAAGCGCATCTGATAGATCTATGGCATCTCCTTCTGTTCTATTGCTATCAATATCGACAATTCCAACTTCTTGGGCAATGTCTTGCGTAACTAGAGCAAAGGCATAACTTGAACCTACAGCACCATCTCCAACGAGAATAACTTTTTGGTGTCCTTTTTTATTTGTTTGTGCAACCATAGGTGTATCATTCCTTCCAAATTTTTGTTGTAAAAAACTTAACTATGTATTTATACTAACATTTTATGACATTTTTGTCATTCAATTTATAAAACATTATAACAAGTTTGTTTATCTGTACTAGTTTTTGAGAGACTTGTGATTGCTGTGTGATAAGTGTTTCAAGCGGTTACGTTAAATATTTAAAAAAATGTCAAAGAAATTTGATTCTAAGCGAAAAAGCTTTGTTTATGTTATAATTTATACAATAATTCTGAAACTGGACAATGAAATATTTGTCCAGCATTTTGTTGTCTTAAAAATCTTTTAGTAATGGAGTCTCATCAATGAAAGTGATTGTAGGACTGGGAAATCCAGGAAAAAAATACGAAAACACAAAACATAATGTCGGCTTTATGACAGTGGAAGGTTTAGCAAAAAAGCATGATGCTGCTTTTAAGAAAAATTCTTTTGAAGCAGAAGTAGCTGATTTTTTTGTGAACGGTGAAAAGATCTTGCTCGTTAAACCACAGACATATATGAATGATTCAGGAAGGGCGGTAGGACCTTTGATGACCTATTTTGGTATCTATAAAGAAGAACTTGTGGTAGTTCATGATGATTTAGATTTGACGGTAGGAAAAATTCGCTTACGACAAAAAGGAAGCGCTGGCGGTCATAATGGTATAAAAAGCATTATTTCGCATTTAGGATCGAATGAATTTGGCCGTTTGAAAATAGGGATAGGTCATCCACAAGAACACACCACAGTCGTTAACCATGTTTTACAGCCGTTTAATAAACAACAACAAGCGGTCATGACTGAAAGTATTGATAAAGCGAAAGAAGCAATAGATTATTTTATCGAAACGAATAATTTTACTCAGGCGATGAATCGCTTTAATTAAATGAGAACTAGGGATAAAAGGAGTAAAGGGAACTTATGGATTTAATTGAATTAGTCACTCAAATGCCGCTCGTTAAAGATTGGCATCAAGCAATCAAAGAGCATCGTCAGCGACAATTGCTCACCGGACTAGCAAGTTCGGCGAAAACATTAGCTATTGCTAGTGCTTATCGTAAATTTAAGCAACAAATCATCGTTGCTTCACCTAACCTTTACTATGCTAACCAATTAGCAGAAGATTTGATGCAAGTAACAGAAGACGTCTATATATTTCCGGTAGATGAAGTCCTTTCAGCTGAAATGGCTTTTTCATCACCAGAGACAAGGGCACAGCGAGTGACGACACTAAATGCACTTGTGGCGAATAAAACAGGCATTTACATATTACCTGCAGCTGCTTTGCGTAAATATTTGCCTACACCAAAGTTATGGGAAAGCTATCGTTTTCATTGGCAGATTGGCTCAGAAATTAATTGGCAACAACTAGCACAACAACTTGTTTTGATGGGCTATCAACGAGAATCAATGATCGCAAAACCAGGTGAATTTAGTATTCGTGGCAGTATTTTAGATATTTATCCTTTGACTACACCGCATCCTGTAAGAATTGAGCTATTTGATGTAGAAATTGACTCGATTCGTTATTTTGATGTGGCAACGCAACGTTCTTTGGAGAATTTGGAAGAAGTTACGATTTTGCCGACGACTGAACTTATTTTTTCAAAAAAAGATTTGGAAAATGGGAGTATACAAGTACAGGAATTGCTGGATAAGCGTTTGTCTGTGACTACAGAGCAAACGAATAAAGACTTTTTAAATGATTACTTTGGTCAGTTGATTGCTTCTTGGAAACAAGGTGTTCCTGGAGAAGTCGCCGGTATGTATGCGGATATTTTGTATCCAGAGCAAACGAGTATATTATCTTATTTTCAAAATGATGCGCTTCTTTTTGTTGATGATTACGCTCGTATTTTGGAAACGAATCGTCAGATTGAACAAGAAGAGGCAGAGTGGCAAACACAAAAAATAGAGGAATTACGTGTATTCCCTGAACAGACTTTTGGACAAAAGCTGCAACCTATTTTTCAACAAACGAAGTTTGCTGCGACATTTTTCTCTTTATTTCAAAAGGGAATGGGAAATATCCGGTTTGAAGCAATTCATAACTTTCAATATCGACCAATGCAACAATTTTTTGGTCAAATGGGTCTTCTTAAAGCAGAAATGGATCGTTGGGAGAAACAAAATCAAACGGTTGTGTTTTTGGTTAGCGATGAACAACGTGCGCAAAAATTAGCGCAAGATTTTCGCGACTACGAAATTTACGCAGTGGAAACACAGCCAGATGAGTTGCTTTTACAAGGTACGCAAATCGTACAAGGGAGTTTGCAGAGCGGTTTTGAATTGCCGCAAGACCAGCTTGTAGTAGTAACGGAAAAAGAGATCTTCCAAAAAGTAAAGAAAAAACGAGCGAAAAAGCAAACCTTGTCCAATGCTGAACGCTTGAAAAGCTACAATGAGTTAAATCCTGGTGATTATGTTGTTCACGCAAATCACGGGATTGGTAAATATTTGGGTATTGAAACCTTAGAAGTTGATGGTATACATCAAGACTACATGACGATTTTATACCAAAATGATGACAAGCTGTTTATTCCTGTGTCACAGTTAAACTTAATACAAAAATATGTTGCTTCAGAAAATGCGTCGCCTAAAATTAATAAATTAGGTGGAAGCTCTTGGGAAAAAACGAAGCAAAAAGTTTCGAACCAAATTGAAGATATTGCTGACGATTTGATTCAATTATATGCCCAAAGAGAAGCTGAAAAAGGCTACGCTTTTGCACCCGATGATGCCTACCAGAAAGAGTTTGAAGACGCTTTTGCTTATACAGAGACTGATGACCAATTGCGTAGTGCCGAAGAAATTAAGCGTGATATGGAAAAAGAAAAATCAATGGATCGCCTGTTAGTGGGCGATGTTGGTTTTGGTAAGACAGAAGTTGCATTGCGGGCGGCATTTAAAGCCATTAAGGAAAGTAAGCAAGTTGCTATTTTAGTCCCAACGACTATATTGGCTCAACAGCACTATGAGACGATGATCGATCGTTTTGCAGGTTTTCCAGTAAACGTAGGATTATTAAGTCGCTTCCGTACTAAAAAACAGCAAGACGAAACGATTAGACAATTAAATACGGGACAAGTTGATATTGTTGTAGGGACACACCGTCTTTTATCTAAGGATGTTCAGTTTAGTGATCTAGGTCTATTAGTGATTGATGAAGAACAGCGCTTTGGCGTGAAGCATAAAGAACGGTTGAAACAACTAAGAGCACAAGTTGATGTGCTAACTTTGACAGCAACACCTATCCCAAGGACACTCCATATGTCGATGTTAGGGGTACGAGATTTATCGGTCATTGAAACACCTCCAGAAAACCGTTATCCTATCCAAACTTATGTTATGGAAGCAAATCCAGGAGCTATCAGAGAGGCTATTCAAAGAGAAATCGCTCGGGGTGGGCAAGTCTTTTATTTGTATAATCGGGTTGAAAGTATTGAAAGAAAAGTTGATGAAATACATCAGTTAGTCCCTGACGCTAGAATTGGGTATGCTCATGGTCAAATGACAGAAATTCAATTGGAAAATACGCTGTTTGATTTTATCAATGGACAATATGATGTGTTAATCACGACTACGATTATCGAAACAGGGGTAGATATTCCTAATGCCAATACGTTATTTGTTGAAAACGCGGATTATATGGGGCTTTCCACGCTTTATCAATTAAGAGGACGCGTGGGACGAACGAACCGAGTGGCTTATGCTTATTTCATGTATGAACCACAAAAGATACTAAATGAAGTAAGTGAAAAACGGCTACAGGCGATCAAAGATTTTACTGAATTAGGTTCAGGTTTTAAAATTGCTATGCGTGATTTATCTATTCGCGGGGCTGGAAATCTTTTAGGGGCTCAGCAACATGGCTTCATCAACTCTGTTGGTTTTGATATGTATACGCAGATGTTAGAAGAAGCTGTGACAAGAAAACAAGGGAAAAATACTCAAATGCAAAAAACAGCAGCTGAAATCGATCTTGCAATTGACGCATATATTCCTGCTGATTATATTGCTGATGAAAGACAAAAAATTGAAATTTATAAACGTGTACGTGAATTGGACAGTACAGATAGTCTTGATGAATTACAAGATGATCTGCTGGACCGTTTTGGAGAATTTCCTGATGAAGTCGCTCATTTATTATCAATAGGCGAAATGAAGATGAACGCTGATCGTGCTTTAGTTGAGAAAATAACTAAAGTCGATCAAACTTTGGTAGTTAGTTTAAGTAAAATTGGTACGAATAAGTTTTCTGTAGAACAATTATTTTCTGCACTTTCTTCGACTAAGCTGAAAGCTACAATGGGCGTTGAAAAAGAACAAATGCAAATTAAACTGACTATACCTGCACAAACACAAGAAATGGTTTGGATACAAGAATTACAGTCATTTATTAAAGCTTTACGTGAAGAAAGATACCAGACGCAATTACAAAGCCAAAACCAATAAGTTAGTAGAAAGGGGGATTAGCGATTCGCAATCAGATGAAAACGATGATGGAAGGCGCGTTTATTTTAACCATTGCTTCTTTTATCGCAAAAGTACTCAGTGCGATTTACCGCATCCCCTTTCAGAATATCGTTGGTGATGAAGGATTTTATGTTTATCAGCAAGTGTATCCTATTTATGGTATCGCCATGACTTTTGCGTTGACAGGTTTCCCACAATTTTTATCGAAATTAGTAGCTGAACAAACAGGTCCACAAGAAAAACGACGTATTTTGGATGAAAGCTATTCTTTGCTGTGGTGGAGCGCTTTTATTTTATGGGCAATAACTTTTTTATTTAGTCGCGGTCTTGCCAGTTCAATGGGAGATCCAGAGCTGGCAATAGTCATTCGGGTCGCTTCTTTTACCTTTTTATTGATGCCAGCTTTATCTTTATATCGTGGACTATTTCAAGGAGAGTTGTTAATGGTACCTACAGCAGTTTCGCAAGTGATCGAACAACTGCTACGAGTAGGGGTCATCCTATTGTCGGCGGTTGCTTTTACACATTTTTCTTTGTCCGTTTATCAAACAGGCGCTTTTGCAATGTCAGGTGCTTTTGTAGGTGGTTTGATGGCGTGGCTTATCTTGATTTACTACGATCGAAAAATTTATGGTATCCATTTACGCCCGCAATTATTTCTACCACGTATTCCTAAAAAAAGTAGGTTGATTAGACGCTTTTTTGTTGAAGGCGGTTTGGTATCTGTTTACAGTGGGATGTTAATTTTATTTCAGTTAGTTGACTCATTTTTAATCGTTAATTCATTAACCAGCAGTGGTTTAGCTGAACAAAGTGCTAAAGTGGCAAAAGGAATCTATGATCGCGGGCAACCGCTTGTTCAACTAGGTTTAGTTGTTGCAACAGCTTTAAGTGCTACTTTTTTACCGGCACTAACAAAATTGATAATACAAAATAACCAAAAGAAGTTTGTTATGTCTGCTAAAATCTATCTACGTTTTACCTCAGCAATAGCTGGCGCCGCTTCTTGTGGGCTAGCTGTATTAGTGCCGTATTTAAATTTTGCTTTATTTAAGGATTCTTTGGGAAATACGACATTAATGGCATTTGTTTTGGCTGTAGGATTGATGGCAGAAGTTCAAGCTTATCAAAGCATCGCACAAAGTCAAGGCGTATATTCTCAAGCATTAAAAGCAGCTGCTAAGGGTTTTGTAGTGAAACTTTTGGCTACTGGCATACTGGTGTTTTATTTAGGAACTTTGGGCGCTAGTCTAGCAACACTTTTAGGATTATTTGCGGTTTTGTGGTCTTTAACAAAAGCGGAAAAAAAGAGTATCAATAGTTTTAAAAAAGAACGGCATTTTGCTTGGAAATTAGTCAGTTGTCTTTTTTTAATGATTATTACTTTACTGTTATTTTTTAGTGTCATTCGTTTAACTTTCGGGGCATTAGACACACGCTTATTTGCTTTTGTTTTAAGCTTGTTGGCTGTTTTATTAGGAGCGAGTGTATTTATAAAAGCAGCTGTTATGCTTGACCTGTTTACTGTGCGGGAATGGTTGTTGTTACCTTTTGGAAAAAAGATTTTACGTATCGGAGGAAAAAATAAATGAGAATAGATAAATTTTTAAAGATTTCCAGATTGATCAAACGGCGTTCGGTTGCCAAAGAGGTGGCCGATAAAGGTCGCGTTCAGATCAATGGAAATTTAGCAAAGTCAAGCAGCAATGTTCAAATTGGCGATATAGTAAAAATTCAATTTGGGAATCGAACGATTGAATTAAAGGTCAATGCTTTGCATGAATCAACGAAAAAAGAAGATGCACAAGAAATGTATGAGATCGTTTCAGACGAAAGAAAAATTTAACGAATTTGCGTTAGACAAGCATAGAGGATGTTGGTATAATAAAGATCAACTAAGGAGAAGACTGGAGCGGTTTGAGTGGACAAGCAAGAAAAATCAAAAGTAAAAGTCCTAGACAATGAATATGCCAAAAAACAATATGCAAAAGAACAACGCCAAATTATCTTTAGACGACGTCGTTTAATGGCGATTTTTGTTGTCGCTGCTATTATTTTCTTAAGTGTGGGCATATCTTTGTTTAATGACTACCTTCGTTTGCAAAGCCTAGAAGATTATAAAGAAGAAACAGTAGTTAAGCAAAAAGAAGTGTCTGAGCAAAAAGAGGATTTAGAAAATGATGTCTCTTTGTTACAAGATGAAGATTATGTTGCAAAAATCGCTAGAAGTCGCTTTCTATACTCAGACGATGATGAAATCGTTTTTCCGCTTCCAGGAAATGAGTCTGGCGTAGCCAATGAAAGTGACGAAGAAACTGACGAATCCAATTAGCTCTTAAAGCATAGACAGGTCTATATAAAAGGTAAAAAGCGTGCCAATAGCAAGGGTTATATGTTAAAATGTAAATAGAGGGAACTTAGGTTTGCGTAACTTTTAATGAGATATATGCTACAATAGCAAAGACTTAGTGCCTTTCAAGTATGAGATAAGTTATAATTATTTTAGAAATGGTAAATTTTAGGAGGAACAATTTTTTTATGTCAATCGAAGTTGGAGAAAAAGTAAAGGGAAAAGTGTCAGGGATTACAAATTTTGGTGCATTTATTGATTTAGGAGATAAAAAAACAGGCCTTGTTCATATCAGTGAGATCTCAAATGGATTTGTTAAAGATATTCATGACGTGTTATCAGTGGGTGATGAAGTTACTGTGCTTGTGACTTCCATTGGAGATGATGGAAAAATTGGTTTATCTATTCGAAAAGCAGAAGACAAACCAAAAGAAGACAAAGGTGAACGGGGGCATTCTTCGAACCGTTCTGCTCAGAAAAAAACACAAACACGTAAACAAGATACTGAAAATGAGAAACAAGACTTCGATGCATTAATGAATTCATTCCTAAAAGAAAGTGACGATCGCCTGTCTTCTTTGAGAAGAAACACAGAAGGAAAACGTGGTGGTCGTGGTGGCCGCAGAAACTAAATAGTATAGCAGACTAAAATTCACTGCTTAAAAGTAGTGGATTTTATGTCTGTTTTCTTTTTTCAGGAGATTTTTGAGTTGAAGTGAGGTGGTTTAAATGCTTTTATCACAAGTTGAGTCCTTTATTGAAGAAAATCAACTTTTAAAAGCTAACGAACGGATCTTGGTTGCAGTATCTACAGGCGTTGATTCCATGGTGCTGCTACATATCTTAGAACGATTGCAGAAAAAAAGCGACTTCACTATCGGGGTAGCTCATGTGAATCATAAATTACGTCAGGCCTCGGATGAAGAAGAAAATTTTCTGAGAGCCTACTGTAAAAAACACGAGCTTTTGTTTTATACTACTTCTTGGAAACATTTTCCAGCTAGTGGTATGGAGGAAAAAGCTCGAGCTTTTCGTTATAATTTTTTTAGAGAAATTATGGATGATTATCATTACCAGCTACTTGCTACAGCACATCATAGCGACGATCAGATGGAAACGATGATTATGAAAATGGTAAGAGACGGGAATTTATTCTCAGCTAAAGGCATATTGGCAAATCAGTCCTTTGGTGAAAATCAAGCATTGATCAGACCCCTATTACACATTTCAAAAGAGGAAATCTTAAATTACAGCCAACAAGAAGGAATTGATTATTTTGAAGATCAAACCAATGCCTCTTTTGACATGCAAAGAAATCGAATCAGACACCAAGTCATACCACTGTTAAAACAAGAGAATAAGCAAACTTTACAACACTTTCAGCGACTCTCTTACCAGATCGAGGCCGCGCAAGAAATTATTACTGATCAGCAAAAACAATGGTATCAAACGATTATTACAGAAAAGCCTAATGAATTTGAAATCAATTTGCACGCTTATTTGAAGTTTTCGACAGCTCAGCAAGTTTTTTTCTGGCAAGAATTGGCAAAAAAAGCACGACAGTATTATAATTTAACTATTAGTGCTAAACAAATAGAGCAACTGATGAAACTTTTAGTAAAGAAAAAAGCGAACTGGGAAATTGATATTGATCAAACTTGGCAATTTCAAAAAAATTATGACCAATTGTTCTTGTGTAAAAGCCAAGCTGTTTTTGATAAAAATGAGTCTCATATATTGTCTGTTGGGGAGTCCTTATTTTTGTCAGAAAACGAGTGGCTGGGGGTTTTTCCCAAAGATGAAATAAAAATTCCCGAAAAAGTCAAATTTTGGTTAGAATATCGCCAAAATTTAACGTTAGAATTTCCTACTAGAGTGCAATTGCGCAGACGACAAGCAGGCGATCGTATTCAGTTGAACGAACAGTTGAATAAAAAGCTTTCTCGCTTTTTTATTGATAAAAAAGTCTCGCCAGCTTCACGTGAAAAAGCATGGGTTGTAACCGACTTTCAAGGAAAAGTTTTAGGCGTATTACCTCATGTATTTTCTTATTTGTGTATTACAAAAGAAACTGCTAAAATACACTACGTACTTCTTTATAGGTACCAAAAGCTAAAGCTGGAAGGAGAAGCAAATGCTGGAAAAAGATATTGAAACAATCTTGATTACACAAGAAGAAATCCATAATCGTTGTGAAGAACTAGGCAAGGAGCTTACAGCAGCGTATAAAAATACACAACCACTTGTGGTGGGTGTATTAAAGGGGGCCATCCCTTTTATGGCTGATATTGTACGTCAAATGGATACATATATAGAACTTGATTTTATGGATGTGTCAAGTTACGGTAATGCGACGGTTTCATCAGGAGAGGTGAAAATCGTAAAAGACCTAGACACAAACGTAAAGGGACGCGATATGTTGATTGTAGAAGATATCATTGACAGCGGGCGTACGCTTCGTTACTTGGTGGACTTATTTAAATATCGTCAAGCAAATTCTGTTGCAATTGTTACGCTTTTGGATAAACCTAAAGGTCGTGTCGTGGATATTGAAGCGGATTATATCGGATTTGATGTTCCCGATGAATTTGTGGTAGGCTATGGTTTGGATTTTGCAGAACAGTACCGCAATCTACCTTATGTGGGAGTATTAAAACCAAGTATATATGAAACAAAAGTTTGACCAAAACAAAGAAAGATATGCTACAATATAAAAGGTCAAAATAAGACAAACTGGCAAGGAGGGGCCGCATGAACAAGAATAATAAAGGGACAGCAAGAAACACCTTATACTATGTGCTGATTATTTTGGCCATGGTAATGGTTGTTTACTTCTTCCTAGGCGATGGTAATGACGAAACGCCAGAAATACAATATTCTACTTTTTCTGAACAACTAGAATCTGGCGATATTGAGTCATTTAATGTTCAGCCGACAAATGGTGTTTACCAGATAACCGGTGAATATGAAGAAGAACAAGAAGTAAATAATGATAACGGACTAGCCATACTGGGTTCAACTGAGTCTACGACTAGTCAATTTTCAACGGTTGTTTTACCCAATGATTCCACATTGAGTGAAATCACCAATTTAGCAGAGGATAATAATGTACAAACTTCTATTGAAGAAGAATCAAGTAGTGGCATTTGGATGTCGCTTCTCTTTAGCTTCTTACCGCTATTAGGCTTTTTGGTTCTATTTTATCTAATGATGGGCCAACAAGGCGGCGGAGGCGGCGGAGGTGGCCGAATGATGAATTTCGGCAAATCCAAAGCCAAAGAAGCCGACAAATCAGCGAATAAGATTCGTTTTTCTGATGTAGCTGGTGCTGAAGAAGAAAAACAAGAATTAGTTGAAGTTGTTGAATTTCTAAAAGATCCAAGACGTTTTTCTAATTTAGGTGCACGTATCCCTGCAGGTGTTCTTTTAGAAGGCCCTCCAGGAACTGGGAAAACACTTCTAGCTAAAGCAGTAGCTGGTGAAGCAGGCGTACCATTTTATTCTATTTCTGGTTCAGATTTTGTTGAAATGTTTGTAGGTGTCGGGGCAAGTCGTGTTCGTGATCTATTTGAAACAGCGAAGAAAAATGCTCCAGCTATTATCTTTATCGATGAAATCGATGCTGTCGCTCGTCAACGTGGCGCTGGCATGGGCGGTGGCCATGATGAAAGAGAACAAACATTGAACCAGTTGTTAGTTGAAATGGATGGTTTTGAAGGAAATGAAGGAGTTATTGTCATTTCTGCAACCAACCGTTCTGATGTATTGGATCCAGCGCTATTACGTCCAGGACGTTTTGACCGTCAAATTTTAGTTGGACGTCCAGATGTTAAGGGCCGTGAAGCTATTTTACGTGTTCACGCTCGTAATAAACCAATAACCGATGACGTTGATTTGAAAGTCGTAGCCCAACAAACACCTGGTTTTTCCGGTGCAGATTTAGAAAATGTATTGAATGAAGCAGCGCTTGTTGCAGCAAGGCGTGGTAAGAAGAAAATCGATGCTTCGGATATCGATGAAGCTGAAGACCGTGTTATTGCAGGACCAGCTAAAGAAGATCACGTCGTTAATAAAAAAGAACGCGAAATGGTGGCCTTCCACGAAGCAGGACACACCATTGTTGGTCTAGTATTGAGTCGAGCACGCGTCGTTCACAAAGTAACGATTATTCCACGTGGTCGTGCGGGTGGCTATATGATTGCTTTGCCTAAAGAAGATCAGAACTTAATGACTAAGGATGATTTGACTGAACAAATTGCAGGGCTACTAGGTGGACGTGCTGCTGAAGAAATTGTTTTTGACTCTCAATCAACGGGTGCTTCTAATGACTTTGAACAAGCGACAAATATCGCTCGTAGTATGGTTACTCAATATGGTATGAGTGACAAGCTTGGTCCTATTCAATATGAAGGAGGCAACCAAGTATTTGTTGGTCGTGATTATGGGCAAACGAAGTCTTATTCTGAACAATTTGCTTATGAAATTGATGATGAAGTGCGCAAAATCGTAAATGATGGTCATGATAAGGCACGTGAAATTATCGAATCTCATCGCGATAAGCATAAGTTGATAGCAGAAAAACTGTTAGAATATGAAACACTTGATGCTAAAGCTATCAAATCATTATTTGAATCAGGCGAAATGCCAAAATCTTATGAGGAAGAAAGCGAATTTCCAAGTGAAAACGGCCGCTCATATGAAGACGCTAAACGTGCTTTGGAAAAGAAAGAAGAACAAGGTCGTGTGAATGATAAAGAGGAAGATTCTACAGCTGCTAATGAAGATAATAGCCAAGAATCAAATGAGTCTTCATCAGAAGAACAAGATGATCATTCAGACAAGACAGATGAATAATTGTACAATAAAAGCTGTGGTGTTAGCATCACAGCTTTTCCCTTGTGCAAACATAAAAATTGCGTCTTGCAATATTTATTAGTAAGATACTTAAATAAACTTAACGAATTATTGTTTGCAATTGAACTAAAAGGAGAAAGGAACAATGGAAGATTATTTAGTAAAAGCAATGGCTTATGATGGTTTTGTCCGCGCTTATGCGATTAATGCTACCCAAACTGTGGACCAGGCGCAAAAGAATCATGATACTTGGAACACATCCTCAGCAGCGTTAGGACGTACTTTAGTGGGTGCTCTATTGTTAGGAAGTACAGTTAAAGATGACGACACCATAACTGTTCGTGTTAAAGGAGATGGACCAGCAGGCGCGATCATTGTAACAAGTGACGGTAGCGGGAACGTCAAAGGCTATATCCAAAATCCTCATGTTAGTTTGCCTTTAAATGAACATGGAAAACTCGACGTTAGTGGCGCGGTAGGCACGCAGGGGATGTTTTCAGTAACTAAAGACCTTGGCTTAAAAGAACCGTTTTCTGGTCAAACGCCGATCGTATCAGGTGAAATTGGAGCTGACTTCACTTATTATCTTGCTGTATCAGAACAAATTCCTTCTTCTGTTGGATTGAGTGTATTGGTTGATACTGATGACTCTATTAAAACAGCAGGAGGTTTTATGATACAAATGATGCCCGGTGCATCCGAGGAAGTAGTAAATGCTTTAGAAGAACGTTTGCAGCAGCTGCCCAATATTTCTGCTATGTTGGATGAAGGAAAAACCCCAGAAGAAATTTTAGATTTTATTTTTGCAGACGAAGCTGTAGTTATGCTTGATGAAATGCCAGTTCAATTCCAATGTGATTGTTCTAAAGAACGTTTTGCAAGAGGATTGATTTCATTAGGTGCACAAGAAATTCAAGAAATGATTGCAGAAGATCACGGAGCAGAAGCTGTTTGTTCTTTTTGTGGTAATAAATACTACTTTAGCGAACAAGATTTGGTAGAGCTTAAAAAAGAAGCAGCAGAAGAATCCTAAAGAATTATTGTTCGAATAATCGTTAGAAATTGCTGAAAAAATAGCCAATTTGTGAAAAAATCAAGCCATGTTTCTTTTTTCGGCTTGCTTTTTTTTCTTATCATTGGCATTATAAAAAGGAAAGCTATCAGAGAATGGAGGAAGACTTTTGGCAGGAGAACATGAAAACCAAGATGAATTAAATGATCAAATGCTGGTTCGCCGGCAAAAAATGGAAGAACTACAAGAAAAAGGGATCGACCCATTTGGCCATCGTTTCGACCGTACCCACAGTTCAAATGAAATTCATGAAGAATTTGATGATAAAACTAAAGAAGAACTGAGTGAGACAGGACTTGCGGCTAGTGTTGCAGGGCGGATGGTTTCAAAAAGAGGAAAAGGTAAAGTTGGTTTTGCCCATTTGCAAGATCGAGAAGGTCAGATCCAGATTTATGTCCGCAAAGATGAAGTCGGCGAAGATAACTATGATATCTTTAAAAAAGCCGATTTGGGAGATTTTTTAGGTGTTACTGGGGAAATAATGAAAACAAACACGGGCGAGGTTTCAGTTAAGGCTGAAAAAGTCACACTTTTAACCAAAGCCTTACGTCCTTTACCAGAAAAATATCATGGATTGACAAATGTTGAACAACGTTATCGCCAAAGATATTTAGATTTAATCAGTAATCGCGATAGTTTTGAGCGGTTTAAAAAACGCAGTCAAATTATCAGCGAGATTCGACGCTATTTAGATCATCGTGGATACTTAGAAGTTGAAACACCAGTATTACACAATCAGGCAGGCGGCGCTGCTGCACGTCCATTTGTGACACACCATAATGCTTTAGATATAGACTTATATCTTCGTATTGCTTTAGAGCTGCATTTGAAACGCTTGATCGTAGGCGGAATGGAAAAAGTTTATGAAATCGGACGTGTCTTCCGTAATGAAGGAATCGATACAACTCATAATCCGGAATTTACTATGTTGGAGTGTTATACAGCTTATGCAAATTTTGGTGACGTTATGGATCTGACAGAAGGTATTATACGAAATGTGACTAAAAACGTACTAGGTACAACTCAATTTTCTTACGATGGGCAAACTGTGGACTTAGGTACAGATTTTGCTCGACTTCATATCGTCGATGCGATCAAGGAGTATACAGGCGTTGACTTTTGGCAAGATATGTCATTGGAACAAGCAAGAGAACTTGCCAAAAAACATAAAGTGGCCATTACAGACGCGATGGGTGTTGGTCATATTATCAACGAATTTTTTGAAACATTCGTAGAAGATAACTTACAACAACCAACCTTTGTTTACGGTCATCCGGTAGAAGTATCTCCACTAGCGAAGAAGAGTCAGGAGGATTCTCGTTTTACTGATCGTTTTGAACTGTTTATAGTAAACCATGAATTTGCTAATGCCTTTACTGAATTAAATGATCCAATCGATCAACGTAAACGTTTTGAAGCACAAGAAAAAGAACGTATTGCTGGTAATGAAGAAGCACATGGCGTGGACGAAGATTTCTTAGAATCATTGGAATATGGTATGCCACCTACTGGAGGTTTGGGCATCGGGATCGATCGTTTAATTATGTTGTTAACAGACGCGCAGTCGATTCGGGATGTTTTACTTTTCCCAACCATGCGATAATTATAAAATACGGCTTTTAAAGCCGTATTTTTTATTATGGAAATGTATGAGAAGTAGAAAGGTCTTACAAAAATTTATCTTGTTTATAAAGAAAAAATGTAAGCCGTAATCATTGACCTAAAGGGTGTTTATTGGTATATTATTAGTTGGCTGTTGACGGTGAAAAACTTTTTCATTTTTTTACAAAAATGATTGACGCATGTTTACAGTTTTGGTAAGATTATCAAGTCGTCGTAAAAAAGCAATGTTTTTTTATTTGATTAATGAAAAGAAAGTTTCAAATCAATAAATAGAAAGTTAAAATAAAAATTAGCTAACTTGCAAAAAGATATTGACAAAACCTTGTCGAATTGATAAGATATAAAAGTTGCTACGGCAACAAACAGTAGACCTTTGAAAACTGAACAAAGCAAGCAAACGAACCAATGTGTCGGGCGCTTCTTTTAAAAGAAGAAGCAACCAAGCAATAAACGCGAACAACACGCGAGCAAAAAGTTGAAGAGCTAAGA
>NZ_BSUG01000012.1 GCF_030161475.1 Tetragenococcus halophilus subsp. flandriensis | reverse complement strand
AGCCAGCTTGTCAAAAGACTATCATGTCTCAGCTCATTATCAAGCCCTCACTACACAGATAGTAACCGTCAAATATCGCATGAAATTTAGTTTTACTAAGTGGCTAACTTAAACTTGAAATTTTGGGATAAAAAAATTTCAAAAAAATGAAGAAAAAAATTCCACAAAAATTGTGTAAAATTTTGCGGAAAACTTGTGTATAAGTAAGGTGATTTTTATCCACAAGTCTGTGGATAAAGTGGATATTTTTGTTAAAAACATACGTTCCTACAAAAAACCTTATGATAAAAGGGATGTTATCCACAGAAAACTGGGGATAAGTCGGTTTAAATTGTGAATAACTTTGTTGAAAAAATGAAAGGAAGTCTTTTATGAATATTAAAATTATTAGTGTAGGAAAATTAAAAGAAAAATATCTGGTCCAAGGAATCCAAGAATATACCAAACGCTTGCAGGCGTACACGAAGATGGAATTGATCGAAGTTGCAGACGAAAAAGCACCAGAAAACTTGAGCGAAGCAGAAATGAAAAAAGTGAAAGATAAGGAAGGGGAGCGCATCTTAGCAAAAGTCCGTGATACCGAGTTCTTATTTGCTTTAGCAATCGATGGGAAAAATCCTTCCAGCGAAGCCTTTGCCAAACAAATAGATCAATTAACAACACAAGGAACGAGTCATTTAACTTTTGTTATCGGCGGTTCTTTAGGGTTGAGTGAAGAAGTTTTAAAAAGAAGTGACGCACAAATCTCTTTTGGAAAAATGACTTATCCCCATCAGTTGATGCGACTTATTTTGGTTGAACAAATTTATCGTGCTTTCCGCATCAATCGAGGAGAACCGTATCATAAATAAGCAAAAAGAGATGGCGGTGATGTGTTTTATAGCTATTAGGGATTTGGATATTAGCTGTGGGAAAGTTTAGCGTTTATAATAATGTTAGAAGAAACCATATTATAGTCTTTAAGAAATGAACGTTTTTGACTAATTCTCTTAGGAGGGGTTGATATGAATCTAACAAGGGAAGAAGCACTAAGAGAACTTTATAATCTTATTTTGAATAAAGATACACGGGATTGGGAGCGCTCCGTACTAACAACTACAAAAGATGCCTTGGAAACTCACGAGAACTTTAAAGCACAGATGGCAAAGTTAGAAGAAAAATTACGTCCACTTGCGCTGCGGGATAATTTAACTGGAGATGTCGCAGATTTTTATTTAAAAATATTAGGAGAAGCTGTTGAAGAAGAACAGTTTGATTTTTCCAAACATACGATTAAAGATTTCACTCATCAAGATTATGCAGTATTTGGTGGTGGCTGCTTTTGGTGTATGGTAGAACCCTTTGAAACAAGAGCAGGTATTGATTCTGTTTTATCGGGATTTACCGGAGGTGACACCCAACAGCCAAGTTATGATGAAGTTCTTAGTGGCGGCACAGGGCACGTTGAAGCGGTTGAAATCATATTTGATACGCGCAAGATTAGCTATCAAGAATTAGTGGATTTGTATTGGGAACTTATCGATCCAACAGATAACCAAGGCCAATTTCAAGACAGAGGGAATCAATATCGTCCTATTATTTTTGTAAGAAATAAGCAGCAACAAAAAATTGCAGAAAAATCAAAGCAAAAAATGATTGAATCAGCTAGATATAAACAACCGATCGTCACAGAAATTCAACCGACAAGTACTTTTTGGCCAGTTGAAAACCACTATCAACAATTTTATAAAAAGAATCCCAAAAGATATAAGCGGATCAAAAGATATCGACAACGCTTTTTGTTCTACCAATATTTAAGAGGAGAAATTCGGAGAAGATGGCACAAAGCAAAATAAAAAAATAATTAGTTGGACAAAAAAATATTTTAATAGCTCTTGGAAAGTGTTATACTTTGTTTAAGATAACGGAAAGTTTATTAAGGAGCGAAAAAATGTTAAAAGAAATTGATGTAAAAAAGATCCGTGAAGCAGCTGAAGAAAATTATCGTGATGGGGGCATGTATTGTTCAGAAGGAATTGTATCCGCATTTAAAGAAACGCTTTTAGATGATATGCCTGAAGAGCTGATTGCGGCAGCTTCAGGTTTTCCCATTGGAGTAGGTCGTAGCAAATGTATGTGTGGTGCGATTTCAGGTGGTGTAATGTGTATTGGATACGCTTTTGGACGAACCACTGGGGGGCAAAGAGATAAAAGTGAAAAAACATTGGAACTATCCCAAGAATTACATAAGAAATTTTTAGCACGTAATCGAGTTGCTTGCTGTAGTATTTTAACTCACAAATTTGAAATGGGTTCTCCTGAACATAAAAAACAATGTGTGCGTTTTACAGGTGAAGTAGCAGAGGATTTGGCGCGCATCATAGCAAGAGAAAAAGATTTACCTATTGTAGGAGAGGAGAGTAAGAATTAACTTATGCAGAAATTACCTTTACCTATTGCTGGAGTGGCTCTTGCTTTTTTAACTTGGGGAAATATCTTAAAAGAGATATCCTCTGTAATGTATATTTTCTGTGGTATAATTGCTAGTCTTATTTTAGCCTTAATTATAATCAAACTATTTACATCAGCTAAACTGGTAAGATTAGAGTTAACAAATCCTATTATTGCGACTAGCTTTGCAACCTTTCCCATGGCTTTGATCGTTTTTTCAACTTATTTAATTTTTTTAAATGAAAATTTTGCCAAGTTTGTCTGGTTAACTGGTTTAGCTCTGCACTTTATTTTGTTAATTTTTATTTTAAACACCTTTGTGCGTAGTTTCACTTGGGAAGGTTTTTGTGCTACTTACTTTATACCGTTTGTGGGCTTTGTTGTCGCTAGTGTAACGGCGTCTGTTTTTGCGATGTTAACCTTAGGGAAAATTCTATTTTATTTAGGCCTCGTGTTTTTTGCTATTTTATTACTACCGGTTTTATACCGTATTTTTGTTATTAAAAAAATGTCTATATGGTTACAACCTACGAATATGATTATTGCAGCACCAGCTAATTTATGTTTAGCAGGGTATTTATCATCATTTTTAAATCCTTCTGTTGGAATAGTCAGCGTATTGCTGGGTTTATCCTTAATGAGTACATTCTCAGGCTATTACTTTTTTATGCGTATGAAGCAACAAATATTTTTTCCTACTTTTTCTGCAGCGACCTTTCCTTTTGCCATCTCTGCTTTAGCGACAAAAAAAGCAGCGGAATTTTTTATAATACAAGGCTATAGTTTTAGCAAAATATTTGCTGTGATAGCTGATATACAGCTTATTCTTGCTATTTTTTTATGTATTTATATCCTTATTCGTTATAGTCGTTTTCTTTTTATCAAGGAAGAAAAACAAGATGAAACCTTTGTTTAATTGTTTGTTTATAAGACAAAATTATTGAAAAAAGACCGCGTTAAAGTTTGTATCGCTTTTAAACTAGATACAAACTTCGCGGTCCTTTTTTATTTTTTTGCGGGCGCCAATTCTTCCATAACCGTTTCGGCCACTTTTTTAGGAATTCCTGCTTCTTGTAAGTCTTCAAGAGATGCTTGCTGGATTCCTTTTAATGACTTAAATTTTTTCAGCAATTTCTTCTTCCGTTTTGGCCCTAGTCCTGTAACTTCATCCAATTTTGAAGAAAAACTGTTTTTGCTCCGCAGTTGACGGTGAAAATTTATAACAAAACGGTGTACTTCATCCTGAATCCGTTGCAGCAAGAAAAATTCAGTAGAGCTACGATCAAGAGGTACAGGAGTCAACTCTTCTCCAAACAATAACTCACTAGTTTTGTGTTTATCATCTTTAGCCAAACCTGCAACAGGAATATCTACACCCAGTTGGTTTTCTAATACTTCTTTGGCTGCATCTACTTGCCCTTTACCGCCATCGATTAAAATTAAATCAGGCAGAATACCTTCTTCTTTTAACACGCGCGAATAACGACGATAAATCACTTCACGCATAGAAGCATAATCATCCGGTCCTTCAACCGTTTTAATTTTGTATTTACGGTAATCTTTTTTCGCAGGTTTACCATCAACAAAAGCGACCATCGCAGAAACTGGGTTTGTCCCCATAGTATTTGAATTATCAAAGGCTTCAATACGTATTGGAGTAGGAATATTAAGTGCTTGCCCTAATCTTTCAACAGCACCTACTGTCCGTTCTTGTGCCCGCTCGATCAGATCAAATTTTTCTTGCAAGCCAACCCGCGCATTTTTATTTGCTAGTTCAACTAATTTTTTCTTTTGTCCACGTTGCGGCTGTAAAATCTTCGTATCCAATAATGCCTCTGCCGCTGTTTTATCAATATCATTTGGAATTAAGATTTCTTTGGGAACAAAGTGTTCATTTTTTTGATAAAACTGACCGATAAATGTCAAGAAATCATCTGTTTCTTCCTTATAAAACGGAAAAATCGATGCGTCACGTTGGATCATTCTTCCTTGTCGGATAAAGAAGGCTTGGACACACATCCACCCCTTGTCTACTGTATAGCCAAAGACATCTTTGTCTTTTAAATCAGTCGAAGTCATTTTTTGACGAGTCATAATCGTCTCGATTGAATTGATTTGATCGCGTAGTTCTGCCGCTTTCTCAAATTCCATATTTTCAGCAGCCTCATCCATTTGTCCCTTTAGGGCTGTTTGAACGTCTTTATAACCGCCGTTAAAAAAATGTTTGATTTCTTTTACAATACCTTTATAAACCGCCGGATCAACATCAAAAGCATATGGACACAAACATTGCCCTAGATGGTAATACAAACAAGGCGTTTTTTGATGAGGACCACATTTACGTAAAGGAAAGATGCGATCTAAGATTTTTTTGGTCTCATTAGCCGCACCTATATCAGGATAAGGGCCGAAATACTCTGCCCCATCTTTTAATACTTTACGAGTAATCAATAAGCGTGGATATTTCTCATTGGTAATTTTAATGAAAGGATAAGTTTTATCATCTTTCAACATGATATTGTAGCGAGGTAAGTTTTCTTTAATTAAATTATTTTCTAACAATAGTGCTTCAATATTTGATTCTGTAACGATGTATTCAAAATCAGCAATCTCACTTACTAAGTGTTCAGTTTTTGTATCGTGTCCGCCAGTAAAATAAGAGCGTACACGATTTTTTAAAATTTTGGCTTTGCCGATATATATGATCGTCCCTGTTTGATCTTTCATAATATAACAACCAGGTTGATCAGGAAGTAAGGCTAATTTGTTTTTTATTTGTTGATTCGTTTTAATCACCTTATTCATCTTCATAAAAATAGCTCTCAAATATTGTACAGGAAACGTCCAAACAACTATTGAGAACTTATGTTCATTATAGCAAAATTTGTGAAAAATTCAATAATTCTGCCTGCTTCGCTTTTCTAACAGCATTTTTTGAACCCAAATCCAGCAAAAGTTAAGTGATGTACCACCAATCTGAAAAATATTGGAGGGAAGACGAGCGATGAACCACCAATCAAAAAAAGTAGGCTAGACAAGCTGAAGAATTTTTACATTCTTTAGCCTGTTTTTTATGTATGAGCGGTCAATCTTAGAAAGTATTTATGTTAAAATAAACAGTATAAAATAAGAAAGAGAAGTAATCATGCAGGATTTAACATTATATCAATTGTATCAAAAAATGTTGGCCGTCATGGGACCACAAGGATGGTGGCCAGCAGATAGTAAGTTTGAAATTATTTTAGGCGCCATATTAGTTCAAAATACAAATTGGAAAAATGTAGAAAAGTCATTAGCTAATATTAAAGAAAAAACGACTTATATACCTGAAAAAGTGAGTCAGTTAAGCAATGAACAATTAATCAATTTGATTCGGCCTAGTGGATTTTATAAAAATAAAAGTAAAGCGATTATGGACGTATTTCAGTGGTTGCGGGAATATAACTTTGACTTAGAAAAAATAAAAAAGGCTTATCAAGGGAAGCTACGTCAACAATTACTGTCTCTACATGGGGTTGGCGAGGAAACAGCAGACGTATTACTGCTTTACGTGTTTGATGAAAAAGTATTTGTAGCGGATAAATATACACAAAAATTATTTACTTTTTTGCAGGTGGAAGGAATCAAAAATTATCGCTCATTAAAAAAACTTATACCAGTATTAGACAATTTTAGCCTAGAACAAGTGCAAGAATTCCATGGCTTACTTGATGAATTTGGGAAAATCTATGTGAAAAACCAGCCGGCATTTGCGACGAGTTTTTTAGAGGGTTATCGATTAATTTTAACAAAAAGAAAGCAGGGAAGTTATGAATGAAGAAAGACGTACCTGTTACTTGATGGGAACAGTCATTAAACTATGGGTTCAACATGAACAAGCAGATGAACTATTGCCAGAAGCTGAGAATCGTCTCATTGATTATGAAAAACGTTTTAGCGCAAATGATGATGCTTCAGAACTAATGGTAATCAATCACCAAGCAGGTGTGGCACCTGTAAAGGCTGATGATGAATTATTTGAATTGATCCAATTAGGAAAAAAACATAGTTTGCCCAAAGATAGTTTTTTAAATATTGCTATTGGACCGTTGATTCAAGCTTGGCGTATCGGTTTTGATAATGCCAACCGTCCGTCAGATCAGATGATTCAATTATTGTTACAACGAATTGATCCGCAAAATATCTATATAAATGAAGAAGCGAAGACCGTCTTTTTAGAGAAAAAAGGAATGTCTTTAGATTTGGGTGCTATCGCTAAAGGCTATTTTGCGGATAAACTGTTAACTTTCTTTAAAGAAAATGGTGTATATTCGGCCTTAATTGATTTGGGAGGGAATGTGTTAACTTATGGACCTGCGCCCAAACATGAAGATGGTTGTTGGCGTATTGGTATTCAAAGTCCGTTTTCAAAAAGAGGAGAACTAAAAGCAGTTGTTAAGGTAAAAGATAAGTCAGTGGTTACCTCGGGAATTTATGAACGGATGAATACGATCAATGGACAAACTTTCCATCATATTTTTGATCAAGAAACAGGTTTTCCGCTTGAAACTAATTTAGCGAGTGTAACAATTGTTTCTGCTAAATCAGTAGATGGCGAGATTTGGACGACCCGTTTGTTTGGTAAACAGCCGGATGAAATTATTGATATTTTAAATCAAGCGGATGAATTAGATGGTTTGGTAATTACCAAAGATGGGCAATTGCATTTTTCAGAAGCTTTGGAAGTACAAATCGTTCAATAAATGTTAGGATTGATTTATTGTAATGAAAGTTAAACAAAATAATTGCGAAAATTATAGAATAAGTTTAGTATAGAAACAGAATCAATCGTGCGCGATTGAATGTTGGGATAAAGGAAGTGTTTAAATGGCAAAAAAATATGATGTAGTCATTATCGGAGCAGGACCCGCAGGTATGACTGCAGCACTTTATGCTTCAAGAGCAAATTTATCTGTCATGTTACTCGATCGGGGGATTTATGGTGGACAAATGAATAATACAGCTGAAATTGAAAATTATCCTGGTTTTAAATCTATTTTAGGACCTGATTTATCACAAGAAATGTATGATTCAGCCATTCAATTTGGTGCTGATTTTGGTTATGGGACGGTTAAATCAGTGACTGATCATGGTGATTATAAAACCATCGAAACTGATGCAGATAATTATGAAACTAAAGCGATTATTATTGGGACAGGTTCGAATTATCGCGATCTAGGTGTTCCGGGCGAAGAAGAATATCGAGGACGCGGTGTATCAAATTGTGCTGTTTGTGATGGCGCCTTTTTCCGTAATCAACATGTAGTTGTTATAGGCGGCGGCGATTCTGCAGTAGAAGAAGGAGAATACCTCACACGTTTGGTTGATAAAGTAACAATTATTCATCGCCGTGACGAATTAAGAGCACAACAAATTATCCAAGACCGTGCATTTAAGAATGATAAAATTGATTTCATTTGGGATAGTAATGTCCAAGAAATCACCGGTGATGGTAACAAAGTAACGGGTGTTAAGGGAGTTAACAACAAAACAGGAGAACCTTTCACTGCTGATGCAGGCGGCATTTTTATTTATGTAGGTATTGAACCGATGAGTGAGCCGTTTAGATCTTTGAATATTACCGATGAGAATGGTTGGTTTGTTACCAATGAAAATATGGAAACAACAATTCCTGGTATTTTTGCTATAGGTGATATTCGCAAGAAAGAATTGCGCCAAGTAGTTACTGCAACCAATGATGGTGGGATTGCTGGACAAAAAGCTTATCAATACATTACTGAATTAGAAGCAAAGACTGAAGCAGCAAATGTGTAAATAATAAGAACAAAGGGTGGCTTTAGATGAAAGATATGACAGATACAAGATTAGCTGACCAACTTTGTTTTTCGATTTACAATGTCAATCGGCTTTTTGCTAAATACTATCAAAAAGCATTAGAACCTTACCATTTGACTTATACACAGTATATAGTATTGTTAGCTCTTTGGCAGCAAGATTGTAAAACGCTAAGTGATTTAGCAAAAGAATTGGATTTGGCAAGTAACACCTTAACGCCGTTGTTAAAACGACTCGAAAGTGCGGGTTGGTTGACTCGTTGTCGAGCTGAAAATGATCAACGTCAATTGACAATACAGCTTACTGAAAAAGGTAGAGAACAAAAAGCAGCAGTCGAAAATTGTCTTGAGAAATGTAATGAACAGGCTGGAATAAGCACTGATCAGTATTATCGTATGTTAGAAGATAATAAATACTTGATGGATGGCTTGAAAAATTACTTGGAACAAACAACGCAAGAGACGGTTTAATCACATTTTTGAAAGGGAAGTGGTTTACCATGGCAACAATTTATGATTTCAAGGAAACAGAAATGAACGGAGAAACGCTTGAGTTAAGTGATTACAAAGGCAAGGTTGTTGTCATTGTAAACACTGCTAGTAAATGTGGACTTGCGCCTCAACTTGAGACACTTGAATCTTTCTATCAAAAATATAAGGATCAAGGATTTGAAGTGTTAGGTTTGCCTTCAAACCAATTTCATCAAGAACTAGACAGTGATGATGAAACAGATAATTATTGTAAAGTCCATTATGGCGTTACTTTCCCAATGACTAAAAGGGTTGAAGTAAATGGAAACAAAGAAGACCCGCTATTTACCCACTTAAAAGAGGCAGCTGGTCATGGAAAGATTAAATGGAATTTTACGAAATTTCTAGTGGGGCGAGACGGAGAAGTTATTAAACGATACGCGCCACAAACCAAGCTAGAGAAAATGGAAGAAGATATTACCGAAGCACTAAAAACAGAGTAAACATTTAAAAAATGAGAATTATTATAAGGAGGATTTTTATTATGTCTGTAGATGTAACAACAGATCAAACTTTTGAAAAAGACACAGCGAATGGAGTAACGCTAACTGATTTTTGGGCAACTTGGTGTGGTCCATGTAAGATGCAATCTCCAGCAATTGAACAATTGTCAGAAGAAATTGGCGATAAAGTGGCTTTCAACAAAATGGATATCGACGAAAATCCAGAAACACCAAGTCAATTTGGAATTATGAGTATTCCTACTTTAATGATTAAAAAAGATGGAGAAGTTGTTGAAACATTAGTAGGCTTCCATCCAAAAGAACAAGTGCAACAAACATTAGAACAATATATTGATTAAAGATCAAAGCATCTAAGTAAACTTTTTTACTTAGGTGCTTTTTTACATACAACAAAAGTTAATAATTTGTTGTGATTTGCCAGCTGTGTTAGATTGAAAGTGGAACGTTTTATTTGATGAGTAATAATTTATAAATAAAAATGGAGGAGATAATATGCAAAGTACACAAATGTCTATGGATACTTTAGATCGTGCGCAAGAACGTCTTGTTGATACGCTGGATCAAATGGATATGGAACGAGCAAATACGATGCCTACGTCGATTATCAAGTCTGTTACTTGGCTTATGTGGCATACAGCAAGAGAGCTGGACCTGCAAATTTCAGAACTTAAGGGGAATGAACCTATGTGGACAAGCGATGGTTGGAATACGAAGTTTTCCTTAGACTTGCCAGATGATACACAAGACTATATACACACACCTGAAGAAGCGGCGAAAGTAAAAGTCAATGATAGACAACTATTAGTTGATTATTTAGATGCGGCTGTTAAGTTGACAAAATCTTATCTGGAACAACTAAATGATGATACGCTTGATGAAGTCATCGATAGAAATTGGACACCTGTAGTTACTCGGCAGGCACGTATTGTTTCTATTATTGATGATGCTGACATGCATTCAGGTCAAGCAGTTTATACAAGAAGACTGGTTATTGGCAAATAAGTAAAGAAATATAAAAAATATCCGTGCTCAAATTTTAATTGAGCGCGGATATTTTTTGTTTGGGTGAGATTACTTCAAATCTTTCCATTCCCAATTTTGTACTTCACTAATATCATCACCATTTTCACGAATATAATCATGATGATATTGTAAAGTTTTATCCATTTCTTGAATAAAATCAGCTGCTTTTTCTGCATAAATGGTATTAGCAGCGTCTTTGGCCAAATGGAAGCGATCCAATTCATTTTTAACCCGCATATCAAATGGTGTTGTGATGTCACCATCTTCACGATAGCCATGAATGCTTAGATTACGGTTGTGCCGTGTAAAGAAGATGTCACGAATCAATCCTTCATAACCGTGGAAGTTAAAGATAACAGGTTTATCTGTTGTAAACAATTCATCAAATGCTTCATCGCTTAAACCACGTGGGTCTACATCAGGATGACGTAGTTTCAAAAGATCGACAACGTTAATAAAACGAATCTTCATTTCAGGGAATTGTTCATGTAAGATCGAGATAGCTGCTAACGCTTCTAAGTTTGGTTCCGAACCAGCAGCTGCAAATACGATATCAGGTTCGCTGTCTTGATCGTTACTTGCCCAATCAATTTTCTTCACGCCGTAATCGACAAGTTCTTGTGCTTCTTCGACGGAATAAAATTGTGGTCTTGGATGCTTACTAGATGTAATCAAGTTGATGACATTTTCATCTTTTAAAGCTTTATCCATAACAGCCATCAAGCTGTTTGCATCAGCCGGGAAATATTCTCTAATATATTCAGGTTTTTTCTCAGCTAAATGAGTAATAACGCCTGGGTCTTGATGAGTATATCCATTATGGTCTTGTTGGAACGCTGTTGATGAAGAAATTACATTCAAAGATGGATATTTCTTACGCCAGCTTTTTTCATTTGCTTTTCTAATCCACTTAAAGTGTTGTGTTAACATTGAATCTACGATCCGCAAGAAAGCTTCATAGCTTGCAAAGAAACCATGACGTCCAGTAAGAGTATAACCTTCTAAGAAACCTTCAGCTTGGTGTTCTGATAATTGTCCATCAATCACACGACCCACAGCAGATTGCCATTCATCGGATAATTCTCTAGGTTCTACCCATTGCCGATTTGTAACGTCGAATACTTTGTTTAAACGATTTGATTTTGTTTCATCTGGTCCAAAAATACGGAAATTTTTAGGATTATTTTCCATAATATCTGCAATAAAACCACCTAGAACAGACATATCTTGTGCTTTATCTGTACCGCGCTTGCTGGTGTCTACTGCATGCGTGTGCCAATCGGGCATATTAAGAGCTTTAGGGTCAAGTCCGCCATTAGTAATAGGGTTAACTGACATTCTATTGTCACCTTTAGGCGAAAGTTCTTTAATTGCATCAATAATCGTGCCATTTTCATCAAACAATTCTTCAGGACGGTAAGATTTCAACCATTTTGCTAGGTCATTTGCATATTCCATATGACTTGCATCTACCGGAATTGGTACTTGGTGCGCACGGAAAGTCCCAGCAATTTGTTCATTATCCCATTTTTCTGGGCCTTCCCAACCTTTTGGCGTACGGAAAACAATGACTGGCCAATGCGGCATAGCTACATCTTCAGCTGAACCTTTACGAGCTTCTTTTTGAATCGATTGAATTTCATTAATAACAGCGTCCAATGTTTCTGCCATTAATGGATGCATTTTTTCAGGGTCGTCACCTTCAACAAAGTAAGGTTTCCAGCCCAAGCCTTCAAAATATTTCTGCAAATCTTTATCGCTTTTACGCGCTAGCACAGTAGGATTAGCGATTTTAGCACCATTTAGGTTTAAAATAGGCAAAACTGCACCATCATTTACAGGGTTAATAAAGTTATTAGACATCCAGCTAGCGGCCAGTGAACCTGTTTCTGCTTCACCATCGCCAATAACTGTTGCTGCAATAACATCTGGGTTATCTAAAACCGCACCAACAGCATGGGACATTGAATAGCCCAATTCGCCACCTTCGTGGATTGAACCTGGCGTTTCTGGTGCTGCGTGAGAACCCATACCACCAGGAAAAGAAAATTGTTTAAATAATTTTTTCAAACCCGCTTCATCTTGTGTGACATCTGGATAAATTTCTGAATAACTACCATCAATATAGGAGTTAGATACCATTACTTGTCCACCATGTCCTGGTCCTTCAATGTAGAACATGTTTAAACCATATTTATTAATCACACGATTTAAATGAACATAGATAAAGTTTTGTCCTGAGATAGTTCCCCAATGACCAATAGGATTAATTTTTATATCTTCTTTTTCAAGAGGACGACGTAATAAAGGATTGTCTCTTAGAAAAATTTGTGCGACAGAAATATAATTTGCTGCGCGCCACCATGCGTTCATTCTTTCTAGATATTCTTTTGAATCGATATTTACTGACATATAAATACTCCTTTTTAGTATTTTTTACTTAAATACCTACATTTACTAGTGTAACGCGTAACATGTGATATGTAAAGTTTTATGAAAATTATGTATGTAAAAGATATCTGTTCAAATAGCGAACAGGTAATGTTGATTAACATTAAATTCTACTTTATAAGTAAATACGCAAAATCTTTAAAAAATTTTTTTATTTTTATTTAACAAAAAAATTTAATAATAGTTGTTTCCATGTGAATTAATTCTTATAAACAAGTCATATCACCATTTTCTTGTGAAATTTCAGGCGAAAAATGGAATATGGCAAAAGTTTGATTGCGCAACTGTTAAAATGATTTGTTTGCAATAAAACGGCTTCTGTTTTAAAGTAAAAGTAGATGTTTTCACATCGGAAATTTTAATCAATGGAGGGAATCACATGAAAGTTATTGTTGTTGGATCTTCCCACGGTGGATATGAAGCAGTTCGTGAATTATTAATGGACGAGCCAGATACAGAAATCCAATGGTATGAGAAAGGCGACTTTATTTCATTCTTGTCTTGTGGTATGCAATTATACCTTGAAGGCTATGTAAAAAATGTAAATGATGTCAGCTATGCAACTCCTGAAGAAATGCGTTCAAAAGGAGTTTCAGTATTTGTTGAACAAGAAATCACAGCTGTTGATCCAGACAATCATACAGTTCACGTGGTCAACCATCGCGATGGGACAGAGCGCGATGAAAATTACGATAAATTAATTCTAAGTTCCGGTGCTGTTCCTGCAACACTACCGGTCGAAGGAAATGATTTAGAAAATATATATGCAATGCGCGGTCGTGACTGGGCAATCAAGATAAAACGTAAAACGGTCGAACCTGACGTAAATAACGTTGTTGTTGTGGGTGCCGGCTATATTGGTATTGAAGCTGCAGAAGTTTTTGCTAAAGCAGGAAAAAAGGTTACACTTATTGATGTTTTACCAAGAATATTAGACACTTACTTGGATAAAGAATTTACCGATATTTTGACCGAAGAAATAGAAAAGAACAACATTACAGCAGCTACGAGCCAAAACATTCAACGCTTTGAAGGAAAAGACGGTAAAGTTACTAAAGTTGTGACGGACCAAGCAACATATCCAGCAGACTTAGTTATAGTAACCGCAGGAATCAAACCAAATACAGAATGGTTAGATGGCACATTAGATCTAACAGCTGGTGGTTTAATAGATATTGATGATTACTTGCAAACAAGTGCGCCAGATGTTTATGCAGTAGGAGATGCAACTTTAGTAAAATTTGCGCCAACCGATGGTACGCCTTCTCGCATTGCTTTAGCATCTAACGCAAGACGGCAAGGACGCTTTGCTGCTAAAAATGCATTAGGTTACAATAAAGCAGTTCCAAGTGTTTCAGGTTCAAGCGCACTTTCATTATTTGATTATAAATTTGCATCCACAGGAATCAAAGAAGGTACTGCTGGTAACTACGGGGTAGAAACAATGTCTACTCTGGTAACAGATAGTTATCGCCCACCATTTGTACCTGATAAATATGGCAATGCGCAAGTTTACTTCAAATTAACTTATGATCCAGAAACAACACGAGTTCTAGGCGCACAAATCATGTCTAAAGAAGACGTTACACAAAATATCAATGCTCTTTCTTTAGCTATTCAAGAAAAATTAACCCTAGATGATCTGGCTTATGCAGATTTCTTCTTCCAACCAGATTTCGATCGACCTTGGAGTATTATTAACGTAGGTGCACAACAAGCTGTACGTGATGTAGAAAAAAGATAACAGATGACTAAAACCAGCGGATATAAATGGCTCTTTGTCAACTGGTGTTGGTAAAGAAAACTCGATAAATAAAGGAAGCAGTTAGGCGCTATGGTCTAGCTGCTTTTTTTAGTTTGTATAGGTAAGGGTCCGGGTTGGAAATACTTTCCTCGG
>NZ_BSUG01000011.1 GCF_030161475.1 Tetragenococcus halophilus subsp. flandriensis | reverse complement strand
CTTTTGCGGATGAATATGTTTTGGATGAAGCCGTATTAAATAACATTATCGAACAGTTCCTTGAAAAACTACCTTCCTCTATACAAAAACAGCTCAAGCAAGCAGGTTGAAGTTAATTTTGTGCATGAAATCCTTGGTATACCAAGGGATACGTATCGAAAAGTAGGTTTCAAGTTTTAGTTAATAAGTACTTCATTTTCATTAATTTGTGGTTCAGCAACTTCTCCATACTGTAATACTGAAGAATCACCAAATTCATTAAAATATAGTGCTTTCATAATTTGTTTTTCTCCTTTTTCTTATAATTCACTCTTTATTTAAATACAAGTTTGTCTTGATTAATTAAACCCCTTTTTTAAACAACATAAATGAATAACCAAATGGGAAAAGATCTACTACAACAATTGGGTTATTAGAAACCATCTTTGTTGTAAGAATGCGTTTAAAATAAATATTAGTCCACTAATAATCAACTAGCCATGCGGTTTGTTTGATTCCAATTCTCTTTACTATTTAGCTTCCAAAGAATTCTGATTCCATTTCACTACTACTAGCAGGTTTTTCCCTCCAAATAATGCACGTTAATTTCTACTTTGATATCTCATATTTATTGTATTCATATTCGTAATATTAGAATTAAAAAAACAGGAAACGTTATAATTTCCCGCTTCTAAAGATTGTAACAACTTACCTGTTTAATGAAAGAATTTAACCTAGCATGCTTTTTTATATTAAGTTTATTTTAATAAGCAAATTGCTAATTTGCTGCCATTTTGTTTTCTGTTAACCTCATATGATCTCTTATAATTTCTCCATCATCTGTAGGTTTGTAATCGACAATATAAACTGTCCCACTGATTACCTTATCAATAGTCACTGTTGCATCCTTCATTCCTTCCATGTGATCAGCTGGAATAACAGTATTTTCTAATTTCTGCTGCACTCCCCATTTATGATATGCAACTTTTTTTATATCACAACCTTATCTAAAAAAGTTGATTTAAGATTTCTTAAAAGAACAATTTTAGGCAGCTGCTTTTTTCACTGTTTCTGGTTGAGAATTACTTGCTTTAGTTTTCGTCCTCACTGGTTTAAAGCCTTTCAAATTGTAGTACATTGAATAGTACGGAAACTGAGCTTAAACTCATGGCCGCTCCGGAAAACATTGGATTTAGTAGCAGGCCGCCAAATAAGTGTAGAATACCCAACGCAATTGGTACATCCATCAAATCACTACGCATTAATACAATATCCGCTGATTCGATTGCTACGTCCGTGCCTGATCCAATCGCAACACCTACGTCTTATTGTGTTAGAACAGGCGCGTCATTGATACCATCACCGACCATAGCTATATGAAGTCCTTCATTTTGTAATTTTTGCACTTCGTTAGCTTTGTCTTCGGGTAGAACTTCACTGAATACGCGATCAATCCCCACTTGCTTAGCAATGACTTCAGCCGTTTTTGTATTATCTTCTGTGATCATCGCAACTTGCAAGCCCATATTATGCAATTTATCAGTCGCTGCGATACTATTTCCTTTTACTGTATCGGCAACTGCAATAATGCCAATCAAACAATTATCCTCTGTAATAAATATTGGGGTTTTTCCCTCATTAGCTAACTGGTCAGTAACTTCTTTATCAATCTTAACCTGAACAGTTTTTTTATCTTTTATACTCATGATAAAACGCCCTTATCAATAACATTATCATTAAAAAAGGAGTCAGACAGCAAAAATTCCCATCTGACCGTTTCTTTTTCATAGCTTTGTCGTATCATAGGAAAGATTTTCGTGAACTGCGTTTTTTTCAACATTAAGGTAGAAGGCGTGTCTCTTACTATCCAAAACAACTAATACAAAATTTATTAAAAGTGGTAGTGTAATAAACCAAATACTATGAACACCGTAAAAGCGCCATAACAAATAACTAATTAGTACACCTAAATAAAAATTCACACACGTACCTCCATATAATTTTGCCTTTTCAATTTTTTCTCTTCTTTCGGGATTACCTTGGGACAGCAAAAAATAATCAATGATGGATATTGTGGCCTGTTTTAAGTTATTCGTACAAAAAACGGTAGCACTAGGATACCCTTTTGCGCCTTTGAATATACACCATTGAAATGCTGTTGCAAAAAACACTGGGTAAAGAGCTATAACTGGGTTCATACTAAGAGGGAAAAAACCAATCAAAATGGCAGCAATTAAATCAAAAGAAATAGAAAAATAGCGTAAATCTATCTTAGTTTTTCTTTCCATGATCGTAGCTGATATGATCCCGCCCATAAAAAGTAGCGCAGCTACGATGCGCAACGCGCCTTCTGACATATTTCTGCCTAATATATTTCTTACGACTTCAATTAAATTTGCTGTCTGCGCTTGCCCGAAATTTCCCATACGACTTGTAATTGCATACATGCCAAAAAAGCCGCCGCAAAGAGCAATGATGTAATGAATATATATATCAAGATGCTTCATATTACTAAAAATACTTTTCACCTACAAAATCTCCTTATATCTATCATCTGGTTTTTATATATAATCAAACGCAATTGTATTGTATTAGGTGCTCAATAAAACATTACAATTTTATCACAAATAGCAAAGAAATATAATCTGTTAAGGCCATTAACAGCTACTAGCAATTAAAATAGCTGTTTAGCGGAAAGATTTAGCTATCTTTTAATGATCACTTTTTAAACGTTTCTATATTTTTTATAGAAACTTTTTTTCAAATTCAATCAATTGAATTTTAACTTGATCTAAAGAATCAATGGTAGGATTTTCAAATATTCGAGACCAAGCAGTAATAACATTTCCAAAAAATGCGCCTTTTAGTACATCATAAGGGTCATCCTCACTAGATGGAAAATCAGGAAGTATTTTCAAGGCTTTAAAAAAAATTTGAGATTGAAAATCAGGTTCAGATTTAAGTTTTTTCATTAAATTCATATAATTTACTTTATCTGTATATGAAGCACTATCTAACACTTCAATTACTTTTTGAATCATTTCTTTTAATGTGTAATCTTTTCCTAAAAATTCATCAAGTGTGTCTTTCAATAAGTCATTATTACTTAAAAATAAAATTTCACTTTTCGTTTTAAACATTCTAAATAATGTACTTCGTGAAATATCCGATTCTTGTGCGATTTTTTCCATACTTGTTTTGTTATAACCATTTTCTTCAAATAAACGATCGGCAATTTCAAGAACATGCTTTCTTATATCTTTATCCATTTATTCCCCTCCAAAATATTATAATTGTATTGTATCATAATATTTTTACATTGACACTGAGTTTCACTAAAGGTAAGATATAGTAAAGAAACTCAGTGTCAAATAAATGAAAAAGGATGAGGGATATGGAAAACAAAAAAGTTTTAGTATCTGGAGCTAGTATGGCCGGCCTTACATCAGCGTATTGGTTAAACGAAAATGGTTTTGACGTAACAATTGTTGAAAGGGCAAGCAAAATACGAGGCGGCGGTTATCCTATAGATGTAAGAGGAAGCGCTATAAATATAGTCCAAATGATGGGAATCCATGAAGAATTGAACGCCCAAAATTTAAATAATATGAAGTTTAATATTCTAGATAGTCAAAATAATATCATTTCGAAATTTACAGATGAGTCAATGAAAGACAATAAGGATATTGAAATTCCAAGAGGTGATCTAACTCATGCCCTGTATAAAGCAGTACAGGAGAAAAATATAAAAATTATTTTTAATGACTCTATTAAAACAATAGTAGCTTTGAATAACGGAGTCGAAACTGAGTTGGAAAGCGGCATAAAAAAACAATATGATTTAGTGGTTGGAGCAGATGGTATTCATTCTAATACAAGAAAACTAACGTTTGGTGAAGAAGAAAATTTCACCAAATATTTAGGTCATTGTTTTACAGGTTTCACTATGGAAAATTATTTAGATATGCATAAAGAGGCTGTCATCTATTCAGAAGCAGGACGAACAGCTATCATGTATGCTACTGAAAACAAAGAATCAGTACATACGTTTCTAGTTTTTAGTGATGAAAAGGAACCTTTTGTTAATCATAGAAATATAGAGGAACATAAAAAATTGGTCAAAAATAAATTTAAAAATATAAGCGGTATTGTTCCAAAATTATTAGAAGCATTAGATAAATCAGAAGAAATATTTTTTGATACTACAACTCAGGTTATCATGGATGATTGGTCAAAAGATAACATTGTTTTAACAGGAGACGCTGCTCACGCCCCTTCTTTTCTAACAGGACAAGGATCCAGCTTGGCAATGATAGGATCTTATATTCTAGCGAACGAATTAAAGAATAACAATAATATTAATGATGCTCTTTCAACTTACGAAAAAATCATGAAACCATTCGCAGAAATAAATCAAAAGGCAATTGAAAATGAAGGTTCTTTCATTTTATATCCAAAAAATGAAGAGGAAATGGAAAAAAGAAGTGTTATTCTAAAACAACTAGAAAATATGAACAAAGAAGATATGGAAGCTCATGATATGATTGATATAACGCGGGTTATAGAGTATCCAAACTTATCCAATTAATAACTAAGTAGAACTTAACTTTTTAGACCACATTTTTATGGTTGTTCGCGTATTATTATCAAAAAAATTTTTTAATAAGCAAAAATGTTACTCTAAATTCTCAATCACAAATTTATAAAATAAAAAGTGCTGAAATCTTTGTTAAATAAAGATTTCAGCATTCATAAATTACCGTCCCTGAAAGGATTCGAACCTTCGACCTACTGCTTAGGAGGCAGTCGCTCTATCCTGCTGAGCTACAGGGACATATAAAAAAGCCACATCCTATTTTATCGCTTTGCTTGCAAAAGGGCAAGATAATTTTAACGATAAAATAGGATGTTTTTTAGAAATAATCTTCTAAAATGGGTGCTTGTTGCGGGGTTAATTGACGAATAGTTTCGATAATTTCTTCGTCTATTTCTACTAAATCATAAAACATTAATGTATCAATGGAACAATAACCAAATAATAACTGCGTTAATCGCTGGATACTAATCTTTAATTGCGGTAACTGGGTTTGGTTAACTTCCTTTTTAACAATATTTACTTGCTTCTTATTTACAATTTCAAAAGTTCCTTCATTCCAAGATACGTAATGATCCTTTTCAATCGTAATAGCAAAAGACTTTTTAACATCTTTTAAAAGACTTTTATTTAAGAAGTTTTCTACATCAACGATTCTAGCCATCATTTCAGGACGAATCTCTGCTTTTCCGATAGGATTATCATTTAAGAAAAAGTCTTCGTTTTTTGCATAGCCTTTTTCATAAATAATACGTTGCGTCGAGTCTTTGTGTGAACTGATATATCGATTTATTCCCCGATAAGCAGATTCTGTTAAATTTATCCAACGTACACAATTAAAATTACCGTCTTTAATCTTATATACTAGATAGCCTTCTGGACGGTCTTTTTCATTATAATAAATCGCAAAATAATAGCTATGCGAAATATTAAATTTATATTCATACCACCAGTCTTCCCTTAAAATACCTCCGTGTTTATGTTTAAAAGAAGCTTGATCAATTTGCTTGATTGCTTCTTTTGCTTGTACCCAAGTCTTTCTTCGTACATATCCTTTAGGTTTTGAACTATCTGGCCAAGCTGAACTTTCTACATCATAATGGATACGTTCAAAGGTCAATTCATACCCATATTTGCGATAAAACGGATAAGAAAAAGGATCAAGGTAGGAAAGCAAAATGCCATTTTCATAGCAATCTACCAGCATTTTTTGCATTAATTGATCAATGTTTCCCTGTCCACGAAATGAAGGATCAGAAGAGACAAAACCTATCCCTGCCATATCAAATAATTGATTATATAGTTGTACCTTTAAAGGTGTAGCAATCATTTGGCTGGCAAGTTCTTGTTCGTTAAACGCAGCATAAACGTTTGAATGGTTAAACAATGTAGTAAAACCTTCTTGATGTTGCTGATCATCTGCAAAACGAAAGGCGTAATGCGCTAATTGATAACTCTCAGTAAAGTTTTCTTCTTGTAATTTTTTAATTGTCACTTACTCACCTCATTTTTATATACTGCTCTAAACATACACGAAATTTAAAAGAAAGCCAAGGTAGTCCATTCTTACACAGCTACCTTAGCCTTTTTTATTCTTCTTCTGCGATTTTTTTCAATGCTTGGTCTACGCCCATTTTTACAAAAGGAATATACATAACTACTGACAAAATTAAGTTAACGGCAGCCAGCACTGCGCCAGAAAAACTTTGCGTTGCTAAAAATCCTCCAATAACTGGTGGCGTCACCCAAGGTGGCATCACTGTTGAAACAGGGACTAAACCAATGCTTGTCGCAAAGTAAGCAACAGATACTAAGACCATTGGAACGATAATAAACGGAATAAACATAATAGGATTTAATACAATAGGTAAACCAAATAACATGGGTTCATTAATATTGAATAGTCCTGGTGCAACACTCAAGTTGTTTACGACTTTATAAGCTTTATTTCTTCTACCTACAAGATAAATCGCGATAATTAAGCCAAGTGTAGCTCCTGTTCCTCCAAGGTTTACAAAACTATCAATAAAAGGTTTGTTTACAATGTAAGGCGCAACATCACCATTTGAAATAGCGTTGATATTTGCTTCAATTGCAGGTGCATTGATGGTTTGCATAAATGGATCAATCATATTAGCTCCGTGTAAACCAAAGAACCATAAAAATGGTGTAATAAATGCTAGCAATAAAGCTGACCAATACGTATTCGCCATTCCCATAAACGGTTGTTGTACAGCTTCATAGAATGAATTAATAATATCGTCAAAACCAAAAGCTGCAAAAATTGCTGTAATTAAGCCAAATATACTAATAACAATCATCGCTGGAAGCAAAGCTGCAAATGACTTTGCGACTGCTGGTGGTACACCGTCTGGCATCTTAATAACTAATTTTTCATTTCCGATCAAGCGAACAAATAATTCTGTTGAAATAATAGCTACGATAATAGCAACAAACAAACCTGTGCTTGACATGCCTGTCGCACCGCCTAGTGCAAAGAAAGAAGCTACCGAAACAACTCCTGTAGCCACTGGATCTTTCCCGTAGCCCTTGGATAAGTTATGAGCAACTAAATAAGCGATCATAACTGATAGCACCGCAAAAGTACCTTCCCAAACAGAATCGCCAAAGCCTTTCCACGATTCGTTAGCAAAAATTGAATTCATAAGTTCTTGGAAACCTGGAATAGGCAAATTATTGATCATAGTCGCTAAACCACCCAGAATCATTAGTGGCATGGTTACCATAAATGAATCACGGATCGCAACTAAATGACGTTGGGCGCCAATCTTTGAAGCTACAGGTACAAATTTTTCTTCCATAAAACGTACAAATGTATCCATTTTTCTCCTCCTGAAGCTAGCTTTTATTTTTCGTCTAAGCGACGATATAAATCAATGATTTCAGTCGCTAAATCTTTAAAAGCAATAGCTGTCATCAAATGATCTTGTGAGTGTACCGCAAGCAAAGTGACATTCATATGCTCGCCTTGTGCTTCTTTAGTTAACATGCCGGTTTGTGATTCATGGGCTTGGCTCAAGGAAGCATCAGCATCTTTTAGTTTTTGATCGGCTAATTCAAAGTCTCCTTTTTTAGCTGCTGCGATAGCTTCCATCGCGTCACTCTTGGCATTACCGCCGTACATAATTAAACCCATTACCGCTTCCATATTGTCTTGTTCGTCCATATAAAATTCCTCCTAGCTTTATTTCATCAAATTTTCAGCTTGCTGCAAAACATTTTCACCATTCATCATGCCATAGTCAGACATATGAATGACATCCAATGGAATTCCTTTTGGTGTTAAGCGTTTTTCAAAATCACCCTTCATAAATCGTACTTGTGGGCCTAATAATAGAACATCAACTGAATTAGATTCCAATTTTTGATCCGCTTCTGAAGATGAGCAGGCAAAAATCTCAGCGTCCAATCCTTTATCATCAGCTGCTTTTTGCATTTTTGTTACTAATAAACTAGTGCTCATACCAGCTGAGCAAACTAACATAATTGTTTTTTCTGCCATTTTTTCCACTCCTTAATTTTTATCTTTCAACTTTATATAAGCAATAAACATGCCAATACTAACGAACGCTATTTCCTCACAAGTCAACTTTTTGACTATATAGGTAAGCGTTACACACTAAAGCAAAACTTTACACACTAAATTTGTGTGTAAAGTTTAAAAGGCGTATCGATTTGGTTTTTAATAAAAGCTTCAGTTAAATACGCAATCTCATCATCTGGAATTTGAATATCATAATTTTTCTCTATTGAAATAAAAGAAGTTTTTAAAATATCAGTTTCTAGACGATATTTCTTTTGAAAAACAGCTAAATCAGGAAATTGTCTTTGTATCCCAGCAGTCCGTAATGCTTCTATTAAAAATGCTAAATGAATGACTAAACCTGCTTCTACACTAGGTTCTAAAATAATGTGCAATTGTGTTTGTACTTGCTGAACAAGTGACTTTAGCGTTTCTACCAAAACTGCTAAAGACCCTACGTGTGTAATTGTCCCGTCAAGTGAGTTAACAATCGTATCCGCTGCAATTTCATCTTTAACGATACTTTTTAATACTTTTAGTTTTTGATCGTCAAAAACATCATAAGCGGAAAAGAAAGGAATATTTTGGTATTCAACTTCAACAGTCCCCGCAATGGCTTTTATTTCATACTCCTCTAGCAGTCCATCAATATGTTTTTTAAAAGTTTCTTTTTCAATAAACTGCATTTGTATAATTTCCACTTTTGCTTGATCAACAATTGCCGCGATACGTTCATATAATTTGGCAGCTACACCTTCACCTGTAAAACAAGTGACCACAATCGCTTTTTTATTATCTTTATCCCCGTGTTCATCTTGGAATTGCTCACGTACAATCGTTTCAAAAGAGCTTTGAATGTTTTGATAGATATCTTCTAAGCTTCGTCCTGCTTCTGACATTCGTAATGCTTCAATCACAATCATTGTACTGGTCATAGAAACAGCCTTTGTGCGAATTCCAGTTTCTTCATATAACAATGTTGCAAAGGAATTTAACGACCCCATATCAGTCAACAATAGCAAGCCATTAGAAAACTGCGATTTATTATCTATCACATCATTTAATAATTTTTGATACATTTGATTAACCACTGTATCTAAGGGCATATCCATCGCTACACCACTTGTTGTGCCTAATAACTCTTGAGCGGCAGATAGAATACTCGAAGCAGTAGAATTTCCATGCATCAGCACAATAACCCCCACGTTATTTTGGGGTAGCTGTTCATATTGTCCCAATTGGATAGAAAGAAACATACTGATAAAACCGATTTCATCAAAAGGAATTTCAACTTGTAGTTCTTCTTCAATAGTTGTAGATAGATCTAACGCTAGTTGAAACTCAGACTTCAAATTTTTTCTTACTCGATTTAAATCTGGATGAACGATCGCTTCTCCTTTGTGAATACGATCCAAGGTAAGTTGTAGATGCAGCGCAAAAGCAAAGCGCGCTTTTTCATTGTAACTACGCTCTAGTTTCTTTTCTGCAATATCATATAACTGATTGGTCAAATTCCAAATATTAGAAGCTATCATCCCTCTTTGTGTCGAAGTTTGGGTTAATTCTTTTACATAATTGGCAAAATAAGCCTCTACATCTTTTGCAACCACTTTTTCCAAATCTGTATTATCTACACCTAGCTGATTTAAAGAAGCAAGTTTTTCTTCAATTTCTTGATACACTTCCATATTGCTATCACTATCTTGTGCGCTGCTGACTTCTTTATCTTGAGCTTCAAAGATCAAATAATCGCCTTTTCCCTCAAGAAAATGATCAAGACGTTCTGCTCTTTCTTTTATTTTAAGCATCCCTTTTTGAACTTGTAGGGGACAGTCTTTTTTACGAATAATCAGTTCATCTTGCTCATGTGTACGATAATGCAAAAATGATTTGGCACACACTATTTTTACGTCTCGCTTAATCTGTCCGATATTGGTAGGTGCATCGTATAACATAAAAGCTACAATCGCATCTTTTTCCACTTTAATCGCTTGATTTAAACGGCTGGCCTCTTGCTTAATAAAAAGAGTGATAATTTCATAACGTTCATCTAAAGAACGTTGGGCTAAATCAGGTAAGGTAATCGACATTGGAATTCTACGATTGAAAGTACCTAAAAAAGCGTCTGAAGACTCAGTTGTTGCGCCTATAATCTGCACGGAAGCTTCATATGCTCGGCTGCTTTCACCTAAAGGACGGTATTGCCCCTTATCGATGAAACTAAATAACATTTCTTGGCCTTCTGGCGGCAAACGATGAATTTCATCTAAAAATAAAATACCACCGTCAGCCTCGGCTAGAAGCCCTTTTGTATTCGCATCAGCACCAGTATAGGCCCCTTTTTTCACACCAAAAATGTGACCAAACAATAGCTGTGGATTTTGCGCGTAATCCGCGCAATTAAAAGATATAAAGGGGGCATCTTGTGCTAAAGCTTTAGCTTGTACCGCAAATTGATACATACATTCAGCAAACATGGTTTTTCCGGTGCCTGTCTGACCAAAAATAATCGTATGAAGTCCACTAGGTGGATACAACATCGCTGCCTTGGCTTGTTGGATACTAACTTTTAAAGAAGCGTCGGCACCAACTAATCGTTCAAAATCCATTTTTATAGATTCAACTTCTGTTAAGTTGGTTGTAAGAGGATAATAAACCACAGGTCGTCCGGTTGATTTTTGAATACTTTTATTTTTTGCCAGCTCGTTTAAATAACGACTTACATTGCTACGATCGATTTGCAAGCTATCAGCGATCTGCTTAGCTGTCAGTCCGTCAGCATGTTTTTCTACAAATTGTAAAATTTCTTGTTTTCTAGGGTTCATACAACTCCTCCTGTATTTCTAACCTTTATTAGAAGAAGTCTTTTGACTTTTTTTAGTGGTTTTTTTCTTACTTTTCTTGGACTTATTCGCTTGACTCTTAGCTGTTTTCTTTTTCTTTATAGGTTGAGCTTTAGGTTTTTCTGTTGTTAACTGCCCTTCATATAAGTAGATCTCTTGTAAGGACAGTTCTAAACTTTTAGTGATTTTTTTCAACTGTGGCAAACTATCTTCTTGTACGATAGTAATGACAGCCCCTGTTTTACCCATTCGTCCAATACGTCCTGCACGGTGCAAATAACTTTCTTTAGAACTCGGAACTTCAGCATTCACGACATAATATAAATCGGCGATATCCAGACCTCTAGAAGCAACATCTGTACTCAATAATTCCGTTAATTGCTGTTTTCGGAATTTTTCTAGTGCATCTTTACGCGACAGCTTGGATTTATCAGAAGCTAGACTTGCTACCGGCAATTTATGATATCGTAATTTTTCTTCGGCGCTTCCTAAATCCTGCACTTCGTTAAAAAAGATCAACCCTTGAAAATCAGTTAGATGTCCCAAACTTCTCAAAGCGTCCACTTTTCTTCTTGTAGGAAAAACTAAATAATAGTGAGCAACTTGTTGATGGCTTTTATCTTCTTTACTTACATCAATAACTGGAAATTCTTGCTGAAATAACTGCTTAATCGCAGGTAAAGCTTTAGTAGCAGTCGCAGAAAAGAAGGCATATTGGCTAGTATTGGGTATGCTTTTAATCACTGTTTGCATAAAGCCCACTGCTTCTTTTTGCAATAATTGATCTGCTTCATCCAAAATAACCGTTTGAATGTTTGCTGCTTTTAATTTTTTTTCTTTTATTAATTCAACTAAACGACCGGGTGTTCCAATTAATACTTCCGGCTTTTTTTTCAATTTTTCTATTTGTCTTTTTTTATTGGCACCGCCAATAAGGCTTTGTACTTGTAAGTTCAAATCCAAAGCCCAAGGTCTTGCAACATCTGCGACCTGAACGCCTAATTCTTGTGAGGGAGTCACAATAAGCAGTTGATTGCCATGTTTAGGCTGCAATTTTAATAGTGTCGGCCAGAGATAAGCCAAGGTCTTGCCAGTACCGGTAGGAGCGACACCCACAAGACTTTTTCCTTGATACAAAGCAGAAAAGACTTTTTCTTGTATCAAACTTGTTTGTTCAAAGCCTTCTTTTTTTATTCTTTCTTGCCAAATTTCTGGTAGAAACTGCTCTTCCATATTTTTCCTCTATTCTTGATCGGCATCGAAAACGACACCTGCTTGTTTTCTTAATTCGTATAATATTTGATTTACATTGCGCGCCAATTCTACCCACTCTTCGTATCTTTCTCCATAAGCCTCATTATCAGGATTTTGTATAATTTCAGCAAAATCTCTTGCCTCTTCTATCATCGGATTTTCTTTAGCAGAAACTTCGATCTCAAGTGGCGCACCATCATCTGTATGCTTATATAGACGTGCTTGATTGATCGAATTTACTGCATCTAACCAAAGCGTACCATCGTCAAAATAAATCTCGGAAGCTAAATGGGCTTCTCCGATTTTACCATGTTGCAAGCACACATCAAAGTTCTCATAACGTAAAATGATCATGCCCAGACCATCGACTCCTGTTTGAATTTTTCGGGCAAAATGATGAACTTCCTTAGGTATGCCAAACCAGCCTAATGCCGCATAAACTAGATAAACGCCTAAATCCGCTAACGAACCAGCCGAAAAATGCGGTGAGAAAATATTAGGTTCTCTTCCTTCTAATACTAAGTCGTAACGAGAAGAATATTTCATATAGCTAAAATTAGCCCCGATAATGTGGTTAGGCGTAGGCAAGAATTCTTTCATCTTTTTGAAACTTTCTTCATGAATATTGCGAGCTGCTTCAAAAAAGAACACCTGATTTTCATTGGCTTGTTTAATAATTGTCGCCATTTCTTTAGGGTTTGAAAAAGCGGGCTTTTCTACAATAATATTTTTACCTGCTGCAATTGCTTGTTGCGCTTGTACAAAGTGCAAACTATTAGGAGAAGCGATATATATGGTGTCCATTTCTTCTAAGGCAAAAAAGTCTGCCAGGTCATCTTTGTATTCTCTAGTACCTGCGTATTCTTTGCCAAATTCCTGAGCTTTTTCTAAAGTTCTAGAATAAACAGCAGTCAATTCATATTCTCCAGTTGCAAGAGCCGCTTGTACAAATTGGTGGGTAATCCAGTTGGTGCCTATAATTCCTAAATGAATCATCGTCATTCCTTCTTTCTTTATTTTATTCAAGAGGGTCACAAAAACTAACTTCCAAATCAAATGGGACTTCTTTAGTGATTTCAAGCTGTGTAGCACTTACATGACAAGCGTAGCAAAGAAATTGTACGCCTTTTTTTATAGCTGTATCGGCAGTATCTTTTAACTCTGGTTGCATCTTTTCATGAATGGTTGCCACATCAATATTAGCAAACTGTGCAATAAAAACAACATAACAATGCTCACCTTTTTCTTGCGCATGTATTAATTCACGGACATGCTTTAAGCCACGTGCAGTGGGTGCATCAGGAAATGCGCCGACACGTTTATTTTCTAGTGTCATCCCTTTTACTTCAATCAGTCCTTTTTCTTTTTTATCTGTTTCAAAATAAAAATCAATACGGGACTGCCCATATTTTACTTCTCTTTTAACTAAGTTAATATTTCCATTTAAACCTGGTAAAACAATGGTCTGATTGAGCAAAGCACTAAATACTACTTCGTTGGGTGCACTACTATCTATATTATACCAGTGATTTTGCTTTTTTACTGCTATTAAATCATAAGCCGTCTTTCTTTTTGTACTTGGCAAAAAATTTAAAGCAACCACTGCTTCAGGCAACAATACTTCCTTGCCACGTCCTGTATTTTTTACATGCACATCAACGATTTCATTTGATTCTTTTAAACGACAACTCGCAACAAAACGATTTTTCCGTTCCAAAAAATAAGCGAGTTGAATATGTTCATATTTCATTTCATCACCTGCTAGTAAAAGTTTACCATATCTTCAAACTTTCTACGTAAAAATTTCTAAGCGAAATCATCTAATATTTAATAAAAATTTGTTATAATGGACTTAGAAAGAAAAAGAAAGAAGGAGATCGATATGTTAGCAACTATTTTATCTTTACTATCTGTTGCCGGACTCAGTGGATTTTTAACTGCTTTTGCCTTTCTTAGCTATCAATTACTACAAGAAGAAGCTTTAGAAAAAGCACCCGTTAGACATAATGAACATGATTTGTGAGCTTAAAGTAAATACTTTAAGCTCTTTTTTTAATTGAATCTTCCCTTAACTTTTGGTAGAATTCATTTTGATTAAACTAAAGGAGATTCATTCATGAATAAGAAACTTTTTATTCCCTTTGTTATGGGAATTATTTTTTTACTTTTTTCATCAATTTTTACTGCCAATGTTGCGGCCGAAGATTTAGATATTCGGGCCAAAGCAGCAATTTCAGTCGATGCTGACACAGGTAAGATTTTTTATGAACAAAATAGTGACAAAGCTATGGGAATCGCTTCTACCACAAAATTGATTAGCTTATATCTGGTAGAAGATGCAATTCAAAATGGCGAGCTTTCTTGGGACGATGAAGTAGCAATTTCAGACGATGTAGCTGAATTAAGTGAAAACCTCGAACTTTCTAATGTTCCTTTGAGCCAGGATGAACATTATACAGTACAGGACTTATTTGAAGCTGCTGTTATTGAGTCAGCCAATGCCGCTACGATCGCTTTAGCAGAAAAAGTAGCTGGCTCAGAAGAAAAATTTGTTGAACAAATGCGTCAACAAGTCGAAGATTGGGGTATTATTGATGCTAAAATCGTTAATAGTACAGGGCTTTCCAATGAGTTTTTAGGTGACAATATTTACCCGGGAACTAGCAAGAAAGATGAAAATGAGTTATCAGCACGAGATTTAGCCACTGTTGCTCGAAATTTATTACAAGATTTTCCGGATATTTTAGAGGTTAGTAAAATCCCTGAAAAAGAATTTGGTCAGGGAACTTCTACTCCTTTTGATATGGAAAATTTCAATAAAATGCTGCCAGGCTTACTGGCGGAAAAAGACGGCGTAGATGGATTAAAGACGGGGACAACCGATCTAGCTGGTGCTTGTTTTGTCGGAACAATCGAAAAGGATGGACAACGAATCATTACTGTGGTTTTAAATGCAATAGATCATGATGATATCGAAAATGAATCTGCTCGTTTTGATGAAACCAGCAAGCTAATGGACTATACATTTGACCATTGGAAACAAGAAACATTATTGACTGATAATGATCGAATTCCTGATTTAGCTTCCGTTGATGTTCCTCAAGGAAAGAAACAAACACTGCCAGTAGCCGTACAAGATGAGATCAAACTATGGTTGCCTAGCGATAAAACAACTGAGGATGTTTCCTATCAAAGTTCTCTAAACAACAACGAAGTACAGGCGCCGGTAAAAGCAGGAACTGATATTGGTAATGTGCAAGCTCAGGTTGAAGATGACGATTTAGGTTATTTGAATAATGAAGAAGCTAAAAAAAGCTCCAACAGTGCTATTATCACAACTGAAGGAACAGAAAAAGCCAATATTTTTACCACAACTTGGCGAAATATCAAAAACTTTTTTAATAATTAATTATTGAATTGAGCGGCCTATTACTAGAGGTCGTTCATTTTTTTATGAATAAAAAAGGACAGAAGCTTTTATCAAGCGCTGCCCTTTTCATGTTTATAAAAATTTAACGGGAAAATACAGTTCAACTTCTCCTGCTGCAAATTCTGGTAGATAATGTTCTTGAATAGCACCTACTAGTTGGTAATCTTCGCCAGGTAAAATTTCTTCAAACATTTTTTGTGTCATAAGTTCAAGATTAGGCGCGTCAGTTTTGACAACTAAATATTCCATTGCTGGCATTTCCCAGTATTGCCAACCTTCAGGTACTTGAATATCTGCAGGCAATTCAATACCAGCTAGATATTTACCTTGTTCTTGCCAAGGTTCGAGCCAATTTTTGCTATCTGACATTAAGCCCCATAAATCGGCTTCTTCAGCTTCCTTATCGATAAATGTATTTAATTCATCTAAATCTTGGTATACTGCTTTCCAAAGTTCAGATACCCAATTTGTTCCGTCTTCTGCTGGTCCTTGTCCTTCCTTGCCGAGTACAACAAAAGCTGGTTTTGCTGTTTGGATAACTTCTCCAAGTTCCAAATAATCATCTCCTTCTTTTTTCTTCTCTTTATTGTAACGAATTTTTGAGAATTGAGCGAATATTAAAGGTATAACGTTAAAAAATTTGCTATACTATGGCTATAAGGAGTGAAATTTATGAATTTTTGGTATGTCCCCTGGTTTATATTGCCTTATTTACTGCTCGCATTTATCCTTGTAAAACAACATAAAAAAAGCAATCGTTCCAATCTTTTTTTTAAATTTATCTACTGGTCCTTTTTTTATTTATTTATTTACTTAGGAATTACAGAAATACAGGATAAAAGTTATTTTTTTACCATTCCTGCCTTATTTTTTGTTCTTTTTTCTTGGATGTACCATCGCGAAAAAGCACGAGTACTCAACGGTTTCCTGTTGAATTTATTTATAGCTAGCTTTGGCATTTATTTACTTTATAATTTTTTAATTACACAAGATGTGATCGTTTTTGCCCTTATATTTTTAGTAGGAGTATTCGTTGTGCTTGTTGGTTTATTTGGTTTTGTCGGACTGATGATTTTATTTTACTGGAATGCTTTGGTAGTCATCAAACGTGAATCACACTCATTGGCAAATCTATTAACCTTGATTTTAGCGGTCGTAATGACAATATGGCTGATCTATGATTCCTTCATCGCTAAAATGTTACCAGATTGGGCATCTATCTTATTGTCTATTTTACCTATGATGTTCTTTTACTTTGTTTTTGCCTTTTTGAATTTTCTTAGTGCTTCACTTTTATATCAGTTTAATCAACCAAGTTATGATCAGGATTTTATTATCGTTTTAGGGGCAGGGCTAATTCAAGGAACAAAGGTTTCTCCTTTACTGGCAAATCGTATTCATAAAGCCATTGATTTTTATTACCAACAGCGCAAATACACACGCCACTTGGTTAAATTCATTATGTCTGGCGGACAAGGTCCCGATGAAAAAACCGCTGAAGCTATAGCAATGAAAGATTATGCCTTACAACAAGGTATTCCAGAAGATGATATTTTAATTGAAACAAATTCGACAACAACACTGGAAAATATGCAATATTCTAAAGAAATTATCGATCGCGCAGATATACAAGCGCCTAAAGTCATCTTTTCCTCCAATAATTACCATATTTTTCGTGCAGGGATCTTTGCAAGGATGGCTCATCTAAAAGCAGAAGGTCTCGGCGCAAAAACAGCATTCTATTATCTTCCGAATGCTTTTTTACGTGAATTTATTGCGATCATTGCCATGAAACGAAAATTACATTTTACCATCATTAGCTTACTTGCTTCAGCTTTATTATTGCTATCTATTATAACGCAACTTTTTTCGTAATTTATACTTTACTATTGGAGCTTACTTTGGTGAAGTTGCCTCCAATCTGCAAATTATTGGTGGCACCTTTCTCGATGTCCCTCCAATCCGTAAACTATTGGTGGCAAGTTGGGTAGAGTTGCCTCTAATAAAACGAAAAAAACTTGGGTTGATTTTTCAAACCCAAGTTTTTTCTATACTGATTGTTTTTTCTTAAATGTAGTGTTCCAACGGTGTTTAATACGTTCACTCATTGGAAGACTTGCTTCTTGTACAGCGCAATATTTATCAACCATTGTCACGATATAACTTTCTTTATAACGTGGAGGTGCGATAGTTGCGCCAAACATATGCTTAATAATGATATCTTTTTCCATATCATTTAATTCAGTTAATTTTTCAGCGTTTTTACAAGCGATGCGTGGATGTACATAAGCATGCGTTCCTTCATCAAACTTGGTTGTACGCCAGTCATAATAAAACAAGTCATGTAGCAATCCAGCACGAGCACAAGCTTTAGCGTCACCATTAAATCTTTTTGCTAATTTATAACTATTGTAAGAAACGCTAATGGAATGTTCTAAACGAGTTGAATGTCTGTGTTGCACAAACTCTCCTAATTTTTGAACTTCTTGTGTTTCAAGCAAATCTTCTACATATGATACATATTCCGGATCTTCTTGCCAAGCTATTTTCATATAAATTGATTGCCACCTTTTCTGGACTTTTATATATCTACACTTACTAATGTAACACATCTTTATTCACAAACTAAGTAACTTGCCAAAAAAAACGCTTAATTTTAAAAATTCCTTAACCTATTAAACAAATGCATACATCAAAATTCCCCCTGCAACACCTACATTAAGGGATTCAGCCTTACCATATATAGGAATATATAAATTCTGGTCAGCCATTTGTAAAATTTCTTCAGCAACACCCTGGCCTTCATTGCCCAAAATAAGCGCAAAAGATGATTCTTGTTTTACTTGTGTATAGGATAAAGCCGAGGAATCCAGAGCTGTCCCATAAACTTTACTAGCATGTTTTTTGAATACAGGAATGACCTCTTCTAAAGCTCCGCTAAAAATAGGTAAATGAAATTGACTGCCTTGCATACTACGTAAAACTTTTCCGCTATACCTATCAGCTGTTCCTTTTCCTAAAAAAATACCATCAAAACCGGCAGCATCTGCCGTACGAACAATCGTACCAACATTTCCCGGATCTTGAACATTATCTAAAAGAAGCCATTTTCCAGAAAAATCAGTCGGAATATTTTCTTCTTTTTTAACTAAGGCAATCATTCCTTGCGGTGTAGGAAGTTCAGATAAAGCATTCATCGCTTCATTGGAAAGTAGATAATAATCAAGCTCGTGTTGCTTAACCCAATCTTGCCATAATTTTAAGCCGCGCTCATCAAGGTAGACTTCTTTAATTTCAACACCAGCCTTTACCGCTTCTTCAACTAGATGATAACCTTCTAATAAATAAGTTTCCGATTGATTTCGATATTTTCTTTGCTGAAGTTTTTTTAATTCTTTTATTTTGTTATTTTTTGCCGCTTGAATCTCTTTCACGATTTCACCTCAAAAATATTATAACACAAAAATTTGCTTTACTTGTCCATTCCTAAAAAAACCGCTATTATAGAATCAAAAGAGGAGGAATGTATCATGAGAAAAGTTCGAATTCAAGTTGAAGGCCGTGTACAAGGTGTGGGTTTTCGATTTTCTACTAAAATGGTCGCTGATGAACTAGGCGTTACGGGCGTTGTAAGAAACGAAATGGATGGCTCAGTATCCATGGAAGCTTGTGGCGAAGATAGCGCGATTGAACAGTTTATCCAAAGAGTAAAAGAGTCCCCTTCTCCAGCAGGCAGTGTGTCGAATGTCCAAGTAGAAGATGATCCTTCAATCAAAGAACGTAAAAAGTTTATAGCAAATTAAATTTTCCTTTTCTTTCCTCTTTAATTTGTTATTGCACATTGAAAAAAAGAATATTTTTTAGTATAGTTAAGTTTGTGCAAAATTAAGGAAAGTAAAGGAAAAATCACATGAGTAAATTTAAAAAATGGCTGCTTGCCCCTGGCCTTATCGGGATAATGATCACACTAAGCGGTTGTGTCAAACGCTTGGATGATGGTTCGCCTGACCCGAATGGTCTTATTTACCGTTTTTTAGTTAATCCCTTAGGTAGCTTTTTGACCTATATGGCTGACAATTGGGGCTTAGGTTTCGGTTGGGCGATCATTGTTTTAACCGTTATTATACGTTGTATCCTAATGCCTTTGATGATCCACCAGTCACGTAAGTCAATGTTTCAGTCAGAAAAAATGCAGTATTTAAAACCGCAAATCGATGTGGCACAGGCAAATATGAAAAAGGCTACGACACAAGAAGAACAGATGCAAGCCCAAAAGGAAATGCAAGAGGTCTATAAAGAAAATAATGTTAGTATGTTTGGCGGTATTGGTTGTCTTCCTTTATTGATTCAAATGCCAATCTTCTCAGCTTTATTTTTTACTACTCGTTATACTCCGGGCATTGAATCCTCTAGCTTTTTTGGCTTGAACCTAGGAGAACGTAGTTTACTGTTAGTTGCGATCGCTGGGTTAGCTTATGTAGCCCAATCATTTATTTCAATGATCGGTATCCCTGCCGAGCAGAAAAAACAAATGCGCAGTATGATGATCGTTTCACCTATGATGATTGTATTTGTATCACTTTCTTCCCCAGCTGGCGTTACACTATATTGGGTCATCGGTGGTTTTATTGGTTGTATTCAAACCTTTATTACAAATGTATTGATGAAACCACGCATTAAAAAGCAAATCGCTAAAGATATGGAAGAAAATCCACCAAAAACAGTTGTCACAGAGAAAAAAGATGTAACACCTACAAGCCAAGAAAAACAAAAAACGACGAATAAGTCAACCAACGCGAATAAAAATAGAAATAGGAATGCTGGCAAACAGCAGCAACATCATAAATGATAGATGTAATTAAAGCGAAATGGGAAGACGTTCTTCCTCTTTCGCTTTTTTTAGGAGGTTAATCATTGTTAGAAGCTTATTTGAATATATTAGTTATTTTTTTATTGATGTTTATTGGCTATGTTTTATCTTATAAACAATGGTTTGCAAACGACACAGCCGATATATTTTCCAAGTTAGTATTAAACTTAGCGCTGCCCTTTAATATGTTTTTGACGATAACATCTAGTTTTTCTAAGGAAGAGTTTTTATCCCTTTTTAAAGGAATGATCATCCCCGTTCTTTCCATGCTTCTTACACTAGTAGTTAGTATGATTTATCGCCGACTCGCTCATGTTAGTAAAAGTCGTGAAGGTACTTTTGCTACTATTTTTACCTGTTCAAATACCATTTTTATTGGTTTACCAATAAACTTAGCAATTTTTGGCGAAAAAGCTGTTCCTTATGTTTTATTATATTATATTGTAAATACGACTATTTTTTGGACATTAGGCGTCTATCTTATTGCTCACGACGCGCCAAATATCAGAGAAGCAACTGTGACTTTCCATCCACTGGTTGCACTGAAGAAAGTTTTTTCTCCTGCTTTATTAGGTTTTTTGATCGGATTAGCTTGGATGTTGTTAAATTTCAAAGTTCCAGAATTTGTTGAAGATTTCGGTACTTATTTAGCCAATTTAACCACGCCGCTTTCCATGTTTGCTATAGGGATTATCGTTTACTTTCATGGCATCAAAAACCTCAAACTAAATAAAGATATCATCGGCGTACTCTTAGGACGTTATGTCTTTTCACCTTTAATCGTCTGGTTATTAGGACAGTGGATCACCGTTCCAACTTTGATGCTACAAGTATTTATGATCCAAGCTGCTATGCCTGTACAAAATTCGATACCGATATTAGCTCGCAGTTATCGTGCGGATGAAGAGTTTGCGGCTTCAAGCCTTGGTTATTCGGTCTTATTATACTTACTTTATATTCCATTTTTATTGAAATTAATTTATATGGTTTAACAAAGAGGATCGCGCCAAACAGTTTTACCTAGTCGGCGCGATCCTCTTTTTTAATTTATTTTGTTACTAAATCATTCAAACTAGCTACAGCAATCGCCATTTGCGTGATTTTTCTTAATTGTGCTAAACGATTATTACGTACTTCTTCATTGTCTGTCATTACCATCGTTTGATCAAAATAATCTTCAATCATTGGTCGTAATTGTGTTAAAGCATGATAATTTTCTTCAACAGTTTGTGTATCAAACTGTTCTTCAACCCTTTTAACTGCTTGGTATAAGTTCTGCTCAGCTTCATTTTCAAACAAAGTAGGATCGATTTCGTTTTCACTTTGATCTTTTTGTCCTAAATTCATCACACGAGTCAATGCTTCAATAGAAGACTTGAAATCTTCGTCATTTAAGTGTTTTTTCAAAGTATTCGCTGCTTCAATCAATTGATGGATATCTTCTTGTTTTGCATCAATTACGGCATCAATGACATCATAACGAAAATTTTGTGCAGAGAGGAATTGACGCAATCTTCCTCGTAAGAAATTTCCCACTTCAGATGCTGAGTCTTCTAAATGTATGCCATAAAGTTCTTCATTTTGATTAACCATTTCTTCAATCTTTTGCTGTAAAACTGTAAAAGGAAAGGACCAATGTTTTGCAGCTAAAATTCGTACAATACCATAAGTTTGTCGTCTTAAAGCATAAGGATCGCTGGAGCTCTTTGGTTTTAACCCAGCAGCAAAGAAAGAAAATAGACTATCCAATTTATCAGCAATCGCTAATACCGCTCCAATATTAGAAGATGGCAATTCTCCTTCGCTTGCAATTGGCATGTAATGCTCGCGAATCGCTTGTGCTACAGCAGGTTTTTCCCCTTTTAATAAAGCATATTTTTCTCCCATAATTCCTTGTAATTCAGGAAATTCGTCCACCATATTGGTGACTAGATCAAATTTATAAATTTGGGCTGCTCGCTGTAAATCAGCCAACTCTGTATCTGACAAGTTGATGTGTTGTCCGATAATTTTAGCAGCTAATTGAACTCGCTGCATTTTTTCATACATTGAACCGATTTTTTCATGGAAAGTGACACTTTTCAGCTTTTCTACGCATTCTTTAATAGATAACTTTTGATCTTCATTATAAAAGAATTCTGCATCTTCCAAACGCGCAACCAAAACTTTTTCATTGCCTTTTGCCACATTGTCAATTTTATTTTGGTTGCCATTTCTAACTGAAATGAAATGGGGTAACAATTTTCCATCCAGTGATTTTACATCAAAATAACGTTGATGTTCTTTCATAGAAGTAATCAGTACTTCATCGGGCAGTCGTAAATATTTTTCCGCGAAGTCTCCTACAAATGCTGTTGGATATTCAACCAAGTTATTTACTTCTTCTAGTAGGTCCTCATCAACGTCAATTTGCCATTGATGTTTACTTGCGATCTCTTGAATTTGCTGACTAATCATTGCTTGTCGTTTAAAACGATTGGCGATAACAAATTGTTCTTGTAATTTTTCTTCATACATATCAGCATTTTCTAATGAACTAGCGCCACCCAAAAAACGATGTCCGTAAGTAATGCGCCCTGTTGAAACATCTAAGATATCAAAAGGGACGACCCGTTCACCTAGTAGTGCGACCAACCAACGAATCGGACGAATATATTCAAATTCGAATTTGTTCCAATGCATGGTCACCGGAAAAGTTAAACTAGTAATAACCCCTTTTAATGAAGGCAATATCTCTAGTGCGTTTTTTCCTACCGTATGCTTGGTGACATAGACATATTCTGTATCTTTGACTTCTTTAAAATAAATATCGTCCGTTGACATTCCTTGTCCTCGAACAAAGCCTTGGGCAGCTTTACTCCAGTCCCCATTTTCATCCAGTGCAATTTTTCTGGCTGGACCTTTGACTTCTTCTTTCGTATCAGCTTGTTTTTCTGCCAAATCAATCACTTGTATAGCTAAACGTCTAGGGGTTGAAAAAGAGTTTACTGCAGCAAAGTCCAAGTGATTTTCTTGTAAGAATTGTTTCGTTTTTTCTTCAAATTGTAAGATGCTAGGATCCACTACATGTGCTGGCATCTCTTCTAAACCAATCTCAACTAGTAAATTTTCCGTCATTTAGTCTTCCTCCTTCAGTAACTTCTCAGCTTCTTTACGATCCAATAATGGATAACCAAGTTTTTTACGTTCTTCAACAAATAATTTAGCTACTTGTCTTGCCATATTACGAATACGAGCTAAATAACCTGCTCGTTCAGTGACAGAAACTGCGCCTCTAGCGTCAAGTAAATTAAAATTATGGCTACATTTTAAGATATAATCATAAGCCGGATGCACTAAGCTATCTGCAATACAACGTTTTGCCTCTTTTTCAAATTTATCGAAATTGTCTAATAACATCTCTTGATCGCTCAAGTCAAAAGAGTAACGTGAATGTTCATATTCAGGTTGTTTAAAGATTTCTCCGTATTTAATGCCATTTGTCCATTCTAGCTCAAAAACATTATCAACTTCTTGAATATAAGAAGCCAAACGTTCCAAACCGTAAGTTAACTCAGAGGTCACTGGATAACAAGCTAAGCCACCTACTTGTTGGAAATAGGTAAATTGTGTAATTTCCATACCATCTAACCACACTTCCCAGCCAAGACCAGCACAACCCATCGACGGATTTTCCCAGTTATCCTCAACAAAACGAATATCATGTTCTAAAGGATCAATCCCTAATAACTCTAAACTTTGCAAATAGAGTTCTTGAATATTTTCTGGAGAAGGTTTCATAACAACTTGCAATTGATGATGTTGATACAAACGATTAGGATTTTCACCATAACGTCCATCTGCCGGACGTCTAGAAGGTTCCACATAACAAGCGTTCCATGGTTCTGGGCCAATGGCGCGTAAAAAAGTATATGGACTCATCGTTCCTGCCCCTTTTTCTGTATCATAAGCTTGCATGATCATACAATCATTATCTGACCAAAACTTTTGCAAGCGTAAAATCATTTCTTGTAATGTTATTTTTTTTATCATTTTGTGACTCCTTTCAATTTTGCCAATAAAAAAATCCCTATATCTATACAGCATTTGCATAGATATAGGGACGATTATTTCGCGGTTCCACCCTACTTCCGATTCAATCATCGGCAGCTTTTTTACTGTGCTCCCACTTGCCTACGGTAAAAGAATTTCTGCCTGGCTCCCACTTTCCCAAGCTCGCTAAAAGAAATGGTTCTTTTCCTTTAAATGTTCATCGCACTATTTTATTAATACTATAATAGTCGCAAAAGGCGTCATTTGTCAAATAAAAAATGTAGCTAAACTATATATATGTGTTTCCACCCTATTTGGGTTTTAAAACATCGCCCCAATTTTGCATTTGATCTATAAACTTTTTGCTTTTTAAATTCAAACCCACATACTCTTCATACAATTGATCAATCGTTTGTCGAATGAGCGTCTTTGTTTCTTTTTTCAATTCAATTGAATGAATTTTATCATAAGAAATTTGCGAAAAAAGACGAATAAAATGAATCGCTCTGGGATCAGCATGATAACGTCTTAAATCACGATCCCAATGCTTTTGGCATAAAATACCATTATACTTAGAAGAAAAATCGAATTTTCCTTGAGTTTGTCCACAGATCGCGCACGCTTGCCAATTGATCGCTACCCCAAATCGTTGTAAAATTTGAATTTCAAAGATATTGGTTAAAATTTCACCATCAATCCCTTGATCTAGCATCGCTAAAGCTTGCGATAAAAAGCTATAAAGATGAGGGTCATAGACCTTATCTTCAATTGCCGCATCCGCTAAATTCATCATATAAGTCGCGTAACCAGCAGCAAAAATATCTTCTTGTATATGTGTAAATGGATGAATAAACTTTGCGCTATTTAAAAAAGATAACCCCTCACTATTGAATTTTCCAATATAGGTAGCTTGGGTGTAAGGTAAGATAGCTGGTGTTAACGGATTATTTTTACGATGAGCACCTTTAACGTAAAACATCAACTTGCCGCTTGATTCAGTAAAAATTTTAACCAACATATCCTTTTCTTTATGATCTTTGCGAAACAAAATAATTCCTTTGGTTTCTGCTTGATTCATTTATCATTCATCTCCTTTAAGCAAAAGGCTAGAATGTCTCTTTTTTATAGCCAAAATCATCCAAGGTCCTTTGTTTATCACGCCAATCTTTTTGCACTTTTACCCAGAGCTCCAGATAAACTTTGTCTCCTAGCATTTTTTCCATGTCTTGACGCGCCCTAATGCCGATTTGTTTAAGCATTTTTCCACCTTTTCCGATAATAATTCCTTTTTGGCTATCACGCTCAACGTTAATTGTTGCCTGAATACGAATCTTATCATTTTCGTCTCGTTTCATCGAATCAACCACGACCGCTACGGAGTGAGGAATCTCCTCTTGTGTGAAAAGGAGAACTTTTTCTCTTACTAATTCAGAAACGATAAAATATTCTGGATGATCAGTAATTTGATCTTTAGGAAAATACTGCGGCCCTTCAGGGATTTGTTCCTCCAGTAACTGCATCAAGGTTTCAAAGTTATTTCCTTGTGTTGCCGAAAGCGGAACAACTTCAGCAAAATCCATCTGCGTAGCATAATCTTGAATCACTGCTAATAAATCGTCCGGATGGATTTTATCAATTTTATTAACGACCAAAAATACTGGAACATCAAGTTTTTGTAGTCGTTCAATGATTAAATTATCACCTTTTCCGCGCTTTTCGTCCGCATTGACCATAAATAGTACGGCTTCAACTTCTTGTAAAGCGCCATAAGCCTCATTTACCATATAATCGCCAAGCCGATGTTTGGGTTTATGGATTCCTGGGGTATCAATAAAAACAATCTGCATGTTTTCAGTCGTATAAACCCCTTGAATTTTATTACGTGTTGTTTGAGCTTTATCGCTCATAATCGCGATTTTTTGGCCTACAATTCGATTTAATAAAGTCGATTTTCCTACATTGGGACGGCCGATAATCGCCACAAAACCAGATTTATGTTCTGTCATTTCTTGTCTTCCTCTTTTCTAATGTATCATTATTTGATAAATCTTAGGTAAAAAAATGAGCGCGCCCACAAATACAGAAAAGATCGCTGTAATCAAAACAGCCGCTGCCGCAACATCTTTTACTTTTTTTCCCAAAGGATGAAAGTGGTCATTTGTCACCATATTCACGACATTTTCAAAAACTGTATTTATGATTTCCATTATCAACATCAGAAAAATACACAACCCGATCCAAAGCCATTCAAAGCGGTCAAGATCTAACAACAAGCCTAAAATAATGACTAAAACAGCGCAAAACATATGAATGCGCATGTTACGCTCATCTTTGTAGACAGTTTTTACCCCGCTGATAGCAAACTCGATTGAGTTTAACAGATTTTTACTTTTTCCAACACTAGGTTTTTTATCGTTTGAGTCCATAGGCATTCAAAATTTCCTTTTGTAATCCAAACATCTCTTTTTCATCTTCGGGTGTCATGTGATCATATCCATTAATATGCAAAAAACCATGAAGGGCTAAAAAGCCCACTTCGCGTTCATAACTATGTCCATATTCTGCAGCTTGCTCTTGCGCTCTTTGAGTAGAAATCATAATATCGCCTAGTTCATTGGGTAAATCAGTCATCTCTTCATCGTCAAAAAATATCGGCATTTCATCCTCGCCTGCTTCTTCGATGGCAAAACTAATGACATCTGTCGGCGCGTCTTTTCCACGATAATCACGATTGATCATTTGAATACCTTCATTATCCATAAAAGTGATCGACATTTCGCTATTTTCCGGAAGTTTTAGATAGTCTGCTGCATACTGCAACAAACGATCAATCTCTTCTCGTTCATTTTTACTTACTTTTTGGGTTTCATCAATAAAAGTGATTTCCAATATTAGTCACTTCTTTCTTGTTCTTCTTTCATTTTTTCAGCTTCAGACTTCATTTTAGGATACTTGATCCGAGAATGGAAAGTACTACACAAGCCGTTAATGAGCGATTTTTGAATAATTTTAAGTTCTTTTAATGTTAGCTGAGCATCGTCCAATTGTCCATCTAACATTCGATCTGTAATTAGATTTGAAACAAAATCTTTAATTTTTTCATTGGTCGGTTCATCCATAGCGCGAACAGCTGCTTCACAACTATCTGCGATGCTGACTACACCAGCTTCTTTGGTCTGTGGGATAGGTCCTGGATAACGGAAATCATTTTCAGTAACTTCAGGATTACGCTCTTGAGCTTTAACGTAAAAGTATTTCATCAAGGTTGTCCCATGATGTTGCTGACAGATATCGATGACCATCTGCGGCATTTTTTCTTTTTCCAATATAGCGACTCCATCAGTCACATGACCAAAAATGATTTGTTTACTGTCTTCTGGCAGTAAGAAATTGTGCGGATTTTCAGCCCCTTGCGGCAAGTTTTCAACAAAGAAGTTGGCATGCTTTAATTTCCCAATATCATGATAGTAACAAGCCACACGGGTGAGTAACGACCGTCCGCCAATTTCAGCAACCGCGTTGGCACTTAAATTAGCGACCATCATGCTATGATGATAAGTTCCGGGTGCTTCTTCTAAAAGCTTTTTCAATAGTGGATGGTTAGGATTACTCAACTCATTTAAAACAGTATCACTGTCATCAGTAACCATTAATTCAATCAATTGATATAAACCCACACCCATCAATAAAGATAAAATACTACCGGCCAAGCTACAAGCTAAGGCGATCCAGGTTTGACTATCGGCAAAATCTACTCCTTGTAAAACCAGTAAAGTAAGACTGATCAAAAATGGAAATACGACAATCCACAATACTGACTGTCGCCCCTGATGGGAAATACGTCTTCTTGGCAATATCGTTCCCATAAGTCCAGAGAACATATAGACAATTAAAATAACCGGTAAAACATTGGTACCTACGGATTCATAAAAAATAAAGGCTGCAAAAACAACTTGAAACGCAGCTGCTAAGATTCCAGACCGTCGATTCACAAAGAAACTCAAAACTAAAGGAATAAATGCAGCTGGGAAAAACAGAGGTATGTAAAGGACTGCTTCTGTTTGAAAAAGTTGGAAAAACTTCATAAACACTAGACTCAGTGTCATTGCAACCACATAAAAGACCCACTGATTTTCGCGCTTATCCTTATCTTTTACTGGAATGCTAAGATAAAGCAGCACAATAATGTGTAATAATGCAGCTAAGACAATGGCGACAAATGGAAAAAAGGATTGATTTTTCTCGGTCATGCCTAATACATTAAGTTTTTGAATAGCTGTTGAATCAATTTGCGAACCTTCACGCACAATAATTTCGCCTTGATAAATCATTACGGGCTGTACCGAATCTTTGGCTTCTTGTTTTAACTCTTCAGTTTTTTGCTCATTTAAAAAGGTATTAACCGTAATTCCTTCATCTACTAAATAAGAAGTAGCTTCTTTTTGTTCATCAGATAAATCAAGTACTTTTACTTGTTCTTCAGCATTTTGTCGCGCCGTATTTAGATCATTTTGTCGAATTTGTTCAGACATTCTCTGGTCGACGATTTCCAGACTTTCTTCTTTTACCTGATCTAGTTCTTCTTGATTCAGACTAAAAGCCGTCCGATAAAAACTGGCAGGAAGTTGCTGATAAAAATTTAAATTATCGCTATCGATTTTCTCTAATTCTTTTTTCATTGCAGCCAATTTCTCATCCTCTGTCACCTTATCCACAGAATCGTTATTTTCGGCCTCTTCTTCACGTTTTTCATTTTCTTCTTCACTGTCTTGTCTTACATCATCAATCATATCAAATAGATGTTCAATCAATTCATGTTGTTCACTAGTAATATCTTCTTGGTAAGTATATTCAGGAACGACAGCTTCAGCTGCTAATTTTTCTTTTTGTTCAGTTGCAGGCGTATTTTCGACAGTTTTATTTGCCCGAATACTTTCTTCTGCCACTTGCCCTTCTTTATAATTGGTATCTTGTTGACGCACACTTGAATATAAAATTCCGCTAGTAATTAAAAAAAAGAGTAAAAATAAAACAGGTAAGAAGGTTTTCCCCATTCTATTTTTTAAGCGTCTTAAAGGTGCGATGATCATGCTTTACTTTTCCTCCCTCCTCTGTTGTCTATCTTTTGATAAAACCAACCGAGGTCTTAAGCTAACTTTTAATCAAGCTCGTTCTTATTTTTTTGCTCATAGGCTTCGATAATCTGCGCTACAACTGGATGTCTTACCACATCGTTAGCGTCAAAATTAACAAAAGCAATATTTTTAATATTGTGTAAAGTCCTTTGCGCATCGACTAAACCACTAACCGCTCCTTTAGGTAAGTCAATCTGACTGATATCGCCGTTGACAATCATCTTTGATTGAAAACCTAAACGTGTCAAAAACATCTTCATTTGCGCTATCGTCGTGTTTTGTGCTTCGTCTAAAATAACAAAAGCGTCATCTAAAGTACGTCCCCGCATGTAAGCTAAAGGAGCAATTTCTACTACACCTCGTTCCATCAAACGATTGGTATGTTCTACGCCAAAAATTTGGTAAAGCGCGTCATATACCGGACGTAGATAAGGATCTACTTTTTCCTTTAAATCTCCTGGCAAAAACCCTAAACTTTCGCCGGCTTCTACGGCTGGTCTAGTTAAAATAATACGTTTAACCGTTCCTTTTTTTAAAGCAGCGATTGCTAAAACCACAGCTAAAAACGTTTTTCCTGTTCCAGCTGGCCCAATACCAAAAGTGACATCGTGCTTATTTACAGCTTCAATATATCCTTTTTGTCCTAAATTTTTCGCTCGGATAGGATTACCTTTATCATCTTTAATAATTTCTTTTTCATACATTTCGATAAAGGAAGACAATGCGCCTTGATTTGCTAGATTCAAGGCCGAAACCACATCAGGCGTGTTGATTTCGATGCCACGTTTAATTAATTCTTGTAAAGACTGAAATACCGCTACTACCAAATCCACACTCGTTTTCTCACCTTGAATTTGAATCACTTCGCCGCGCGCGCGTATCGTCGTTTTTGTCGCATCTTCTATTAATTTGACGTGTTTGTCATGGGTTCCTAAAAGTAAATCCATATCCTGCGGTTGTGTTACTTTTAATTCAAAAGACGTAAAATCTTCCGTCAAAAAACTCGCTCCTTTTACCACAGCTATTCCAAGATCTAGCCTTCTAAGATTCTTTTTTCACTGTTTTTCGTCCATTCATTATTTATTTTCACAAGCGACAAGTGTTTAGCCGCAATGTTTCTACCATATCATACCATAGATAGTCTAAAAGAAAAATTGCTTTTATCTAACGTAAATAAATAAAGCTGTTGCCAAGACTAAGAAGACTTGCAACAGCTTTTATCTTTATTTTTGATTTAATAACTCTTTGACGATCGCGTTTACTTGATTGCCATCGGCCTTACCTTTTACCTTAGGCATAACAACGCCCATTACTTTCCCAAATTCTTTGGGAGAGCTAGCGCCTGTCTGCTCAATTGCTTGGCTGACAATTTGAAAAACCTCGTCTTCTGTCAGTTGAGCAGGTAGATACCTTTCAACAATCGCAATTTCGCTTTTCGTTTTTTCAGCTAAATCATCTCGACCAACTTTTTCGAATTCAGCTAAAGAATCACGACGTTGTTTCATTTCACGTGAGATAATCGCTAATTCTTCTTCATCGGTCAAGTCACGACCAAGGTTGATCTTTTCATTTTGCAACGATGCTTTGAGCATGCGAATGACTTGTAAAGACTTTTTATCCTTGCCCTTCATAGCAGCTTTCATATCATCGTTTAATTTCGTAAGCAGTGTCACACTACCAGCTCCACTTCTATACAGATGAAATTAAAATTTCTTTTTACGTTTTCTAGCTGCTTCAGATTTTTTCTTACGTTTCACGCTTGGTTTTTCGTAAAATTCACGTTTCCGTGACTCTTGCAAAGTACCTGCTTTTGAAACGGAACGTTTGAAGCGACGAAGAGCATCATCAAGAGATTCGTTTTTATGAACGACTGTTTTTGACATATAATTCCCTCCCTCCGAGCTCAAATAGTAACCGTTTTTGTTATGAAATAAATGATTATTCCAATAACATCACTGTCCAATGAAAATTATAGCTAACTCTCGAAAATGTGTCAAGCTGTTTTCGCAAAAGCAGAATTGTTTTTTATAACAATTGCAATTTACAGAGTACTGTTAAAGCAAACTGTATGTATTGGTTGTAATTTTTCTTACTTTCAAGCATACTTAAAAAAGTCTTATAAAATTATTCTGATAAAGGAGCTAATATGATGAAAAAAATAAAATGTATTCTTTTCTTGTTATCTTGTTTCATATTTTTATCCGCGTGCTCTTCTTTACCAGGGTTACCTTCTAATAAGGACGATCATGTCATTTCAATTTCAGGAGGAATCACCACAGAGACGCAAATTTTAGCGGGGCTTGTTGATGGAATGATCGAACACTATACTGATTATGAAACCAGTGTGATCAATAATTTAGGTACTGCTCAAATTGACCAACAAGCGCTAAATAACGGAGATGTCGATATTTCCGCTGGCAGATACACTGGAACAGATATCACCACAATCTTAAAAATGGACGCGATCAAAGATCCAAAAAAAGCTTTTGATGTATCAAAAGAAGAACTCAAATCACGCTATAATCAAGTCCGTTTCCCCTCTTACGGTTTTGACAATACTTTTGCTTTTATGGTACGAGAAGATACAGCTGAGAAATACGATTTAGAGAAAGTTAGCGATCTAGAAGAAATCTCCGATCAATTAACGGTTGGAACAGATCGTCCTTGGCTCACACGTGTAGGTGACGGCTATCAAGGTTTTATACAGGAATATGGTTTTGATTTTGCTACCATGTTACCTATGCAGATCGGACTTGTTTATGACGCAGTAGCTTCAGGTAGTGTTGATTTGGTATTAGGTTATTCAACAGACGGCCGAGTAGCTAGTAATAACTTAGTCATACTAGAAGATGATCATCAATTTTTCCCACCTTATGATGCGACCATGATTGTAAAACAAGAACTTTTAGACCAATATCCTGAGTGTAAAGAAATATTAGATAAACTTGTGGATACCATAGACACAAAAACGATGCAAGAATTAAACTATCAAGCAGACAATGATTTAGTTGAGCCTTCAATTGTTGCCAGACAATTTTTACAGGAAAATAACTATTTTGAAGATAATTAAAAAAACTTTCAAGCAATGGTCATTCAACCCCTTGCTTGAAAGTTTTTGTTTAGTTTTAACTGATTAGTAACTTTTATCTACAGTTTACTGTTCGTCTTCTTTAGCAGGGAGCTTTTCGACTAAAACTTTATTGACCCGTCGTTTTTGCACATCAAGTACTTTGACATATAGATGATCGAAAGTAAAAGAGTCGTTGACCTTGGGAACTTTTTCTAATTGCTCAATAACAAAACCACTCACTGTATTGGATAACCATTCTTCCTTATTTTGAATATTCAATAGATTAAACAATTTATCTAATGAATAAGTGCCTCTAATTTTATAAGTTTTTCCTTCTTCAATGGTTTCTATTTCTTGTTGTACAACGTCAGTTTCATCCCAAATTTCTCCGACCAGTTCTTCTAACGCATCTTCCATTGTTGCCAAACCTAGAGTCCCTCCGTACTCGTCTACAACAATTGCCAAATGATTTTTATCACGCTGCATCATTTTTAATAAGTCAGCCAGTTTTATAGTTGGTGGCACATACAATACTTCAGAAAGCAAGCCCGCAATCGTGGGAACTTTTGCTTCCTTCCTTTCTTTTGCCCGCAAGTATCTATGAAAATCTTTTTCATGAAGAACGCCAATTGCATTATCTATAGTTTCTTCATACACAACTAAGCGAGAATAAACATTATGCTCAAAAGTTTGTTCAATCTTTTCATCGGAATCTTCAATATCCACGCCCACCACGTCTACTCTAGGCGTTAAAATTGAAGAAATATCAACGTCATCAAATTCAATCGCCGCTTTAACCAAGCTATGTTCCTCATTTTCAATGCTTCCTTCGACTCTAGCTTCGTCTACTAAGGAAAGTAATTCCGCCTCACTAATAGATTGATCACCATCTACAGAAATTAATCTTTTAAACCCCTCTTGCCACTTACTCAATAACCAAACAAGAGGACTAAAAATAAACATCAGAAGTCGCAATATAGGCGCTGAAAATTTCGCCACGCGTTCTGGTGCTAATTTCGCCAATAGTTTAGGCGTGATTTCACTAAATAAAAGCATTAAAACGGTCGTAGTAATGGTAGCAACTGTTGCACCGTATACCGGTGAGATATTGACAAAAAAGACTGTTGCAATAGCAGAACTAGCAATATTTACTAAGTTGTTTCCTATCAAAACGGTCGATAATAAAGGTTCAAATTTTTCTTGTAACTTGATTGCTTGGCTAGCTTTCTTATCTCCTTTTTCAGCTTCGTTTTTTAATCGTACAGCGCTTAAAGAAGTAAAGGCAGTTTCTGAAGATGAAAAATATGCTGAAAAAAGTAAACAAACAAAAAATAAAATAATACTTGTTAACTGACTCGAATCCATAAAATGGATAATCCCCCCTTTTGTTAAGTAAAACATCCTTTCAAACAAACAGAAATTTGCTTCTGTTGCTTGCAAGGAAGTTGATTATTTATCTATAATTGTTATTTCTAATGATACAAATGAACTTACTAACCTAAAATAAAACTTAATCATCTTTCAGGCGATGTTCTGACATTCTTCACAACGTCCATAGATTTCAAAACGATGATTTTCGATCGTGCATCCGGCTAACTGTTCTTGGAAAAAATCCATCGGACAAGTTGTCACTTCTTTGGTTTTACCACAAATTAAACAAATAAAATGATGGTGATGATGCTCGGCTCCTTGAAGTGAACAATTAAATCGAAATTTCATTTCTCCGTCTAATTCAGTATCTTCTAAAATACCGATCGAAGCAAAATCACGCAAATTACGATAAATCGTATCATAGCTAATCCCTGAATATTTTTGCGTTAAAAATTCGTGTAATTCCTTTGCCGCAACATAGCGATTGGCTTTTGCCAAATAAGAAATAATCGTTTCTCTTTTTTTAGTATATTTGAATCCATAATCTTTCATTTGTTGCACGGCTACTTTGACCGCTGATTGATTTTCCATTTTGATTCCCTCCAAAGCAAAATCATTTCGATTCAACCTTCTAATATATGTTATAATATCCATAATTAAATTGCAAGCGAGGGATAAGTATATGCCAGAAGATAATAATAAACAAAATATGACGATATTTGTCATTTCTGATTCTGCTGGAGAAACTGCTTCAAAGTTAGCTCAGGCTACTATGGCACAATATCCAACAGTCGAATTCGTCTTATTTAGACGTACATTTATTACAACAGATGAATCACTACTTAAAGCACTAAAAGATGCCAAAAAGCATAACGCTATTATTTTGCATACTTTAATCAATAAACATTTAGTAGAAATTGCGCATCAGTTTTGCGATAAACATCAACTATATCAGTTTGACGTTTTGACACCGCCTGTCTTAGAAGTCGAAAAAAGAGCTGGAGTAGCGCCGTCAAATGAACCGGGCGCGATGCATCACCTAGACAAAAACTACTTTAGACGCATTAAATCGATGGAATTTGCGGTTAAATACGATGATGGAAAAGATCCACGCGGCTTTTTAGAAGCAGATGTTGTTTTGCTAGGTGTATCTCGTACCTCCAAAACGCCTTTAAGTTTATTTTTAGCAAATAAAAATCTTAAAGTCGCAAATTTACCTATTGTTCCACAAGCTCATATTCCAAAACAAATCTGGGAAGTAGACCCTAATAAAATCGTGGGACTGACCAATGATCCTGAAGTGCTTAATACCATCCGAAAAGAGCGTATGATCGCTTACGGACTCAATCCTGATTCTGCCTACTCAGATATCGATAAGATCAAAGAAGAATTAAATTTTGCCAAAGATCTTTACGAAAAGTTAGGTTGTATTACCATCAATGTGGCTTCACTATCCATTGAAGAAACCGCCTCTGTGATTTTAAATGAGTTAGACTTAGAAGATCATAGCTATTATGGTTCAGAAGAAGAAATCGATGAAGTGTAAAAAAGCTTTCTAACATCATTTTTACAGATAAAACATCCGAACTATAAAGGAAGATAGCTGTTCTTATCCAATATAGTTCGGATTTTTTTATGTCACAATTTTTAAAACACTTGTACGCCTTCTCGGTCCAGAGATAGCTGTTCGATTTGCGCTGAACCAGCCATTTGCTCTAATTCAAATGTTATCATATCTGCTTTTTCTTCACTCGCTAAAATTAAAACTGTAGGACCGGCTCCACTAAGAAATGCCGCATAACCTTCATTTTGCTTTACAATTTGGCGAATTGTTGTTAAATGCGGAACAAATTTTTCACGATAGGCTTCATGCCATTGATCTTGTTCCATCATTTTTCCTGTAAGTATTAGATCACCATTTAAAATAGCTGCAATCATAACGTTTGCAATCGAGCTAGCTTTTACTGCATCAGAAAATGAGATACTTTCAGGTAATACACTACGACTTTCTTTAGTCAGCACCTGCGAATTGGGGATATAGGCGATAATCCGGCATTCAGGAAAATAATGTTTTACATAGTGAATGATGGGCTGCTCCTGTCTAAAAAAGTGGCTAGCCACCACAAAATCACCACAAATCGCTGGTGCACAGTTATCAGGATGCCCTTCAATAGAAGTAGCGATTTCTATTTTTTGCCGCTCAGTCAAATTTAAGTTTTCTAAACGATTGGCTAGTTCGATCCCTGCTACGATCACCGAAGAACTACTTCCTAAACCTCGTGCAATTGGAATGCTACTGGTCATTTTTAAGTGATGCGGTTTTATTGTGGGTGCAACTTTTTTAGCGATTTGTATCAACAGATTTTCTTCATCTTTTGCAATTTCATCGCCCAACTCATGATCCACTCTCCACTTACTATCTTCTTCAATCACTTCAATAGTTAAATAGCTTGATAAAGCAATCCCGCAAGAATCAAAACCTGGACCTAGGTTAGCACTTGTAGCTGGCACACGGATTTTCATTTTTTAATCCTCCCAAACACTTAATATTTGTTTTACATGGCTGATTTCTTGCAGTTTATCTAGCAAGTCATGTTTTTGTTCTACTGTTAACTTATTGCTGATAAAAGCTGCCTCTTTATTTTCTTGTTGTTTTAAAGAAATCGGTCTTATGTGCTGTTTTTCTAAAAAGGCTGTTAAATTTATAGCGCAATCAGAAAGTAAAAAGTAATAATGTGTTGCTCCTTCTTTATAAAGCTTACCACTTGGTAAATTCGAGGAACTCATTTGAAGTGCCTGCTGTTTGTTGTTCATATTTTTTGCAATAGTTAAAATATCTGCCAAGACACTTTCAGCAGTTGGCGATGCACCAGCGCCTGGACCATAAAGTAAGGAATCACCAATCATTTTACTTTCAATAAACACACCGTTCATTTCGTTTTTCACAAAGGCGAACGGATGTGTTTGCGGGATAAGAACAGGCTCTACCGCAGCGTAAATTCCCTCATCTATTATTTGAGCATGAGCAAGCGGTTTGATTTGATAACCAAAATCATGGGCGTAAAAATGATCAACCGGAGTAATTTCACCAATCCCTTTAACACTTAGATCATCTAATGCTAAATCTTGCTTAAGTGCTAAGCGTATTAGAATGATTAGTTTATAGGCAGCATCCCAGCCATCTACATCGTTTGTTGGGTCCGATTCAGCAAAACCTGAAACTTGAGCGGATTCTAAAGCTTCTTCATAGCTAAGCCCTGCTTCATTCATTTGCGTTAACATAAAATTACTAGTTCCATTTAAAATCCCTTGTATAGCAGTAATTTCATCTGTCATAAAACTTGTATTTAAATTACGCAAAATCGGAATACCACCTGCAACACTTGCTTCATAAAACAGGGAAACATCATTGGCTTTAGCAATTGCCGTAAGTTCATTACCAAAACGCGCAATTAGATCTTTATTGGCCGTCACTACATGTTTTTTTCTTTGTAATGCCAGAGTAATCCATTCTTTAGCCGGATTAATTCCGCCAATCAACTCCACCACAATGTCAATGGTCGGATCAGCAAAAATGTCTTCAACTTCAGTAGTCAACGTTAACTGATAGTTTTGTGCTAGTCCCTGCTTTTTTTCTTTAGAGCGTACCAATACTTTGGCAATCGAAAAACTTAAATCCGCCTGCTGCTTTATTTTTTCTTCTGCTGTAATTAAATTTTTAATAAGACCGTTGGCCACAACGCCTAAGCCTAAGACAGCGATATTTACTTGTTTTTTCATAGCTGCTCCTTTAAAAATATCGTTTATCTTTAATCATTCATAGAATAAAAAGTTTAAAAAAGAATAACTTTGAGATTAAAAGTATTTTCATAACTTTCTAATTTACTTGTCTAAGCATAACAAAATTTCAGCGTAAAAAAAAGAACTTTCTGTCTGAAAGTCCTTTCTAGCGGTGATGAACGTGTTTGAAAGTTTGTTCTAAAATATCTAAAACATGGGCATCATCGACACTATATAAAACAGCTTTACCTTGTCTTCTGGTTTTTACGACACGGTTATCACGCAACAATTTTAATTGATGGGAAACAGCCGATTGTTCCATACTTACTTCATTGGCAATAGTTGTAACATTTTTTTCGCCCTCTTTTACTGCCAGTACGATTTTCAAACGAGTCATATCACTTAATACTTTAAAGATTTGGCTAACACGTTCGATATCTTCGATACTTGTTTTTTCCATAGCGTCCTCCTCTTATCGTTTTCATATGGAAAAACTAGGGCAAAAACCATTATAAATTTTGCCCTAGATGTTTTTCATTTGTTAACTTTAGCAAGAAACGCTTTTATTATACAACTAATTTCCAGTAATTTCATTAATAGCAGCTTGTAACAGTTCAATTTTTTGTTGTGCGCGTTCATCAGAATCAGCTTTTACACCTATATAAAATTTAATTTTAGGTTCAGTACCTGAAGGACGAATCGCAAGCCAACTATCATCTTCTAAGGTATATTTCAAAACATCAGAAGGCGGCGTGCTTAGCTTTTCTGTAGCCCCTGCTGCGTTTTTACGGATCAATTGTTTGAAGTCTTCTGTTTGCACTACTTTGATTCCCGCAAATTCAGTCGGTGTTTGCTCTCTAAAGGATTTCATCAAGGAAGTGATCTTAGCAGAACCTTCTTGACCAGACATCGTCAACGAGATCGTTTTTTCTGCATAGTTACCATATTCGGCAAAAATTTCTTGTAAAGCATCGTACAATGTCTTTCCTTGTTTTTTATAAGCAGCAGCCACTTCCGCTAATAAAACAAGCGCTTGAATCGCATCTTTATCACGCACGAATGGTTGAACTAAAAAGCCATAACTTTCTTCAAAGCCAAAAATAAAACTGTGACTATGATCTGCTTCAAACTCTTTAATTTTTTCCGCGATAAATTTAAATCCTGTTAAAACATTAACCATCGGTATGTCATAGCTTTGGGCAATAGCTGTAGCTAATTCGCTAGAAACAATCGATTTTAAGATAACAGCATTTTCCGGTAAAGCATTGGTCTTTTTCCGCGCTTCTAAAATATAGCGAATAAATAAAGCACCGATTTGATTGCCACTTAATACTTTATAGTCACCATTTGGCATACGCACAGCAGCTCCTAAACGGTCTGCGTCAGGATCTGTCGCAATTAATAAATCAGCATTTTCTTTTTTGCCTAAACGCATAGAATACTCGAAGGCAGAACTTTCTTCTGGATTAGGTGATTTCACTGTTGAAAAGTCCGGATCTGCCACTGCTTGTTCTGGTTCTACCATAAACTCTTTAAAGCCTGCTTGACGTAAAGCTTTTTCACCTAACATTTTGCCTGTGCCATGTAGCGGTGTAAAAATTAATTTTAGCTGATCGCCCATTTGATCGATCATAGCTTGATCAATCGTCACAGCTTGTAATTCAGACAAATAAGCTTGGTCAATATCTTCACCTATCATGGTAATAAGCCCTTGCTCTTTGGCTGCTTTTTCTTCCATCACAGGAATTGTTAGTGGATTATCAACTTCACGAATCAAAGTTGTTACCATATCTGCATCTGCTGGTGGCATTTGACCACCATCCTCGCCATACACCTTATAACCATTATATTCTGGCGGGTTATGAGAAGCTGTGATCATGATACCAGTAAATGTTTTTAAGTAACGCACTGCAAAGGATAATTCCGGCGTAGGTCTCAAACTTTCAAATACATAGGATGGGATATTATTGTAGGCTAAAGTTTTTGCAGCTTCCATGGCAAATTCTTGCGAAAGATGCCTGGAGTCATAAGCAATAGCAACGCCTCTTCTAGCAACATCAAATCCTTGTTTGATCATAAAACGTGCCAAACCTTCTGTTGCCTGACGTACAGTATAAATATTCATGCGGTTGATTCCCGGACCTAAAACACCGCGCATACCCGCAGTACCAAATTCAAGGGGCGCATAAAAGGCATCTTCTAACTCCTCTTGTTTTCCCTTTAACTCATTTAATTGGGTTTTTAAATGGTCATCCAAAGCGTCATCATTTGTCCACTGTTCATAAATTTCCTTCCAGGACATAACAAACCACCTCTTTATTTATTTTGTTAATTTAATTATATCACAGTCCGTAGTTTGTCAGGGAATAAGTAGAAAGAAATTGTATTTTTATATAACAACGGTCTGTTTACTAAATCTTGCCCAAGGTAAGAGCAAAATTTTGCTTGAATCGTTCAAGAATTTATTTAACTCGTTTTTTTATTTTAATCGTTTTATCGCATATTCGATAACTGAATGGACAATGTTTTACTGCTTTATTGTTCGTTCAACTACTGAATAAACAATTTTTTGCCGTTTTATTGTCCATTCGTCTACTGAATAAACATTGTTTTGCTGTTTTATTGTTCATTCGACTGCTGAATAAACATTGTTTTGCCGTTTTATTGTTCGTTCGACTACTGAATAAACATTGTTTTGCTGTTTTATTGTTCCTTCCATTACCTTTTACTTGTTCTTAACAATAAAGATTATATCAAATAAAAAAATTACCTCTACAAGATATTATAGAAGTAATTTTTCGCTTATTATTAAATTTCTAGTCGTTAGATAGATCTTCTCCGTTTGAAGCAATCACTTTTTTATACCAATCAAATGATTTTTTCTTGGAGCGGTCAAGTGTACCATTTCCTTCATTATCTAAGTCAACATAGATAAATCCGTACCGTTTTTTCATTTCGCCACTACCTGCTGAAACCAAATCGATACAACCCCAACTAGTATAGCCCATCAAATCAACACCATCGATTTCAACAGCATCTTTCATCGCTTGAATATGTTTTGCCAAATAATCAATACGATAATCATCTTCTATATAACCATTTTCATCTGGATGGTCAATAGCGCCCAGGCCATTTTCTACGATAAACAATGGTTTTTGATAACGGTCATAAATATCATTCATCGTAATACGTAAACCAAGTGGATCAATTTGCCAACCCCATTCACTTGATTCTAAGTAAGGATTTTCCACAGAGGCAAAGATGTTTCCTTGGGTTTGTTTCAATAATTCAGGATCACTTGTAGCTACACGTGAAGAGTAATAAGAAAAGGAAATAAAGTCTACAGTGTTTTCTTTTAACAGCTCTTTATCGCCGTCTTCCATTTCAATCTCGATACCACGACGTTCTAAATCCTTTAGGAAGTAAGCAGGATATTCACCACGTGATTGAACATCGATAAAGAAATAGCTTTCTCTGTCTGTTTTACGAGATTCCCAAACATCTTCAGGACGGCAAGTATATGGATAATATGAGCCAGAAGCCAACATACAACCTACTTGATTATTGGGGTCTACTTCATGTGCGATTTTTGTTGCAAGTGCGCTTGATACTAGCTCATGATGAGCAGATTGATATTTTACTTGCTCTTCGTCTTCTCCTTCTTCAAAATAAAGCCCTGCCCCCATAAAAGGTGCATGTAAAATCATATTGATTTCGTTAAATGTCAACCAATACTTCACTAAACCTTTATAACGATTGAAAATCGTACGGCAAAGTCTTTCATAAAAAGTAACCATTTTTCGATTACGCCAACCGCCATATTCCTTGATTAAATGCATCGGACAATCAAAGTGCGTAATAGTTACAAGAGGTTCAATGCCATATTTATGACATTCGTTGAATAAATCTTCGTAAAACTGTAAGCCTTCTTCATTGGGCTCTGTTTCATCTCCATTAGGAAAAATTCGTGTCCAAGCAATCGATAAACGATAAGTTTTAAAGCCCATTTCACCAAATAAAGCAATATCTTCTTTATAACGATGATACATATCAATTCCTACTTTTGCAGGAAAATGATGTTCATTGTCGAAATCAAACATTTTCTTGTGCCCGGCAATAATTTCTGCTCGATCAGGTCCGTTAGGCACAACATCAACATTGGCTAGACCACGTCCCCCTTCATTATATCCACCTTCACATTGATTTGCAGCAGTTGCGCCGCCCCATAAAAAGTCTTTTCTAAATCCCATATTATTTCTCGCTTTCTTTTTTTATTTTTAAATTAGTTGAAAATGTGTAAAAGCTTTATATAAACCATCATCTTCGACAGATGCAGTAATATAATCAGCCATTTCTTTGATCTCTTTACCACCATTTCCCATAGCTACACCAATTTGACAATGGTCTAGCATTGGGATATCTACCTTGGCGTCACCAAAAGCAAGTGTATCTTCGACATTTTTGGCTAAAAAATCTAGTAGCTCATCAATAGCAACAGCTTTATCAATATCTTTTAAAGCAACATCGCCAAATAAGGCCTTTTCACCACTACCGCCCCATGTTCCAACTTTTAAAGATGGAAATTTTTCTTGCGCTGCTAAATAGTCTTCATAACTATCTAAAATAAAACTAATTTTGTTAACATCATCACGGTAAAGTGATTCGCCGTAGATCATATTGGGAAAAACGGTAGCAGGTGTCGCTTGTTCGGCACCAGGTTTTCCTTTATAGGCAATGTATTCTTGTATCGTTTCTACACCCCGACTAGCAAAATTTTCACTGCCAAACAAACCGTTATTGCTTTCTAGATAAAACTCTAGTCCACGATTTTTTAGCCAGTCGACAATTTGTTGGGTATCTTCAGCACTCAATGTTTTTTCTTTTACAACTTGGCCTTTAGATTCAATATAACTTCCATTTCCACCTATATAACCATCAAAACCGATATCTAAAATGTAAGAATACATTTCCGCTTTCGCACGACCTGTGACAGTATATACTTGGTGTCCATTTTCTTGTGCTTTGTGAATGGCTTGTACCGCACTTTCTGGAAGATGATTATGATAATCCACTAATGTGCCATCCACATCTAAAAAAATAATTTTCGAATTCATCTATTGCTTGTACCTACTTTCCTGGATCAACGCTTGTTTGTAAGAAAAACTTTCCATCTTGATATTCATAGATCAAAATACAACAATTAGAAAAAGTGGGACGTTGATCTTTTTCTTGGCGCCACTTTAAATAAAATGAATAGAGCGCGCCACCGCTACTTACCGCTAGTGCGTTTTCTCCCTTTAAATTTTCCATGATTTGTGTAAGTGTTTGCGTCATTCGTTCTTCTACTTGATCGACTGATTCGCCACCATAGTCTAAAAAGAAATCACCGTAACTTTCTTCTCCTGGCTTATGGGGCGGATTTAAATATTCAGGTGCTCCTTCATATAATCCAAAGTTCCATTCTTTTATCCCTTTTTTTCTAGTATAAGGTTGACCGGGACAAATAATTTCCATTGTATCGCAAGCTCTTTCTTGAGTTGAAGAATACGCCGCGGCAAAATTTATTTCTTCTTGTTCAAAGTAATCCTTTGCTTGTTTTGCCTGTTTTTTCCCTAAATCAGTTAGAGGTGAATCACAAGCGCCTTGGACTCTTTTTAACTGGTTGAATAGTGTCTGACCATGACGCATAAGGTAAAGTTTTTGCCTCATCTTCCACCTTCTTTCTAAATTTATTTACAAGACTATTATCTATATTAGAATCTCCTTTAGCAAGAAAATATTGAATCTTCAATTATTGTTTACAGATAAAATAAAAGTATCGACAAAATTTGTAAACATCGTTTACAATATATATTAAAACTATGTAAATGAGGTGGTTCTGTGTTATTGACAGAAAAGATCGAAGAAGTTTCATTTTCTCCTGCAGAAAATGAAGTCGTTTATTACATTCTTACAGACTATACAAGAATTGAAAATGCTACAGTAAAAGAGATTGCCGAAAAAACTTACGTACATCCCTCAACTTTGATTCGGGTTGCTAAAAAAATAGGCTTTCATGGTTGGAATGATTTCAAAGACGCTTTTTTAAAGGAACAAGACTATTTGCACAATCATTTTATCCAAACAGACGCTAACTTGCCTTTTGCGGAAAATGATAGTATGTTAACGATCGCGCAAAAGATCGCTTCTTTAGAACAAGAAACGATTTCTGACACACTTTCTTTACTTGAACATCATCAGTTGCAAAAAGCTACCGAACTATTATATCAATCAAAGCAAATTAAAATTTTTACTTCAAATGCCAATCTTTTAATTTCGCAAGACTTTGCTTTAAAAATGCGCCGGATAAAAAAGCAAACCAGTGCGGCAGAAATTATCGGAGAACAAGTTTACGAGGCCTACAGTACAGATGAAAATACTTGTGTCCTGATGATTTCTTATACTGGAGAAAACAACATGCTTAAACGAGTTTTACCTATCCTAAAACAACAGGGAACAACGATTATCGCATTAACAGGCATCGGCGATAATACCTTAGCAAAACATGCTGATTGTCATTTACGATTATCTACACGTGAAAAACTTTATTCTAAAATCAGCAGTTATATAACCAGCACTTCAATTGCTTATTTGTTAGATATTTTATACAGTACAGTTTTTGCTAAAAATTATCAAAAAAATATGGCTCATCTGATTTCTATTGGTGAAGGCTATGATAATCGAACAAGTACTTCTCCAGTTATGAATGAAAATCACTCACCTAAAATACAAGTTACCGACGCGATTATTCCTAATTAATCCTTTTAATCTAATAAAATTTAGCTACTCTTTTTAACTCTTACTACATTATTATAAAAAGCAGCCATTTTTTAGGCTGCTTTTTATAGTTTTTTGTGCTATCGTCGTTCATTCAACATAGATTTCTTATTTCTTTGAGCTATTCTTGCTCTTTTGCCATGTTACTGGGTATTTTTAACCTAAAAAAAGAGAAGTTTTCAACTCCTCTTTTTTATCCAATCTCATTTTGAATTATTTTTGATTTTTCATCTGTTGCATCATTTGACGAACTTTCTTTTCTGAAGGCTTTTGTCCCATTGACATCATCATTGTGCGCAACATATCTTCGTTGATTGGTGGATTTTTTTTCATATAATCTTCCATATATTTACGTGCTAAAAAGAAACCGCCGATAGCTCCAACAACTAAAGCGATCACTGCAATTAAAATTACATAACCAGTTGACATTTCACACTCTCCTTTCCTCTAGACTGTCCATGAAGTATTTTACTAGAAACATCAGGAAAAGAAAAGCTCGAAACAACTCTTTTTGTCAATTGATTTATAACTGATCCAGTTGCTCCACATCTTCTTTTTCCAAAACAAAGTCTAGCTGTGCATTTTCTAAGATATATTCTTCGTGTACTGACTTAGGCAATGGTAATATATCTTTTTCTAATAAATAACGAAGCGCAATTTGCGGAATAGACTTTTCGTATTTTTCCGCTATTTTTTGAATTTGCTCGTCATCTAATAAGCCGCCGGTCGCTAAAGGCGAATATCCTTCTACCAGGATCGAATGCTGCTGACAAAAATCGATCGTGCCCGTACTCAAATTACCGATATAGCATTTGATCTGGTTGACCATTGGCGCTATCTTAGCATTTTCGATAATATTTTTTAAATCTTCAATATTAAAATTTGAGACCCCGATAGCTCTTGTTTTGCCATCTCGAAAAGCATCTTCTAATGCCTTCCATACTTGAACATTTTTCTTATCATCATTTTCATGAGGCTCCCCGATTCGGCTCCAAGGTCTAGGCGCATGAATAAGTAATAGATCTACATGATCTAAGGACAAACGCCGTAGAGATTCACTAATATTTTCCATCGCTTTTTCATAAGTATCGGTTTCTGCTGGGACTTTCGTTGTGACAAAAATTTCATCTCGCGACACAGGGACATCTTTGATTGCCTGTCCTACGTCTGATTCATTGCCATAAACATATGCCGTATCTACGTGCTTATACCCATTATCTAGTGCATACTTAGTTGCACGATAAGCATCTTCTGGAGAACTTTGCCAAGTGCCAAAACCAACTTTGGGTATTTTTACGCCATTTACTAGCTGAAATGTTTCATCTAAAATCATTTTCATCCCTGCCTTTCTAGTTTTATTATACAAAAAAACAATGGCATATACAAAAAAAGCAGAATCATCAATAGACGCTGCTTTTTATAAAATTATTGTTGCTTTATTTTTTCCAATAAATCTGGATCAAATTCACCATTATAAAGCATAGCAATTTCAAAACCATAAGGTGATTTTTTATTCTTCTTATCTTCGCCTACCCAAGGAGTTTCTAAAATCTTAGGTAAATTCTTCAGCTTATCATGATGTGCCACTTGTTTTAAAGCGTCAAAACCGATTTTTCCAAAACCAATGTTTTCATGTCGATCTTTATGTGAACCTGGTTCATTTTTTGAATCATTAATATGAACAACTTTCAAACGATCTAAACCAATCACTCGATCAAATTCATCCAGCACGCCATCAAAATCATCCCGAATATTGTATCCAGCGTCACTTGCATGACAAGTATCAAAAGTGACAGAAAGCTTATCATTTAAGGTCACACCATCAATAATACGCGCAAGTTCTTCAAAAGAACGTCCGATTTCAGTTCCTTTTCCAGCCATGGTTTCTAGTGCAATTTGTGGTCTTTGGTTTTTATCCAAGGCTTCATTTAACCCCTTAACAATTTGAGTGATACCCACATCAGCTCCTTCACCTACGTGAGAACCTGGGTGTAAGGTGATCTGCTTAGCGCCTAATGCATCCGCTCGTTTGATTTCATCTCGTAGAAATTGCACAGCAAACTCAAAGGTTTCTTTTTTATTAGGATTTCCTAAATTAACGATATAGGGCGCGTGTACGACAATATCAGACAAGCCGTGTTCGGCCATGTATGATTTTCCCTCATCGATACGCATGTCTTCAATCGCTTTTCTACGTGTATTTTGGGGCGCACCTGTATAAATCATAAAAGTAGAAGCATCATAGCTTGCTGCTTCTTCAGCCGAACCTAACAACATTTTTTTGCCTTTCATAGAAACATGAGAACCTATTAACATATTTTTCCTCCTCTTTTCCTATTTTCACAAACTTTTAAATTGCCGGACTTAATATCAGTAATAAAAGTGTCATCAAAGGTAAACTTACCAAAAAACTAACGGATGAAGTAAACCCTACGCTTTCTTCTTTTACACCTGCTATAACAGAATTTACCACACCAAACAAAGGAACCGGCGTTACACAAAGTAAACACAATATCATTTTAGTTAACGGCGCAATAGGTAATAGATAAAACAACAATACAAACAAAAGCCCCATGACGTAACGTAAAGTTAATAATTGCAAAACAGTATGACGATCCTCTTTGGGTAAACGTAATTCTAAATACAGGCCAATCATAAACATCGATAAGAATACATTAGCATCAGCCACTGGTTCTAGCACAGTCAAAAAAGCAGAAGGTAAATCAAAAGAGATCAAACGTAAAACTAACATGATCACATAGCAGGTAAAAGGAATAGAAGAAAATAACTGCCTGAGTACTTGCTTAACATTAACATCTAGATTCTGTCCTGTTAAACGATCTCCTACAACTTTAGTTCCACCGGCTAGCATAATACTATTTCCGATATCAAACATAGATAATATAGGAACACCTAATGGCAAGAAACTTTGTACAAAAGGTAAGGTGAAGTTTCCAATATTAAAACCAGTCGCACAGTAAATAAAAAACTGCTGATCGGTCTTGCTTTTCTTTTTTGCCGCAAAATAACTTATAAAAATCTGTACTAATGACCAAACAAGCCCCAGCAATACAAAGAACAATAAATTACCTTTGACATCTAAATTAGCTAAATTAATAATAACAACAGCTGGCAGTGTCACATTCATGATCACAACAGACAGACTTGTACCGTCTTCTTTAGTTAAAAAGTCAATACGTTTTAAAAAGTAGGCCAATAAAATAATTAAAAATAAACCTACAGCGCGTGTAACGATAGTAGCCAATCCAAAAACTTCTTTCTTAAAAAAATAAAATCACAAGAAAGTCGGGTTTCTTGTGATTTTATTTTTACTTTTTTCTAAAAACGTAATATAAAATACCGTTTTTTCCCCCGACGAATCACAGTAGTTTTTCCACTCAGTTTGTCTTTTTCAGTAATTTCATAATTAGTATCTTGGATACGATCGCCATTTATATAGATAGCTCCATTGTTAATATCTTCTCTTGCCTGTCTTTTAGAACTTTCAATGTTAGCAGCAATTAAGATTTCAACTAAATTCAAAGAATCTTCCGGACTTACTTTATAAGCTGGTACATCAGCAAAAGCTTGATCTAGTTCTTCTGCATCCAATTCTTTGATCGAACCATTAAATAATACTTCTGAAATATGTTTGGCTTGTTCGTAAGCTTTTTTGCCATGGACTAAAGTTGTTACATCTTGTGCCAGCGCTTTTTGAGCTACACGATTTTCCGGCGCTTGCTTAAATTCTTCTTCAATTTGTGCAATCTCATCTAAACTAAAGAAAGTAAAATATTTCAAAAATCGAACCGCATCGCGGTCATCTGTATTCAACCAGAATTGATAAAATTCATAGGGGCTGGTTTTATTTGCGTCTAACCAAATCGCGTTTCCTTCAGTTTTACCAAATTTTTTACCATCGGCTTTAGTGATTAAGGGCATTGTAAGACCAAAACCTTGAACGCCCTCTTCGCGGTGCAATAATTCAATACCCGAAGTAATATTGCCCCATTGATCACTGCCTCCTAATTGTAAAAGACAGCCGTATTTTTGGTACAACTTTAAAAAATCATAAGCTTGTAATAATTGATAAGCAAATTCAGTGTAAGAAATCCCTGCATCAATACGACGCTTCACACTTTCTTTATTCATCATATAATTAATCGTAAAATTTTTGCCCACGTCTCGTAAAAAGTCGATCATGGACATTTTCCCTAACCAGTTATAATTATTATCCACAATGGCTGGATTTTCTTTATTATTAAAATCAATAAATTGTGATAATTGTTTCTTCACATTATCAGACCATTCTTGCACCGTTGCTAAAGGGTTTAATTGCCTTTCTTGGTCCTTAAATGAAGGGTCTCCGATCATTCCGGTACCTGCACCGACTAAAGCAATCGGTACATGGCCATTTTGTTGAAATCGACGAAGCATTAAAATAGGCAACAAATGCCCGATATGTAGACTATCTGCCGTTGGGTCAAAACCTACGTACAGTTTTACAGACTCTTTGTTTAATTGTTCTTCTAGTGCTTTTTCATCTGTTGTTTGATGAACTAAGCCACGTTCTTTTAGTTCTTGAAAAAAGTCTGAATGCATGGCTTTTCCTCCTTGTAAAATAGTTTCATTTGTAATGATAACTGAAAAATCTTTTAAAGGAAAGCTTTAGTTTTGTTTTTGATTAAAATAGTCTAACTATTCAAGTGGAAGATTTTTTGCTATAATCAGACAGAAGTAAAAATATAACGAGGTGACGAATTTGTCGCAGCAGGAAAAAAATAGCAAAAAAACGAAACAAACAAAGCAACAGAAAAACTCTGGATGGTTTTATTTTCATATTGTCGTTCGAGTGATTCAATCCCTACTATTAGTAGTGGTTAGTCTTTTTATCTTGTTCGGAGCGCTGGGAGCAGGTATGGGTGCAGGATATTTTGCTTATCTAGTTGAAGATACCAAAACACCCACTAAAGAAGAATTAGAAGGAAATCTGGAAGATGTGGATGAAACCTCACACTTAGCTTATGCGGATGGAAGTAATATTGCGACGATCAACTCCGATGTTAAGCGTAATAGTGTAGATTCTGATCAAATGTCGGATTTAGTGAAAAAAGCAGTGATTGCTACAGAAGATGAAGATTTTTATGAACATCAAGGTTTTGTGCCTAAAGCCGTTCTTCGAGCCCTTGCGTCTGAAGTTACAGGTATGGGATCAAGTGGTGGGTCAACTTTAACCCAGCAAATTGTTAAACAACAAATTTTGTCTAATGAAGTAACCTTTGAACGTAAAGCAAATGAAATCTTATTAGCAACACAAGTTGAAAGAAACTTTTCTAAAGATGAAATTGTAGAAATGTATTTAAATGTTTCTCCTTTTGGACGAAATAACGAAGGAGAAAATATTGCTGGCGTTCAAGAAGCCGCTCAAGGAATTTTTGGGGAAGATGCTAATGACTTAAATTTATCACAAGCAGCTTTTATTGCGGGATTACCGCAAAGCCCGATTGCTTATAGCCCTTACACAAATTCTGGCGAACTGCAAGAAGACTTGGAACCTGGTATGGAACGTAAAGATTATGTTTTATTTAGCATGTATCGTAATCATGATATTTCAAAAGATGAGTATGAAGAAGCTAAAGATTATGATCTAACAGCTGATTTTGAAGAACAAGAAAGTTCCGATGATGGTAATGAGCAAAGCTTCTTATATAATACAGTCATGAACGAAGCGCATAAAATTATCGCGCGACAATTGGCAAACGAAGATAACGTCAGTCGTGAAGAATTTGCCGAAGAAGAAACCTATCAAACTTATATGCAAGAAGCTCAACAGAAATTAGCTAATGGTGGTTATACGGTTAACACAACGATTGACCAAGATGTTTACGACGCAATGCAAGACACAGCTGAAAATTATGGTTATCTGTTAGATAATAATAATCAAGTTGAAGTCGGAAATGTCTACATGGATAATGAAACAGGTAAAATCCTTGGCTTTGTTGGTGGAAGGAATTATGAAGACAACCAATTTAACCATGCCTTTAATTCTACTCGGCAAGCAGGTTCTGCTATTAAGCCAGCGTTAGTTTATGGTCCAGCGATTGACCAAGGTTTGATTGGTACGGAATCTCGCGTCTCAGATTATCCGACTGACTGGCAACAAGGAGAAAATGAAGGCGATCCGATCGTTAACGCAACAAATGAAGGAACTGAAACATTCCAAACGATTCGCGAATCTCTGGAACATTCAAGTAATATTGCTAGTTACCATATTTACCGCGACATTTTAAGTGAAAAAGATGATACTTCCTTTGTTTATGATAATTACTTGAAAAAAATGAACTATCCTGATACAGATTCTTGGACCTATGAGTCTGCTTCATCAGGTGTGCCTGAAGTAACAACCTTACAACAAACCAATGGATTTCAAGCTCTAGCAAACGATGGTGTTTACCAGGAAGGTTATCTGATCGACTCCATTACCGATTCCAGTGGAGATGCTTTATACGAACATGAAGAAAACCCGGAACGTGTTTATTCAAAACAAGCAGCTTCTATTATGAATGATTTAATGCGCGGGGTTATAGATTCTGGACATACAACCGAATTTAAATCAGACGTCAGCAATCTAAATTATGATTTGGGAAACGCTGACTGGGTTGGAAAAACAGGAACTACTGACGAATATAAAGACTCTTGGTTAGTGGTTTCTACACCAAAAGCAACCTTAAGTAGTTGGTCTGGACGTGAAGATAACCAAGGCACCGATCGCGATGCTAGCAAACGTACTGCCCAATATATGTCTTATCTAGCTAATTCGATCTATCAAGCAAACCCAGATAGCCTCGGAGCTGATGAAGACTTTGAATTAGATGATGATGTCAAAGAAGAAGAAGTTTCTGAATTTACTGGTACAAAAGTAGACGACGATGATACCGTCGAAGTAGACGGTTCAAGAATGAGAGTCCCAAATGATACGACAGACTCTTATTGGGCAAAAGGAACACCACCAGGTCCAAGCTTCAAATTCGGTATCGGCGGTACTGAAGATGACTACGAAGATTATTGGGAGAACGATTCTTCTAATAGTGGAAGTTCCGATAATGATGATTGATAAAAAAGGATCGAGAAAAGATAGACTTTTTCTCGATCCTTTTTATAGTCTATTTGAATATAATGGTTACTATACACTATACTTTCACTATTTTGATTTTTTAAATCTCATGATGACCAAAAATAGATATGATACAACATTTTGCGTTTCTCTACTTCTAGCCTTTGAAAATTAATGATATTCAGCTTTCTTTGTTTTTAGTCAACTTACACACAAAAAAACGCCTCAGTGATTGAGACGTTTTTTTTGCTTATCTTTCAACTAGTTGGTCCAATTTCTTCATTTAAACGAGCTCCGACATCTCCACTAGGGTGATTTATTAAAAAACTTTCTTTAGTAAATTGAAGCTGGTTCATAGCACTTATTATGATTGAGTCAAATAAAGATATTACAGATAATGTACTTGCAGTAGCTAACATATTAAATTTATCTGGCTCTTTTACCTTCGGCATTTCAACAATATAATCAGCGTTTTGAGCTATATATGAATCTGGGTTTTCAGTTATTGCAACAATCTTTACTTGCTTATCTTTTAAGTTATTCACGAAAGAAGTTAATTCCTTCGTATTGCCTCCCTTAGAGATCATAAAAATAATGTCCTCTTTTTTTATTGACCCTATAGCACCGTGGACTGCATCGGAAGGGTTTATATAAAATGCAGGAAAATCTATTACTTGAAAAGAATGTATTATTTTTTTTGCAGCCATAGCTGAAGTTCCGCACCCTGTAAAAAAAATGTTTTTCTTAGAAGAATTAGTAATAAGATTAATTATTTGTTTTACCTGTGATCCCTTAATGTACTTAGCAACTTGTAATAGTTCGTTTGCCTCATTTTCTATAATGTTTTTAAAAGTTGTATTCAATTTTCTCCCTTTAAAGGTTCCCCCAATACTTTAATTTATATTACTAGATAACAAAATTACTATTTAACAACTCTTTTAACTTAATAATAGACTTATTAGTATTATCAAAATTTAAAATGCTATTTATAACTTCTTTGTCTTGAAACAAATTCATTAATGCTTTCAAAGTCATTAACTGTGAATCAGGATCTTTCAATGCCAGTACAATAATCAAATTTACCTGTACTTCAAGTGAAGGATCCTCCATTCGCTTAAACATTACAGGATCCGCTAATGTCATTAAAGCTATCTGATTCATATTTACATAATTAGGATCAGCATGTGGAATAGCAACACCATATTGATTTAATTTTAATCCAGTTGGAAATATATTCTCTCTATCAATTATAGCCTTCTTGAATGACTCTGTTACTACTCTCCTACTACTCAACTGATCTGATAAAAATTCCAATGCTTCTTCGTTATTGTTAATCCCTTCTACTTTAAAAAAAATAATTTCTTCTTCAAACATTCCTTCACCTACATACCTTTCACTAGTTTTCAATTTCATTTTTTATTTGTTCAAATACTTCATCTTCTCCAATTCCAGTTAAAAGTCCCACTCCCATAATAATTTTAGTAGTTACTTTAGGGTTGTTGATTTTTGTTGAAGAAACAACTAAATCAAAGCTATTAAATTTTTCAGCACTACAATCCATTAATGAGGCTTTTTGAACGTCAACATTTTGAATATCTTGTCCTTTTAAATAGTCTTCTAAAACTGAAACCATTATTGATGAAGAAGCAATTCCATTACCACATACAACCAAAATTTTTTTACACATTATTTTTTCTTCCTTTCCTAATCAAATATTTATAATAATCAAAGATTTACCAATTTCTTTTTTCGTTTCTGTAATAAATAACCAACTGATACTAATAGTAAGCCAATTAAAATATATCCAAAAATTCCAATATGACTAGCACCAGCAAATAAAGCAATAAATGGATTTGCTGAAGGATCAAGTGAAGAATACATAACGCCTGTATTTGTTGCATCTCCACCAAAGTTGATAAACGCTTCGTTTGTTGCAGGAGTCATCCATGAAGCAATGTATAAACCTCCCCCAAACAATACAAATGATGATAACCATGTTCTAAAAATATTTCCTTTGAATACTGGGACCATACATGCAATATAAAAAACTAGCATAGGTAAATCCCCCATTGGCATTACCTTATTACCAGGTAGAATAGTTGCCAAAACAACTAAAGAAGGAATCAATAACAAAGCTGAAGCAACAACGGAAGGGTCTCCTATAATTAATGCTGTATCCATCCCAACATTAATTTTTCGTTTAGGAAAGCGTTTAACAAGTTTGGTTCGAGCAGCATTAGAAAGTGGAACTAACCCCTCCATCATGATTGAAGTCATTTTAGGTAATAAAATCATAACTGCTCCTAAATACATCCCTAATTGTAAACTTGAAATAACAGCACTATATGGCTCTCCCCAGTCAAAGCCCGCTACTCCTAGTAAAATTCCTAAAATAAAACCAATTACACTTGGATCTCCAAACATACCAAATCGTTTTTGAATTGATTCAGCAGTTATATTAATTTTGTTTATACCAGGTATATGATCAAATAACCAATTAAACGGATAAGCAAAAATTAAATAAGTATTTGCGACTGGGTGTGAAATTGACACTCCCTCAGGTAATCCAAAAAATTCTTCATTTTGTTTCATTCCTAAATCAGTTCCGATTAATGCCCAAACATGAAATAAACCTGCAGTCAAAATGCCATACAATAAATTACCAGAGTAAACAGCAACAATGGCACCCATTGAAGCATTTTGATGTAAATTGAATACATCTACATTTACACAGTCAGTAATCTTAAGTACCAACATAATAATATTCACACCTACACATATTGGAATCACTAAGGCTCCAATATTAGAACCAAATCCCATAACCGCAGTAGCTGCTCCACCAACATCAATAGCATTTAAAGAAGATCCAGTTTTTTCTGCCAGGCCCGATATTGCAGGCTGCAATTGTCCTAACATAAAATCAGTTACCATAGACAACGAAATAAAACCAATACCAACTTTCATAGACGATTGAATTGCTTCAGCAATAGGACGCCCTAGAATTATCATAAAAATTAAGAAAATTAGTGGAATAAAAATAAAATTCCCTAAATCATTGATAAGCTGCGTTATTAATTCCATAATATTGTTACTAGTTCAAACTAAAAGATTTTTAACAAACTTAGCTAGTTTTTCCTTTAGAAACTAGTTTCCTCCTTTATTATTTGTTATATCTTCTTTAAAACCCATATTCCACGCAATATAATATGGTTTTTTTAATAATTTGTTATCATTTTCTTCAGCAATTAAAAGGTTTCTTATAGAGTTTTCCCGCGCTTTTTGAAAATCAAACGCTTCATCATACCAAGCATCCAAAACCATCTCCATGGATTCTAATCCATTTACTCGACAACCTAAACCAATTATTTGAGCGTTCTGACTGAGCCTAGCTCTACGTGCCGAGTAAGTATCTGTTACAGGAACAGCACGAATTCCCCAATGTTTATTAGCTTGACAAGTAAAACCTATACCTGTTCCACAAATATAAATTCCCAAACGACATTCATCTCTTTGTATTAACTCTGCCATCTCATCCGCTAATTTTGCATAAGTATGTTTTCCATCTTTCTTTTGTTTTACAGGATCATAAATAATTTCAGCATTTTTATTTTCTACTAGATATTTAACTAATTTATCTTTTGTTTCAAAACCTACATCATCACAGGCTACAGCTATTTTTGTTCTCATAATTTCCCCCTTATTATTTCTGTTAACATTTTATTAAATGATACTTATTTTTGTTGCTAATCTTTACTGAAAAACTCTTCAATTGACAGAATAATCCTTTCCTTAGATTTCATGTTAATTATTTCATTTATAAAATTTTCATCATGTGCCAATTTATTAATATCATAAAGAGTACTTAAATGGCTTGTTTTGTCAGGTGTCGTTAATAAAATTGCTAAATTAACAGTTTGATTTCCATAAGAAATTCCTTTATCTGTTAGTAACATACTCACTCCCAGCTTTTGCTCTGCTAAACTAGGAGCTAGATGTGGCAAAGTAATTTTATTTCTAATTAAAATATAATTAGGCATATTTGAGTACTCTTTAATCAAAATATTTTGATATTCACGTCCAATTATTTTTTCATTAAATAATATATTGCTAAGTTTTTCTAAAGCAACTACCCATTCTAAATTTTCATTACTGATAATTATTTGTTCTTTATTCAATAACTCAAATAAACGTGGCTCTTCAGTTACTACATTACCTTTTACTTTACTAATCTGATCTTTTCCTTTTAGCAACAACATATCTAACTGATTCTGTAAATTAGATTTATCGGAAATCATAGTATATTTTTTTACAACTTCCATAATGTCTTCTGAAGTGATCCCTGAAAAATCCATATTGAATATGTCTTTAATAACATACTGTCTTAATCTAATTTGTTCAGTTTTATTAAGAATATCGTTAATCACGTATACTTTTCTAGTTGACTGAACTGGAACAGTTGAAAAAACAATGTTATGGGGTAACTTAAAGTCTTGGTATTCACGTATTGAACTTGTTGGATAAAAAAGGAATTCAGGAAACAGATCTATTAAATTATTTTCAATCAAATTGGACATTGAAATGCCATTTGGACATAAGATAACAGCTTTGATAATTTTATCCTCAAAATTGCTTGAATCTTTTTCAAGTAAGTGTCCACCAATAAAGAGTGTAATATAAGCAACTTCTTCATCCGCAATTGGTGTCTGAAAAAAATTTTCCAAAGGTTTGATAGAATGACAAACAAAGTTGTGTAACACTCTATATTCAGATTGAATTTGTTCATACAACATATTTTCTATTGAAATATTATACTTAATTCGATAATATGCTGGTCGAAAATGATTAATCAACTTTTGTAATAATTCTTTTTTATCTTTTAATACTAAAAATGTATTTGCCTCGAATTCTATTAAAAATTCCCATAAAGCATTTTCTAACAATGGTAGATCTTTATCTTTTAATATATTTTTATTACGTACATTTGTACTTAATAACTGAAGAGCAAGAAATAACTTTTCATTTGTAGAAATATTCGGTAAATCAACCATTAGATAAAGCAAAGATTGGTAGATAGCTGTATTTTCTATTTCTTGCTTATCACGTATTCGACTTCCCTCAATACTTTTCCCTTTGTCTATCCTCTGAAAAACTACCGCAATAAAATATACTAATGGATAAAATTCTTCATCAACATATTTAATATTTAAATAATTTTCAATCATTACTATATTTTGTTTAGTTATCCTTGTATATTTTTGACTACCTCCCAAAAGCTGTTTCGTAATCTTTTCGCCGTATTTTTTGTATAATTTAGTAATAACTTGAAATAAAATCGTTCTTTTATCCCATTCATCACCCAGGATATGATAGCCTTCTTTACGAGTGAATTTTAAAGTTAACTCGTTTTCCTCTAAAAAAATTGTTGATTTTTTAACATATGTTAGTGCTGTATTTTTACTTATCTTTAAGTCAATGGAGAAATGATCTAATGATAAAGGTTGATTTCTCGACATAATCATTAAAATAATTAAACGTACACGATCTTCTCTCGGAAAATACATATCTTTAATTTCCCAGTTCATTGCAAAATAATCTTCCGTGTCTAAATTACTATAGTAATGACCATTATTCTTTTCTATCAAAGGAAGTTGATTCATTTTTAATTCCTCATTTATATTTTCTATGCTATATTGCAACTGTCTAGAAGAAATGTTAAATTCCTCTAATAATTCTACTTCGCTTATCACCCTCTTTTTTATTAACTGATAAAATATTTCATGACTTCGTTTACCCATATGCTACTCAACCTTTCTAGCTTAATGATAACCGCTTACAAATGTTCTTACCACAAGTATCCTTCACAAAAAATGTAAATGAACTACTCTTTATTGTGATGAACGTAAAGAGGTACTATGTGACACTAATAAATTTAATTCAGTTCTCTTAAAGCCTATCTTTTTACTAAGAATAATTAGTTATTAATTTCAACATAAACATTTTATTAGTCGGTTTCAATATTTAAGTCTATCTTTTTCCATATAAATAGCGACCTACAAAAGTTAGTGCTGTTCTAACTTTGTAGGTCGCTTCAACCCTTTTACTTTAATAGATTAACTTTTATTTGGTCGAACCTTTTTCCATAATACTTGATGGTAGAACAATGGTTTTTTGTTCGATCTCTTCTTTGTTCATCAATTTTGTTAGCAATCTGGTTGCTACCGCACCTATGTCATATAGTGGTTGCGTAACGCTTGAAAGACGTGGACGAGCGACATCAGTCAAAAGCGTATTATTGCTAGTAATAATTTCAAAGTCTTCTGGAACGTTTACGCCTGCGTCATATAAACCATCTAAAACACCGATAGCTAATTCATCGTCAGTAACATAAGCTGCTGTTGCACCACTATTCAAAATACGATCTACTAAAGCTAAACCTTCTTTAAATTCATAAGGAGCTTCAAAAATCATACCTTCGTTATATTCTAAGTTATTTTCCTTTAGTCCTTCTTTATAGCCAGTCAAACGGTTTTGTCCATTAATCGCATCAATAAGTGCACCACTTACAAAAGCAATTTTTTCATGACCATTTTTAGCTAATAAAGAAACAGCTTCTTTTGTCGCTTTAGTGTAATCGATATTCACACTACCTACTTGTTCATCTGGGTCAATTGAACCAGCTAAAACTACGGGCGTTTTTGAACGTGAAAATTCCCCGCGTACTTCATCTGTGATACGGTGACCCATAAAAATAATACCATCGACTTGTTTAGCCAATAGATTGTTTAAAACTTGTACTTCTTTATTACTATCACCATCAGAATTTGCTAAAATAATATTATATTTATACATAGTAGCTATATCATCAATTCCGCGTGCTAACGAAGAAAAGAACATATTGCTAACATCAGGGATAATAACGCCGATCGTAGTTGTTTTTTTGCTAGCTAAACCACGAGCTACAGCATTTGGACGATAATCGAGACGGTCGATCACATCTAAAACTTTCTTACGTGTCGCAGGTTTCACATTCGGGTTTCCATTAACGACACGCGATACCGTTGCCATTGAAACATTCGCTTCACGCGCAACGTCATAAATCGTAATTGTCTGTTTTTCCATTCTCAAAACTCCTTGTTCATTTTATTTTCTGAAAATAGTATTTTCATTTCTTTTCTAGAATAGCAAATTTTGTAAAAAGGTGCAACCGTTTTACATGTTTTTCATGAAAATGCTTTTTTCTTAAGTAAATTTTAGAAATTATATCCAAAGAATGCTAAAATGAATGTTAGCTAAGTTAGTAGAAAGAAGGATATTTATGAATGATAAAAAAATAAACGAATTAACTGACTGGATGAAAAAGAATGGAACAGATCTTGTTTATATTACAAATCCTAATACTGTTTCCTACTTCACTGGTTTTGCAAGTGACCCCCACGAAAGGATTCTAGCACTATTTTTCTCTGTTGATAAAGAACCTTTTTTGTTTACCCCGGCTTTAGATGCACAAGCTGCAAAAGAAAGCTCCTGGCAATATGATGTTATTGGCTATCAAGATTCTCAAGATCCTTGGAAAATGATTGCTTCTGAAATTCGTGATCGTTATGGTACGCCAGCCGACATTACCATTGAAAAGTCTTCTTTAAGTTTAGATCATTTTGAAGCTTTTGCAGCTTATTTTCCCAAAACAAATTTTTCTAAAAACTTAACACCGGTCATTGAACAAATGCAATTACGCAAAACAACTAAAGAAATTGATAAGCTAATCGAAGCTGGCTCTTGGGCGGATGTTGCTTTTGAGATTGGTTTTTCCGCAATTAAAGAAGGAGCTACAGAAGCTGAGATCATCGCTGAAATTGAATATCAATTAAAACGCAAAGGTGTAGCGAAAATGTCATTTGATACAGAAGTTTTAGCCGGAGCTAAAGCGGCTAATCCACATGGCACGCCTGGTGATGACCCAGTCCAAAAAAATCATTTTGTTTTATTTGATTTAGGTGTTCTTTGGAAAGATTATTGTAGTGATGCGACAAGAACTGTGGCATTTAAAGAACCTACCGCCTTTCAACGTAAAATTTATGATATTGTACTAGAAGCACAACTTGCTGCACAAGAGGCAGTGAAACCGGGTATTAAAGCTAGTGAGTTGGATAGAATCGCCCGTGAGGTCATTGAAAATTATGGCTATGGTGAAGCATTTAATCATCGCTTAGGCCACGGTATTGGTACAACAATTCATGAATACCCTTCTCTAGTTGCTGGTAATGACCTTGTCTTAGAAGAAGGTATGTGTTTTTCTATTGAACCAGGTATCTATCTGCCAAATGAAGTTGGTGTACGTATAGAAGACTGTGTTTATGTTACCAAGGATGGCTGTCAACCATTTACTAAAACCAACAAAGAATTACAAATTATTGAATAAATGACGCAAAAATCACCTACTTTGTTTAAAATGGCAGGTGATTTTTGTTTGTATTAACGTTTGATTTCTTTATTATCACCATTATTTATAGATATTGGAGGCAACTAGAGAAAGTTACCTCCAATATCTTACAATTTTAAGACTACATCTCTTGACTTTAGGGCCAATTTTATAGCTTTTGGACCTTCCCTCGCTTGGTTTAGGCCAAAAGAGAGGGGAATGGCCTCTTCTATGTTAAACTTCGGACCAGTTGCTCAGCTAATGGTCCTTACTTTGCTTGATCTAGGAACAAATGCCAAATAGTTGGCCTTTACTTCGCTATACTTGGGACCAACAGTTAAAGTTTTGGCCCCTACTTTATTAACCCAACTTCACTAAACTTGGCTTAGGAAACGCTGTTTGTTAACCCTTTTTCACCAAATTTAGGTCAGGAAATCTCATTTGCTGACCCTTCTTTCATATTTGGGTAAGAAAATCTCGTTTGCTGACCTTACTTTGCTAGACTTAGGTTAGGAAATCTTGTTTGCTGACCCTACTCTGCAAGACTTAGGGCCAAGTGTTTCTTCTTTAGTTGTTTCCATATAATTGTGTAAAAAGAAAAGAGATCATATCCATCTCTGTTACAATGTTATTTAGCCGAAAACATTAGAAAGGAAGATGGATATGACCCAACTTAATATTAATATAAATTTCG
>NZ_BSUG01000010.1 GCF_030161475.1 Tetragenococcus halophilus subsp. flandriensis | reverse complement strand
GGGGAGGGAAATTGAAGTACCGAAGTTCTGGCGTCACACTGCCAAGAAAAACTTCTAGCAAGAAGGTAATGGCCCGTACCGCAAACCGACACAGGTCGTCGAGGAGAGTATCCTCAGGTGAGCGAGCGAACTCTCGTTAAGGAACTCGGCAAAATGACCCCGTAACTTCGGGAGAAGGGGTGCTGCTCTAACGAGCAGCCGCAGTGAATAGGCCCAAGCGACTGTTTATCAAAAACACAGGTCTCTGCAAAATCGTAAGATGACGTATAGGGGCTGACGCCTGCCCGGTGCTGGAAGGTTAAGAGGAGTGCTTAGCGTAAGCGAAGGTACGAATTGAAGCCCCAGTAAACGGCGGCCGTAACTATAACGGTCCTAAGGTAGCGAAATTCCTTGTCGGGTAAGTTCCGACCCGCACGAAAGGCGCAACGATTTGGGCACTGTCTCAACGAGAGACTCGGTGAAATTTTAGTACCTGTGAAAATGCAGGTTACCCGCGACAGGACGGAAAGACCCCATGGAGCTTTACTGTAATTTGATATTGGGTGTCTGT
>NZ_BSUG01000009.1 GCF_030161475.1 Tetragenococcus halophilus subsp. flandriensis | reverse complement strand
TTCAGATAAATAATGAAAAAATTTTTTCTGGAAAAGTCATCCCTTGCGTAAGCATTTGATTTTTTTGTCATTTTTTAGAAAAAGTTAAAATCTGAATATTCTGATTATATTAATGCACCACTAGTGAGTTTTAATAATAAAAATATCGGCGCACAGATTTACCTCACTCTGAGTTGTCGCATCTTTAGCAAAAGTTTTCTCTCTAATCGTATGTTCATCGTCTAATGTGAGTAAAATGTCATCATTAGTTGTTTTATCTAGCTCTATTTTTTTATAAACGACTGTCATATCACAATTTCGCGCTTGATGGATATGAAGAAGAGCTTTTAAGTCAATATTACATAGGATTTTACTTCCCATATACACAGCGTATTCTGATTTTGATTTGCGTAGATAGTCAATTACCACATCATAATAACTGCTATTATTATCATCCTGACGAACGAAGTTTTGATAAGTATGGATAAAAAAGCGATTTTGGATACCATCTAAATTCCACTCTTTTCCACCACCTACATGGTCAAAAACCGATTGTGTTTCGCCTTCATTAAATACCATAAAAAGTGATTTGATGTTGGCATTAGCTATATTTGATAAATTAAAATCAATTAAGCGATACTTACCATCAAAAGGCAAAGTAGCTAATGGACGATTTTTAATTAGGGGCATTAATTCATTATACCGATGTAAATTACCTACCAGAGCACACATTTTGTTAGTCTTCATCCATGGTCACTCCAATCACTTCATTATATCCCAGAACTTCTATTTCATCTGTGCCATCAACTACAGCATTATCACCAATAATTGCATTTTCACCGATAATCGCGCGTTTAACGACCACGTTTTTACCGATAGTCGCCCCAGACATAATGACACTGTCAGATACAGTCGCCCCATCTTTTATTTGCACATCGTCAGATAAAACGCTATGTTTTACATCGCCGGCGACATAACACCCGTCTGAAATCAACGAATCTTTAGCTGACCCCATATCCGTGATAAAGTGTGGAGGAGAAATATGATTTTTAGAATAAACGCGCCATCCTTTATCACGGATGTCCAGTTCCATCTCCGGATCTAAAAATTCCATATTTGCTTCCCATAAAGACTCAATTGTTCCCACGTCTTTCCAATAGCCATCAAAACGATAAGCGATTACGTTTTCTCCGCTATCAAGATAAGCCGGGATAACATGTTTACCAAAATCACTCATCGTACTTTCTTTGGCAAAACCAGTACGTAAAATACTACGTAGTCTTCCCCAGTTAAAAATATAAATACCCATTGAGGCTAAATTACTCTTAGGATTTTCCGGTTTTTCTTCAAACTCGATAATACGGCCATTTTCATCTGTATTCATAATGCCAAACCTAGAAGCATCTTTAAATGGCACTTCAATAACAGCCACTGAAAGCGAGGCACGATTTTGTTTATGATTTTCCAGCATCGCTTCATAGTCCATTTTATAAATATGATCTCCAGATAAAATCAAAACATATTGAGGATCTAGTTGATCAATATATTCCATGTTTTGATAAATAGCATGGGCCGTTCCTTCAAACCATTTACTTCCTTCTGAACTTGAATAAGGTTGTAAAATCGTCGCTCCTGAATCAATACCATCTAAGCCCCAGCTGGCACCATTTCCAATATGGGCGTTTAGTTCTAAGGGTTGGTACTGTGTAACAACACCTACATTGTTAATCCCCGAATTAGCGCAGTTACTCAATGTAAAATCAATAATCCGATAACGTCCACCAAAGGGAACTGCAGGCTTAGCCATATTTTTGGTTAATTTTCCTAACCGTGTTCCTTGTCCACCTGCTAATATCATAGCTACTGTCTCTGTTTTCATGATTGCGGTGAAACCACCTTTCCTCCTCTCAATAATCCTACTTCTTTTTCTTACTTCACTTGAATTTCCTCAGGTTTAATAATAAGTGCGCCCAAAGCAGGTAAAACCGTCTGTATCTGCTGATTAAACTGTTTAAATGGCTGATCAATACTTTGACAGCGACTATTATTTTTAGTCCAAGTACCACCAAATTCAATTTTTTCTGTATTTAATACTTCTTGATAACTGCCTGGATAAGGAACGCCAATTGCAAAATCTTGTCTTTCTACTGGCGTTAGATTTAGGGCTACAATAAGAAAATCCTTTTTGGTTTTTGATTTGCGTATAAAAGTCAATACACTCTCTGCGGTATTATCAGCATCAATCAGTTCTACAGTTTCCGCTGTATCCTCTAACTCCCACAAGCTACGCTCATTTTTATACAAGGAATTTAGTTTAGCAGTAAAATGTTGCATTTTATTATTCAGTTCATCTTCCAGATCCACCCATTCCAAGCCTTCATTATATCTCCATTCGAGAAATTGACCCCATTCACTTCCCATAAAGAGTATTTTTTTGCCCGGATGTGTCATCATAAAAGTATACATATTCCGTAGTTGCGCAAATTGTTTATAACGATCGCCCCACATTTTATGCATTAAACTTTTTTTACCATGAACAACTTCATCATGAGAAAAAGGGAGAATATAATGTTCGTTCATCATATACATGAAAGAAAAGGTCAATAAATGGAAATGATCTTTACGGAAAACAGGATCCATTTCATAAAAACGTAGTACATCATTCATCCAACCCATATTCCATTTATAATCAAAGCCCAATGCGCCACTTTCAATCATACCGGTAATTTGAGTTTCCGAGCTACTTTCTTCGGCCATCATAACGGTTTGTGGAAAAGCAAGTTTAATGACAGCATTAAGCTTTTGTAGAAAATAGAAGCCTTCAAAATTTCGATTGCCGCCTTCATGGTTAGGCTGCCAAGGTCCTTCGTCATAATCTAAATACAACATGCTAGAAACGGCATCCACACGCATACCATCAAGATGGTAGACATCAAGCCAAAATAATGCACTTGAAATCAAAAAACTCTGTACCTGTGGTTTACCAAGATCAAAACAAATGGTCCCCCAACGAATGTTATGCGCTCGGTCTGGATCTTCATACTCAAAGGTTGGTGTGCCATCATAATAAGGTAATGTATCTTCATTAATACAAAAATGAGCAGGGACCCAATCCACAAATACACCAATATTATTCTTATGACAAGAATCTACAAAATCACGAAACTCAACTGGCGTACCATAATAAGAAGTTAATGCAAAAAAACCTGTTAATTGGTAACCCCATGAGGCGCCAAGAGGGTGTTCCATCAACGGGAGAAATTCGATATGGGTATAGCCCATTTCTTTAACATAAGGAATGAGTTCTTCCTCTAAGGCTTTAAAAGTATAAGGTTGCCCATTTTCATCATGCTTCCAAGAACTGGCATGAACTTCGTAAATATTCATAGGGCGTTTTAATGTTTGTGCTTTTTTCTGTCGTCCGCGCCATAAATTATCATGCCATTTTTTTTCAGGAATAGTATAAATGACTGCTGCTGTTCCAGGTCTTTCTTCAAAACGAACCGCAAAAGGGTCAATTTTCATAATTTTACGGCCATTTGCTTGTTGAACTAAAAATTTATATAATTGTCCTTCTTCAGCTAAGGAAGTTGTAAGTTCCCATACCCCTGATTTCTCTCTTTTTTCCATGGGTAAAGACTCGTCCCAGTCATTAAAGTCTCCTACTAAATATACTTGCTGGGCATGAGGCGCCCACACTCGAAAAACGTATCCGCTTTCATTTTTGCGAACACCTAAAAAATGTTGAACATAAAAGTTTTCCCCCGTTAAAAAACGTTGTTCAGCTTCTAAGACTTCTTTACTTGATTCAAGCATATCAACCCTCCTTTAAAAAATAACGAAAAACAGCCATTAAAAAACATACATTTATTTAGCGTAACTTGAAATTTTGTTTCTATGTCTATTATATCATAATCACAACTTTTTCAAATGAATTTTTTTATTATTCTAAAAAATAACAAAATTAAAAAAGTTTTTTAAATTACTTCGATAAAAATGACATTTACGAAAGCATTTTCAAAATATGTGAAATAAAATTTTATCTCTATCTCCGATTCTTTTTCATTATGTTTATAAATAAATACTATAAAATCAGTAATTTTCATGATATGCAGAAAAATTTTATCTTTAACAAATTTAGTTTCTTTCATTTTTTCATAAAGTACAAAAGAAACCATTCCGTATTTTCTTTAAAACAAATATTTTCTAATGGGAAAAATAACTGTAAAAATACAATAAAAAAATTTTTTCAGTTAAGATTAAATAGCGTGGTATAAAGTAATTAAAAAACGTCTTAAAATAAAGTAAATACTTTTATTTTAAGACGTTTTAATTTAAGTTTTATTGAAAGCTTTCTGTTAAAGGAGGAACAACTTGTTTTTTACGAGATACAACACCTTTTAGAAATGCTCTATGATTGTCTAAAGTAACATTAAATGCTTTTTCAATCTTTTCTGTGGGTTCACCCACAACAAGTAATTCTGAATCACTATCTAAAATATTAGTAACAAGCAAAACGAATAAATCATAGTTGTTTTCTTTATTTGCCTTTTCCATAGCTTGTTCAAGTTCTGATTGACGCTTGAAAACTTCCTCTAAGTCTACCGTATTTACTTGTGCAATACGTACATTTTTATCACTCATTGGAAAGCTCTTAGCGTCCATATCCATTAACTCTTCAGCTGATTTGTTCGCAAGGTTCGTGCCTGCTTTAAGCATTTCCAAACCGTAAGTATCAGTGTCTACTTCGGCAATATTTGCTAGTTCTTTACTAGCATCGATATCTTCTTGTGTGCATGTTGGTGATTTAAACAATAAGGTATCAGAGATAATGGCTGACAGCATAATACCAGCAACGGCTTTTGTTGGTGCTAAACCAGCTTCTTTATATAACTTCAAAATAATAGTACTAGTACAGCCTACAGGTTCAGCGCGATAATATAGCGGATCAGCTGTTTGGAAATTAGATACACGATGATGATCGACCACTGATAAGATTTTAACATCTTCAATATCAGCTACACTTTGTTGAAATTCATTATGATCAACAAGCATTACATCATTTGTCTCCTCGCCAGCTTTAGTAATCACTCTAGGCGCTTGAAGATTAAAATAATCCAAAGCAAACTGCGTTTCTTCGCCAGCTTCTCCTAAAGCAACAGCTTCAGTATCTTGTCCTTTTTGTTTTTGTAATTCAGAAAAAGCAATGGCCGCCCCAATCGCATCTGTGTCAGGATTTTGGTGACCAAAAACTAAAATCTTTGCCATAACTTTCACTCCAATCTTTCACTTCAATAATAATGATAGCAAAAACTCCCAAAAATTTCCATGATTTTCACAAACAGAAGTAAAACAAGGAGATGTTAATCCATTGTTTGTTTGAGTTAGTAAAAAATTTTTTTGCTGATCTTTGAGCTATTACTTCTCATTCAACATAGCTTTCTCATTTCTTTGAGGTATCTGCGCTGATTCAACGTAGGTTTTTGATTTCTTTGAGGTATCAGTTCTCATTCAACATAAGTTTCTTATTTCTATGTGCTACCGCCTCTTATTCAGCATTGTTTTCACCTTTCTATGTGTTTTTTCCCCTCGTTCAACATTTCATAAAAAGTTTCTTTCTTCTAAAATTTAAAAAAACGCTGAAAATAATTTTTCCAGCGTTTTTCCTTTATCTTGTTTGATATCCAGTGTATTGGTCCACTTGGAGAATTTTTTTCGCATTTTCTACCCGTTCTTGTCCTGGAGGTTCGATTCCTTCCAGTGGATATTTTAGATTTAATTCATCCCATTTATAACGGCCCATCGTATGGTAAGGTAAAATTTCAACTTTATCAACATTATTTAAAGATTGAATGAATTCATTCAATCGATCTAAAAATTCATCATAGTCACTACGAAACGGCACTAAAACATGACGAACCCAAACAGGTTTACCAATTTCGGATAGATATTGCGCCATCTCTAAAATATTTTCATTCCCGTGTTTGGTTAATTTTTTATGTTGAACGGTATCAATATGTTTGATATCAAATAATAATAAATCCGTATAATTCATTAATTCCTCAAACTTACTAAAAAAAGGCTCTTTTCTGGTAAAAGGATTGCCACAAGTATCCAGTGTAGTGTTTATCCCTTTAGCTTTGGCTTTTTTAAATAAGTCAATCAAAAAATCTATTTGTAATAAAGGTTCGCCACCACTTACAGTGATCCCCCCTTTTTCGCCCCAATAAGCACGATAATTTAATGCTTCATCAAGCACGTCGTCGGCAGTACGCATTTGTGCTTTTTTAGAATTAATATTCCAAGTATCAGGGTTATGGCAAAATTGGCAACGCATGCGACAACCTTGCGCAAAGATAACAAAACGAACGCCCGGTCCGTCTACTGTACCAAAATTTTCTGTAGAATGAATACGACCCATGATTGGATCTGTCATAAAAATCCCTCTTTCATTAGAAAAGTAAAACAACAACTAGTTAAGTAATTGTCTGCTGTAATTTATGAACTACATCATTACTAAAGTAACGAGTTTCTAGGAACACTCATGACTTAATTTACTTATTTCAAAGTAAATCAGGGGTCTAAGCTATTTGACTAAGGCTTGTCCCAAGCCTATATTTCTTATGTTTTTAGCTGCATTAATATCTCTATCATGCTCAGTATGGCATGAGGGGCAACGCCATTGACGTATGTCCAAGTTTTTTTTACCGCTATCATGACCACAATTTGAACATTTCTGTGATGTTTTATAGGGATTAACCACAATCAATTCTTTACCATATATTTTACATTTATATGCTAAAAGTACTCTAAATTGTCGCCACGACTGGCTTGCAATACTGCGTGCAAGTTTGTGATTCTTTAAAATGTTTGATGCTTTTAAATCTTCTATCACAAGTACATCATATTGTTTTACTAATTCAGTTGTTATTTTATGAATATAGTCTTTTCTTGTATCGGCTATTTTCTTGTGAATACGGGCAACTTGTTTTCTAGCTTTTTGATAGTTTTTAGCGTCTTTTAAGTCAATGCCTGCAGCTTTGGCTTTTAACCGTCGTCTCGCCATGCGTTTTTCCCAATAATGAAGCTGCTGTTGATATTTTAAGTGTAATTTTTGCGAAGGATATTTGTGTCCGTCAGACGTAATTGCAAAATCTGAGACACCTAAGTCAATGCCTATGGTTTTCCCTGTTTTGGCTAGGGCTTGATTTTCACTTGCAACCAAAACAGAAATAACGTATTTCCCGCTAGCTCGTTGTTTCACCGTCACCGATTGAATCCGTTCATTTTCGATATATCGCACACTGGGTTTACACTTTACCCAACCTAATTTAGGCAATTTGATATATCTCTGATTGTGATTCAATCGAATATTTTGCCCTCGAATCGTACTTAAATAAGACTGGTGATGCTTTTTTGATTTGAATTTAGGATAGCGACAAAATCCTTTAAAGAAACGGTCAAAGGTTTCAGACAATCTTTTGACTGAACATTGAATCGCCACACTATCAACGTCTTTAAGCCAAGCGTATTCACGTTTTAACTGAGGAATTAGCGATGATAGTGTTGAATAAGAAAGCATTTTTAAATCTTTATTGTTTTGATAACGTTCGTTTAACATCCCTAACATTTGGTTCCAAATAAATCTTGTATGCCCAAAAGTCATTTGTATAATATTAGCTTGTTGTTGATTGGGGTATAGTTTACATTCAATGCCTTTATACACTCATTTCACCTCCTTCATTTTACATTAACTATAACACATATTATTAAAATGTTCACATGTATTAATAATAATATAAGTCATTAAGAGGAGTACATGTGTTAGTGAAAACAAAAATGAATATCTATGATTTTTATTTTCATCTTGTATGGGTAACAAAATATTATGCACAGATATTTGATACTGAATGAAAACGTGACGTCATGAAAAACATGCTTAAAAAAATATCGAGTCATTATGGCATCACAATGCAAGAATTAGAAGTGATGCCTAAGCATATCCATATGTTGTTGCGCTTCAATCCAAAACATGCGCCAAGTTCAATGGTTAAAACACGCAAAGGTCGTTCTGCCAGGGAATGGTTCCAGCATTTTCCTGAAACAAAGCATCTATTATGGAAGGGTCATTTATGGTCTCCGAGTTTCTTCATGTCGACGCTAGGGGAATATGTCGAAAGATGTTGTAGCACAATACATTCAAAACCAATGAACTGAATACAATACAGGTCGCCCTAGACAATGATTCATCTCGGGGCTTAAGTACCGAGTTTCCTCATTTGGCGACCTCTAATAAAATCGGTGGTTAATTAAGCATGGCTAGCTTTTCAACCATTATTTAAAAAGAGGGCAACAAGAGTCTTGTCACCCTCAAAAAATTTCTTTACATTCTATCGTGAGCTGTTCTTGAAATCACGTCGTTTTGTTGTTCGCGTGTTAGATCACGGAATTTAACAGCGTAACCAGAAACACGAATCGTTAGGTTAGGATATTTTTCTGGATGTTCTTGCGCATCAAGTAATAGATCGTTAGAGAATACATTAACATTGATATGATAAGCACCTTTATCAAAGTAACCATCCAATACGTTTGTCAAGTTGTTAATGCGGGTATCTTCATCTTTACCCAAACCTGTTGGATTAATTGTTTGCGTATTTGAAATACCATCCATCGCATTTTCATAGTTCAAACGAGCTGTTGAATTCAATGAAGCTAATAAGCCGTTCTTTTCACCCAAGTACTGGCCATCTTGATAAGATGGGTTTGCACCCGGAGCTAATGGTTTTCCAGCACGACGTCCATCTGGTGTATTACCAGTTGCTTTACCATAAACAACATTTGAAGTAATCGTTAATAATGATGTTGTTGGTGTCGAATCACGATAAGTATGTTGACGTCTAATTTGAGTAATGAAGTATTCTACGATCCAGTTAGCCATATCGTCGGCTTCTTTATTGTCATTACCATAAGTTGGAAATTCATTTTGCGGTGCGTAATCTACAGCTAATCCTGTTTCATCACGGATAACTTTTACATTACCGTATTTAATTGCCATAATACTATCAGCTGCATGTGAAATACCCGCAATACCTGTAGCAAAAGTGCGTTTCAGATTAGTATCCATCAAAGCAAGTTGCGCTGCTTCATAAGAATATTTATCGTGCATATAATGGATAACATTCAATGTGTTTACATAAAGTTCAGCTAACCAATCTAACATGTCTTTATATTTATCCATAAAATCGTCATAATCAATGGTGTCTCCTGTGATTGGACGATATTTAGGACCTACTTGTTTTTTCGTTTTTTCATCGATACCACCGTTGATCGCATACAGTACTGCTTTACATAAGTTAGCACGCGCTCCAAAGAACTGCATATCTTTACCTGTTACTGTCGCTGACACACAGCAAGCGATCGAAACATCATCTGAGCCCCAGTTTGCGCGCAACAGATCATCATTTTCAAATTGGATAGAAGAACTTTCTTTGGCCATTTTCGCTGCAAAATTTCTAAATCCTTTAGGCAAGTGCGAGGAATATAAAACTGTCATATTGGGTTCTGGTGCAGGACCCATATTACTTAAAGTATGCAACAAACGGAAATCATTTTTTGTTACCAGTGAGCGACCGTCAATGCCCATTCCTGCTAATGATAATGTAGCCCAGATTGGAAATCCGGAGAATAATTCATTATATTCAGGTGTACGAGCAAATTTCACCATCCGAAGTTTCAATACCAATTGGTCGATCAGTTCTTGTGCTTGAGCTTCTGTAATTACACCTTCGTCCAAATCACGTTGGATGTAAATATCTAAGAATGCCGAAACTCGACCAAAGGACATAGCAGCCCCGTTTTGTGACTTAATAGCAGCTAGGTAACCAAAGTATAGCCATTGGATAGCTTCTTGTGCATTAGCAGCAGGGCGTGAAATATCAAAACCATAAGAAGCAGCCATTGTTTTCAAATCATTTAAAGCACGTAGTTGTTCAGTAACTTCTTCTCTTAAACGAATGACGTCATCTGTCATGGTACGATAGCCAGTATTTGCTAAGTCATCTTGTTTACGCTCGATTAAATAATCGATTCCATACAAAGCGATACGACGATAATCACCGATAATACGACCGCGACCATAAGCATCAGGTAAACCTGTAATGATTTTGTTTGAACGAGCTCGACGCATTTCTGGAGTATAAGCATCAAACACACCTTGGTTATGTGTCTTGCTCCAGTCAGTAAAGATCTTGTTCATGTCTTCGTCTACTTCATAACCATTACTTTTTAAAGCATTGTTAGCCATTTTAATGCCACCAAATGGTTGGAAAGCTTGTTTTAATGGTTTATCAGTTTGTAATCCAACGATTTTTTCTTCATCTTTAATTAAATAACCTGGTCCATGAGAAGTAACTGTCGATGGAATGTCATTATCCATATCATAAACACCATTATGATCATGTTCTACATCAAACAATTCTTGCAATTTCGACCATAATTTGTCAGTACTTTCAGCAATAGGTTCTAAAAATTCATCATTTCCACGATATTCAGTATAATTTTCTTGGATAAAATCACGGGTATTTACTTCGTGGCGCCAAGTTTCTCCTTTGAAACCCTGCCAAGCAGCCGCATTTACTTTTTCAATGTCTTTTGTTACAGATGCCATATATTACTCCTCCTTAATTTCTGTTCCAAAATGTAACAGCTTTACTGTGAACAGTATAACACATAACGGATTTTTTGCAAACCATTACATGAAATTATATTAACAAAAAATTGTACAAATAGAAATATATTTATAAAATAAGCTGTGATATCAACGTTTATTCTTGTGATTAATAAATCAAAATTCATTTTAAATAAAAGTAAAATAGTGAACAAACTTATTAATTTTCTACCTCTGTACTGTTACAGAAGTGGAAAATTATAATAGATAGTATAACAGCTTTGACAAAAAAGGATTAAACCTAAAAATATAGATTTAATCCTTTCACTACTACTTTATTCAGATTGATATTCAAACTTTTCTCTTACTTCTAATACCTTACCGCCTTGTTTCTCATCTATTGCAAAGGAACCATTTGAAGTACGATCACTGATTGGATATTGATTACTTTCAATTTCTACTTGCTGTCCTTTTTCATTTGTCAGAAGCAAAGTTTTTTCTTGACCATCACCCATATAAATAATGCGATGAGGGTTTTTCTTAAGTTCTCTTAAGATCATAACACCGCGCTTAGCACGACTTAATTGCGTTAACTCTTGTGCTAGCATACGCTTTATTGCACCACGTTGGGAGACAATGATCACTGGATTATCCCCGTTACTGTAAACGAGCATACCGCTTGTCACTTCATCATCTGTCTTAAGATTCATTGCTTTGACTCCACTTGCCTTAGAACCAACAACAGGAACTTCGGTTAATGAATAACGAAGCCCCATTCCCTTGTAGCTTGCTAAAAAGACATCCAATTCTTCCTTACTGTCAATCAAATACACACTAACCAGTTCATCGCTATTGTCTTTAAATTTCATAGCTGTCATTGCACGACTTTTATAGGTACGTCCCGGGCTGAATTCATCCATGCGCGTCTGTTTGATCATACCCTTTTGCGTCATGAATACAAAATTTCTGCTTGGATCCAATTCGTTATAACTGTAGACAGCCAAAATCACTTCATCTGAGCTAAAATTCAATAAATTCTGGGAAAGATGTTCGCCTGTTTCTTTCCATTTCAAATCTGGTAATTCAAAGACAGGTCGATAGATCATATTTCCTTTATTTGTCACTAACAACAAATGGTCTAAAGTGTTTAACTGCTGGCAAAATACTACTTCATCGCTATCTTTCATGCCAAGCTCTTCTGGTTTCGACGCATTATAAGAACGTAGACTACTTCTTTTTACATAGCCCTCTTTGGTAATAGCTGTCATCACTTCTTCTGAAGGAACGAGAACCTCTGTTTCAATTTTGATTTCTTCGATCTCTTCTTCAATTTGTGTCAAGCGAGCGGTGCTGAATTGTTTTTTCACTTCACGTAATTCTTTTTTGATGACCTTCATTAATTCCGTGCTATCGCTTAATATTTTTTGTAACTCAGCGATATAAGCTGCTAATTCCTCAGCTTCATTTTCTAGCTCAGTAATATCAGTATTTGTTAAACGATACAATTGTAAATTAACGATAGCTTCTGCTTGTGCTTGAGTAAATTGATGCTGAATAACTAAATTATTTTTCGCGTCCTTTTTATCCTTACTAGCACGTATGGTCGCAATTACTTGATCAAGTATTGATAAAGCCTTCATCAAGCCATCCACTATATGTTGTCTTTTTTGCGCTTTGTTTAACTCAAATTGGCTCCGTTTTAAAACAACATCACGTCGGTGGTTAACATAACTTTCTAAAATATGTTTTAAGTTAACTTGTTGCGGGCGCATGCCATCAATGGCTACCATATTGAAACTATAATTCACTTGAAGCTCAGTATTTTTAAATAAGTAATTTAATACACCTTGAGCATTGACATCTTTTTTTAATTCAATCACCATACGCAGACCTGTCCGATCGGTTTCGTCACGTACTTCTGCAATACCCTCGATTTTTTTAGCTAAACGTATCTCATCGATTTTTTTAACCAAAGTGGCTTTATTGACTTCATATGGAATTTCTGTAATCACGATCTGTTGCTTGCCGCCACGCAAATTTTCGATCTCGGTTTTGGAACGTAAAATAACTTTCCCTTTACCTGTTTCATAAGCTTTTTTGATTTCTTCTTTTCCTTGAAGAATTCCCCCTGTAGGAAAATCAGGACCCGGGATAAATTCCATTAATTTATCCAAAGAAGCATTGGGATGATCGATTAAATATATTGTTCCATCTATAACTTCTGCTAGGTTATGAGTAGGGATTTCAGTAGCATAACCGGCGGATATCCCAGTAGACCCATTGATTAGCAAATTGGGGAATTTTGCGGGTAGCACAGTAGGTTCTTCTTCTGTGTCATCAAAATTTAGCACCATATCTACGGTGTCTTTTTCAATATCACTTAACATTTGCCCACTTAATTTTGATAAACGAGCTTCTGTATAACGCATTGCAGCCGGTGGATCGCCATCCATACTCCCGTTGTTGCCGTGCATTTCAACTAAAACTTCTCGTAGTTTCCAATCTTGGCTCATCCGCACCATAGCTTCATAAATACTGCTATCACCATGAGGATGATAATTTCCCATAACATTTCCGACAGATTTAGCAGATTTCCGGAAGCTTTTATCATAAGTATTACCATCATTATTCATTGAAAATAAAATACGACGTTGTACAGGTTTTAACCCGTCACGAATGTCAGGTAAAGCCCGTTCTTGAATGATATATTTCGAATAGCGTCCAAAACGATCGCCCATTACTTCTTCTAATGTCAATTCTTGAATCTGACTATTTTGTTCCAAAAATTCACCTTCTATTTATCAAATAATTTCTTTGTCTAAAGAGAGTCTTCTTGTAAGGACGTACTTTTTTCTTCTGTAGACTCTGCAGTTTCCAAAATACTGCCATCTTCTTCTAAGCTAAATTGCACGTTTGATTCAATCCATTTTCTTCTAGGTGCGACCTTATCTCCCATCAAAGTCGTCACACGACGTTCTGCTTGGGCAGCATCATCGATCCTAACTCGGACTAATGTTCTATGTTCTGGATCCATTGTAGTTTCCCACAATTGCTCAGCATTCATTTCTCCTAGACCTTTATAACGTTGCAATGTATATCCTTTGCCCATACCTTTAGTGATAACTTCAAGTTCTTCATCTGTCCAAGCATATTTATCCACTTGTTTTTTTCCACTACCCTTAGTTACCTTATAAAAAGGAGGTAAAGCAATATAAACTCTGCCCTGTTCTACTAAGGGCTTCATATAGCGATAGAAAAAGGTCAGAAGTAGTACTTGAATATGCGCACCATCGGTATCCGCGTCTGTCATAATGATAATTTTATCGTAATTACAATCTTCTAAGCTAAATTCAGGACCAACACCGGCACCGATTGTATAAATCATAGTATTGATCTCTTCGTTTTTTAGGATATCTTGCATATTCGCTTTTTCGGTATTGATTACTTTTCCTCGTAAAGGTAAGATTGCTTGAAATTTACGATCCCGTCCTTGTTTTGCCGAACCCCCGGCGGAATCTCCTTCGACTAAGTATAATTCGTTTTTTTCTGGATTTTTAGATTGCGCTGGTGTTAGTTTGCCGGAAAGCAATGACTCACCTTTTTTGCGTTTTTTGCCATTTCTACTTTCTTCACGCGCTTTTCTAGCAGCTTCACGCGCCAAGCGTGCTTTACTAGCTTTACGAACGAGCATCTGGCTCATATCGCTATTTTCTTGTAGATAAAAAATCAGCTGTTCACCGATCACATTGTCAACTGCTGTTCTAGCCGCTGGTGTACCTAATTTTTCCTTGGTTTGTCCTTCAAATTGTAGTAAGTTTTCTGGAATTCTCACTGACAAAATAGCAGCCAGTCCTTCACGAAAATCGCTACCTTCTAAATTTTTATCTTTATCTTTTAATAAACCGACTTTACGCGCATACTCGTTAAAGGATTTCGTCAAAGAAGCCTTCATTCCTGCTTCATGAGTACCTCCATCTTTAGTCCGCACATTATTAACAAAAGAAAGGATATTTTCTGAATATCCATCATTATATTGAAAGGCAAATTCTACTTCAATACCATCTCTTTCTCCTGAAAAATAAGCAACAGGTGTCAAAGTATCTTTTTCTTCATTTAAATAATCAACAAATTCTTTGATCCCTTCTTCATAAAGAAAAGATTCTTCTACTTTTTCTTCCCCACGTAAATCCGTTAAGTTAATTTCAACACCCTTTAATAAGAAAGCTGATTCACGTAAACGTTCAGCCAACATATCATAAGAAATTTTGGCTCCTGAAAAAATTGTAGGATCTGGTAGAAAATGTACCGTTGTACGATTTGCTTCTTTCGTTTTTCCTATTTTTTTCAACGTACCTTCAGGTTTTCCACCATTTTTAAATACTTCTTTATATTGAACGCCATCACGGACAATCGTCACTTCTAACCAGCTAGAAAGAGCATTCACCACACTGGCACCTACACCATGTAATCCGCCAGAAGTTTTATACCCTCCTGCTTGTCCAAATTTTCCTCCAGCATGCAATACAGTAAAAATAACCTCTACAGTAGGTATCCCTGAAGAATGCATTCCTACTGGCATACCGCGCCCGTAATCAGTTACTTGCACACTGTTATCTTCACAAATAGTAACATCGATCGTGTTGCCATAACCAGAAAGCGCCTCGTCTACTGCATTGTCCACAATTTCATACACCAAATGATGTAAGCCGCGCTGATCCGTGGAGCCGATATACATCCCAGGACGTTTTCTTACTGCTTCTAATCCTTCTAATACTTGAATAGAAGCATCATTATATTCATTGGTTTTTTTTGCCAAAGTCAACGCTCCTTGCTAACATTATTTTCTTTGTTTAATTTTTATTAATTAAATCATATACATGAACATACTATATCATACGCTAAAAAGCACACAAAAAAAAGAAGAAAAACCCCCAGATGAAGTTTTTCTTAAAAAGATCCTTTTAAGTTATAGTAAAATATTATCTATACAATGACTATAAAAATCATTGAATAATAGATAAACGTTCATCATTGTTGATCCATTTTTCCTAACTCAATTTTAATGCAACGATCCATAACAATATCATTACGACCCGCATCTTGTAGTTTTTGCGCTGCTTCTTCATTTTCGATACCTAACTGTGCCCAAAATACTTTTGCATCCGTTTCTAAAAAGTCATCCGCAACGTCAGTTAAAAACTCACTACGACGGAAAATATCTACAATGTCTATCGGTTCTTGTATATCTTGCAAACGAGCGTATACAGTTTCACCTAATATTTTTCCTCCAGCTAACTTTGGATTGACAGGAAAAATATGATAGCCATGTTCTTGCACAACTTTTGAAACTTGATAGCTTGTCCGTTCGGTATTATCGCTTAAACCGATAACTGCGATATTTTTCGCTTCTTTTAAATATTGTTGTATTGTTTGTTCATCTGGATTTTTAAAAGCCATTATTCTCATACTCCTTTGAAAATTTATTATTTCATTTGCTTTAAAACAAGTGATTTAAGTTGTTGCTTTTACGTTTTCATGCTAAAATATTGCTAGTCTAACAAAAGGTTGGTTCATATGAAAACAATAATATTAATAATTATTGCCTATTTACTAGGCTCTATACCTTCCGGTTTATGGATCGGAAAAACTTTTTATAAAAAAGATATCCGTCAATTTGGCAGTGGAAACTCCGGCACAACCAATACCTTTCGTATATTAGGGGTTAAAGCCGGTTTTGCAGTATTTTCGGCCGATTTATTAAAGGGTACCTTAGCAACTTCTTTAGCCTATTTGCCCGGCGTAGATACCAATCCGTTGTGGTTTGGTTTAGCTGCTATTGTGGGTCACGTTTTTCCTGTTTTTGCCAAATTTAAAGGCGGCAAAGCTGTGGCTACCAGTGCTGGCATGCTTTTAGGTTATAATCCGCTTTTCTTTTTTTGCTCACTAGCACTTTTTTTAATTTTGTTATTTATTACCAGCATGGTCAGTTTATCTAGTATGATTGCAGCGGTTATTATCACCTTATCTACTTTCATATTACCGTCGATCTTGCCTGTTTTACTGCCCGAACAAGATTGGTTGTTATCTTGTATTGCTGTTATTGTTACTGCATTCATCTTTTATTTACATAGACAAAATATTCAGCGAATTCGACAAGGAACTGAAAGCCGTATTTCTTTTGGCTTAAATAAACAAGAAAAGAAAAAGTAAACTTTGCGCAAAAAATGCGCAAAGTTTTTTTATTTTACTACGATAGCATATTTTGTATGGAATGTATCATGTGCTGCTAATTTTTGGATTCCCACTTTTTCTGTCAAATCACCGCTTGTCTCTGTTGTATCAGCAATGCCAACCCAAGGTTCAAGACATACAAAAGGCGATTGTGTAGGATAAGTAGACCAAATACCAACATAGGAAAAATCTTTAAAAGTTAATGTAACAGAATGTGGTGATTTCTCACTACGAATCGTAAAAGAGTTCAAACCTTTTGTTTCATAAATCAATGCATCATTTTTAAATAATTCATGATTTAAAGCAATCGAAGTATTGGTTTGACCTAAAGTCCGCTGTTGTAAGTCAACCAAACCATCTTTTAGCGGTAGGTTGATCCTTGACTTCATCGGCGAAGGATCCACAAAATAATCTGTAAAGGATAGATGATCTTCTAAAGGTACATTAAAAGCAGGGTGACCACCGATGGAAAAATACATTTCTTCATCGGCGGTATTTTTTACTTGATAGTTTACTGTTAAACCATCGCCACCCAAGCTATAGCCAATAATTAATTCAAAATCAAAGGGATATACTTTTTTCGTTTCTTCCGTGCTTTTCAAACGAAAAATAGCTGAATCTTCTCTTTGTTCAATTACCTCAAAATCCATATCTCTGGCAAATCCGTGTTGAGATAAACGATAACTTTTACCCTTATATACATAAGTGTTATCTTTTAACGAACCGACGATGGGAAACAAAACTGGCGCATGTCTTTTCCAATAATTTGGATCAGCTTGCCAAATATATTCAATATCAGCGTCTTTACGTTTTAAACTCGCTAATTCGGCGCCTTTTTCATTGAGAACTGCTTTTAAATGATCCGTTTCAATCATAATTGCCATCGCATATTCCTCTTTTCTCCAAAGTTAGGCTTTATCTAATTCATCTTTAAAGCGATGATTTAAAACTTTCAGATAAGTTCCTTTCATACCTAATGAACGTGATTCAATAATACCTGCCGATTCAAGTTTCCGCAAAGCATTGACGATAACAGAACGAGTGATGCCGATCTTATCAGCAATATTTGAAGCCGTTAAACGTCCTTCATCACCATCTAAAGCTTCAAAAATCGCTTGAACAGCTTTTAATTCACTATAAGAAAGCGTACCAACCGCCATTTGTACAGCTGTTGTACTACGCACATCTTCTTCAATGCTTCGTGATTGTTGGTATAAGATTTGCATACCAACAACGGTTGCGCTGTATTCTGCTAAAACCAAATCATCATCATCAAAGGGTTGTTCAATACGTGATAAGATAATTGTTCCTAAACGTTCACCGGCACCGAAGATCGGAACCACAGTGGTTAAACCATTAGGATATTTTTCACGCAATTCCACAGGAAAAGCAGTCATATCACTTTCAATGGTAATATTGGCCTCTGTTGATTTCAATTGATCGACCATATTCGCATAACTTGTAGGAAATTGCTTTTGTAAAAACATGTTTTTGACACGTTCATTATTTACATCCAATATTTCCGTAAAACCTAAGACACTACCATCAGCGCTAATAATGTAGGTATTACTATTTAAAATATCTCCTAATACATCCGCCATTTCGCCGTAAGGTAAGTCCGAATCTGTGTTAAAAGTGTTATTTTGCTGCAATAACTCATTAATTTTTCTTGTTTGTTCTAAAAGTGTACTCATCATCTTCTCCTTTACTTGCTTTCCAACTATTCGACAAATTTTTACAGAATGTAACGACTTAAATCCTTATTTTTAGCAATATCAGACAATTTATCTTCAACATATGCTTCTGTGATTTGGATTTCTCCCATTTGCATATCAGAAGCTTCAAATAATAAGTCTTCTAATAGTCTTTCTAAAATGGTATGCAATCGTCTAGCTCCGATATTATCGGTGTCACGATTAACTTCAAAGGCAATATTGGCAATTTTTTCAATCGCTTCTTTAGTAAATGTCACACTTACATTTTCAGTTTCTAATAAAGCAACGTATTGCTTAACTAAGGCGTTATTAGGTTCTTTTAGAATCTTAACAAAGTCTTCAGCGTTTAGATCATTTAATTCAACGCGAATTGGAAAACGTCCTTGTAATTCAGGAATGAGATCACTTGGTTTAGATACATGGAAAGCACCAGAAGCAATGAACAAAATATGATCTGTTTGTAAAGCACCATATTTTGTATTTACTTGTGAGCCCTCAACGATCGGTAAAATGTCTCTTTGGACACCTTCTCTGGAAACATCACCAGATTGTTCTGATTTCGCCGTAACTTTATCAATTTCATCAATAAAGATGATCCCACTAGATTCAGCTAATTTAATCGCTTCACTATGAATATCAGCGTCATTAACTAATTTGGCTGATTCTTCTTGGATCAAAAGCTCTCTAGCATCTTTTACCGGCAAAGTACGATCAACTTTTTTATTAGGCTTTAATTGAGAGAATGCTTCACTTAAGTCAATCCCCATTTGTTCTAAGCCATTATTCATCATTGGGTTTTGACTTTTTTCTTCTTCTACTTGAATCGTCACTTCGCGACTATCCAAAACCCCTTTTTGTAATTGCTCAAAAATTGCTTGGCGATTACTTCTGATTTCTTCAGTTAATTCTTCTTCAGGTTCTTCATTTTCTTGCTGTTGTTGATTTGGGTTAAACATATTCATCATTTGTTCATAGGGATTTTGATTATTCTTTTTTTCTTTTTTGATCCCTGGTGCTAAAGCTTTAGCTAAACGACGGTTCGCTTTTTTCTCTGCTTGGCTATAAACACCGCTGTATTTTTCTTTTTTAACAATTTGAATCGCATTTTCAACCAAATCACGCACCATAGATTCTACATCACGACCTACATAACCGACTTCGGTAAATTTCGTCGCTTCTACTTTTACAAAAGGTGCTGAAATGGTTTTTGCTAGACGTCGCGCAATTTCTGTTTTCCCAACGCCGGTAGGCCCGATCATCAAAATGTTTTTAGGGGTAACATCTTGTTGCATTTGTTCTTCTAACTGTAAACGTCGATAGCGATTGCGTAAAGCCACCGCTACTGATTTTTTCGCCTGATCTTGGCCAATAATATAACTATCTAATTCATTTACTATCTCTTTAGGTGTTTTTTCTCGATTTGGCATAAAATTAACATTCCTCCACATTAATGTCATGGTTGGTAAAAATACAAATGTCTGCTGCGATATTCAAGGCATTTTCTGCAATTTCTTTAGCGGACAATTTATCACTGGCATATTTACGCATCGCTCTAGCAGAAGCTAATGCAAAGTTTCCCCCAGAGCCAATCGCCAAGATACCATCGTCCGGAGTAATCACTTCGCCGGTACCTGAAACAAGTAACATTTCATCTTTATTCATAACGATCAGCATTGCTTCAAGCTTTTGCATTGAACGTTGTGTACGCCACTCTTGCGCTAATTCAACAGCCGCTCTTTGTAAATTTCCATGATATTCATTTAGTTTTTCTTCAAATTTTTCTTCTAAAGTAAATGCGTCAGCTACGCTTCCAGCAAAGCCAACAACAACTTCTCCATTATAGATACGACGTACTTTTTGAGCCGTACCTTTCATAACAACTTGTTCTCCCATAGTTACTTGGCCATCTCCAGCCATAGCAAATTTGCCGTCTTTTTCAACCGCGCATATCGTTGTTGAATGAAATTGTGATTCCATTATATTTGTTCCTCCTAATTTTCATTTAGTTTCATGCTCTTGGATGAAACTGACGATAATTTTTTTGTAGGTTTTCTTTCGTTACATGCGTATAAATTTGTGTCGTTGATAAATTAGCATGCCCTAGTAGTTCTTGAACCGTCCGCAAATCAGCTCCATTATTTAATAAATGAGTAGCAAAAGTATGTCGTAACATATGCGGATGAATTTGTGAATCCAAGCTACTTTTTTTGATTACCTGATTTAAGGCATACTCAATACCCGTTGAAGTGATCCCATCACCTAAACGGTTAACAAAAACATATACATGATCTTTATGGTATTTTTCCATCAAAAAAGAACGTCCTTCAGATAAATACACATCTAAGGCTTCTTGTGCATAAGCGCCAAAGGGCACGTAACGATCCTTATTTCCTTTTCCATGGATAAACAACACACTGTTTTCCCAATCAATTTGCTCAAGGGTCAATGAAGCGCACTCACTAACTCGCAAACCAGAACCATATAAGACCTCTAATAAGGCACGATCTCTTTGTTGCAAAGGTTTGTTTCCTTGAACACTGTCAAATAACGCCTCAATTTCTTTTTCATAAAAAAAGCGAGGTAGTTTGACATTCTTTTTTTTCAAGTGAACATAAGAAAAAGGATTTTCTTCTATCACTTCATGTTTTAATAAAAAATGATAAAAAGAACGCAAGCTGGCAATTTTACGGCTAACTGTATTACGACTATAACTTTGTTCATTTAATTCACTTAAATAAACGCGTACGTCGCGATGATCAATCTGCAAATAATTAACGTCTCCAGAGTCTTTTAAAAAGACAAAAAAATTATTAATATCTTCCTTGTAAGCCTCTTTTGTTTTTTCAGAATAACCGCGCTCAACTGTGAGATAACGGTAATATTCCTTGGGCCAATCTTTTGTCATCTTGCACTTCCTCTTTTTCCTATTTCTTCTAAAATGTAGCATAGAACGGATAAAAATACAAATGAACTGTCAGAATTTAACCAATATTTCAAATTCTGCTCACAATTGAAAAAATTATGAATTTTATCCTTATCCATTTTCTATAACTTTTTCAAAGGGGAAAAAATCCATAATGTCATATGACATCATGGAAATTTTTTCTTTATTTTTGTTCATCTTCTTTATAATCGCAGTTGGAACAAACGACTTGTTTGCTGGCTTTTTTCTTTTTCTCAACTAGATAATGATCGCATTTCGGACAATTGCGACCAATTGGTTTATTCCAGGAAATAAAGTCACAATCAGGATAACGATCACAACCATAAAAGATACGGTTTTTCTTTGATTTTCTTTCAATAACTTGTCCTTTTTGACATTTAGGGCAGGTTACTCCGATTTCTTTGACGATCGGTTTGGTATTACGGCATTCAGGAAAATTACTGCAAGCGTAAAATTTACCATATCTACCTAACTTAATGACCATTGGATGGCCACAAACATCACAATCAAAGCCAGCTGGTTCATCTTTGATTTCGATCTTTTCCATTTTTTCTTCAGCTGTTTCCAGTTCTTTTTCAAATGGTTGATAAAAACGATCGATGACCTTAACCCACTCTTCTTTTCCTTCTTCGATATGGTCTAAATCCTCTTCCATTCCAGCTGTAAAGGATGCATCAACAATTTCAGGAAAGAAGTCTTCAATAAGGTTATTGACGATTTCACCTAATTCAGTTGGTTCGAAACGTTTTTGTGTAAGTTTAACGTAATAACGTTTCTGGATCGTTTGTAAAGTCGGCGCATAAGTGGATGGGCGACCAACACCATTTTCTTCCAGAGTTCGAATGAGTGTTGCTTCACTAAAACGAGCAGGTGGCTGCGTAAAATGTTGATTGGGCGTAATGTCTTCTGATTGTACAATGTCACCCGAAGCTAGTTCTGGCAAAACATTTTCTTTATCTTTTTTACCATCATCTCGGCCCTCAACATACACTTCCATAAAACCTTTAAATTTTACCTTAGAGCCATTTGCCACAAAAATAACGCCATTTTGATCTAAGGTAGCTTTTACTGTATCAAGAATGGCTGGTTTCATTTGACTGGCGATAAAGCGTGACCAAATCAAACGATATAACTTCAACTGGTCTTTATCCAAATATTTTCCAATTTCCTCTGGACTACGCATCGCACTTGTTGGACGAATTGCTTCGTGAGCATCCTGTGCGCTTTGCGCATTTTTTAATTTCTTATTACTATGTGCGGCATAATTTTTACCATAAGTCTGTTCAATAAAATCTGTCGCTTCTTGTTTAGCAGTATCGGAAATTCTTTTAGAGTCAGTACGCATATAAGTGATCAAACCAGTCGTACCGCCTTTTCCCAAAGAGATTCCTTCATATAACTGTTGCGCAACCATCATTGTTTTGCCTGTCCGAAAATTCAATTTACGAGCGGCTTCTTGTTGCATACTACTTGTAGTAAAAGGTGCGGCTGGATTTCTTTTACGTTCTTTTTTTTCAACCTTAGTTACATTATAATCTTTGCCAGATATACGTTGAGTAACTTCCTTAACCGCATCTTCATTAGGTAATTTTTTCTTTTTACCATCAAGTCCCCAGAAATTGGCCTTGAATTTTTTTCGGCCTTTTTTGAAATTTCCATCAATACTCCAATATTCTTCTGGTGTAAAGTTACGGATTTCTTTTTCTCGGTCAATAACCATTTTAAGAGCAACTGATTGCACACGACCCGCACTCAAACCTTTTTTTACCTTACGCCAAAGAATCGGGCTGATAGAATAACCAACCAAACGATCCAACACACGACGTGCCTGTTGTGCATCAATCAAATCTAAATCAATTGTTCTTGGTTCTTTAAAGGCTTCTTTAACAGCGTCTTTTGTAATTTCATTAAAGACCACGCGATTTTTATCATGAGGGTCTAAACCTAAAATATAAGACAAATGCCAAGCGATAGCTTCCCCTTCTCTATCCGGGTCACTAGCAAGATAAACTCTTTCTGCTTTTTTTGCATGTTTTTTTAAATCTTTAATCACATCGCCTTTACCACGAATCGTAATATAATAAGGCTCATAGTTGTTTTCAACATCGATCCCCATTTTACTTTTTGGTAAGTCACGAACATGTCCAACACTGGCTACAACTTTATAATTACGGCCAAGATATTTTTCGATCGTTTTAGCTTTTGCTGGTGATTCCACGATCACCAAATATTTATAAGCCATTAAAAGGCCCCTTTCGTAAATGGTTTATGCTATATATCGTGCCATTTAATTTTCGAATAACAAATCGTAGCCTATCATAGCCATTTGAGATGAGTTTGTCAAGAAAGGAAACACAGAGGATTTAATTACCGTTTTAAAAATTAGGCAATTCTTCTAAAATATCTTGTACTGAAACCACGCATTTGGCGCCGTCTTGAATAAGACGATGACAACCATCAGATTGACCAGTTAAAATTTCACCTGGTATAGCAAAAACTTCTTTTCCATAATCCAGCGCTAATTGAGCAGTAATCAAAGATCCGCTACGTTCCTTTGCTTCGACAACGCAAGTTGCTTTACTTAAACCCGCGATAATTCGATTCCGCATAGGAAAATGATTTTTACGAATTGGTGTACCTTGCGGATATTCACTTAAAACCAAATGATTTTTCTTCATTTCGCCAAAAAGCAAACTAACTTCTCTGGGATAACAAATATCCAAACCACAACCAACAACACCGATTGTTAAACCGCCCGAACGAATCGTCATTTCATGGCTCATCCGATCAACGCCTCTTGCTAAGCCACTAACGATCACAAAATGTCGCCCTACAATGGTAGGAAGTAGTTTACTAATGACCTGTGTTGAATATTTACTCGCTTGTCGCGCGCCTACAAAAGCTAAACGTGGATAATCTAACAGGTCAAGATTTCCTCTATAAAAGATAACTAATGGAGGATAAGGAAGCTCTAATAATTCTGACGGGTAATCCGATGATAACCAAGTGACATACTGCTGATCTTGTAATTTTTCTTTTAGCCAATCATCAGTAATTTCTCGAAAGCTTTGCCGGAACATTCCCTTGTATCGATTGATTTGTGCAATCTGTATCACATCTTCCACAAAAAAGTTTTCAGCCTGAAATTTTTCATAAAATTTCACGATTTTCCACTTTCCAATTAAACCGATTCCTTTACAATAAGTTAATTTTAATACCGTTTTTTCGATCATCGACAATTCTTCATAATTCAAAAAAATCCCCCTCTTTTTAAGTATTTACTAATAAATACGCAAAAAAGAGGGATTTCTTTTTTATAAATATTTTTTTATGGGTGCATACGATTTACGATGAATGGCTGTAATACCGTGTTCTTTTAGTCCAGTTAAATGCGCCTTAGTACCATAACCAGCATTTTTGTCAAAAGCATAATAAGGGTATGTCTGATGATATTTTTTCATTAGCTGGTCACGATAAACTTTAGCAATAATACTAGCAGCAGCGATCGATACACTTCTAGCATCACCTTTTATGATTTTTTCTTGCGGAATATTAATATCTATAGACATCGCGTCAATCAAAAGGTGATCTGCTTTTACTGCCAAATTTTCCACCGCTTCTGTCATAGCCATTTTACTGGCTTGATAAATATTTACTTGATCGATTTGTTCAGCAGGGATTTCGCCAATTCCGATAGCTGTCGCTTGTTCTTTAATTTTATTATCTAAATCTAAACGCTTCTTTTCACTAAGTTGTTTTGAATCATTGAGCCCTAAAATTTCACTATCTTCGGGTAAAATAACCGCTGCTGCAACCACCGGACCAGCCAGAGGCCCCCGCCCCACTTCGTCAATACCTGCAACAAAATGATGACCTTGCTTGTAACATGAACGTTCGAAAGCTTGCATGCTATAAAACTGTTCTTTTAATGTTTCTTTTTGTGCTAAACGTTTTTCTAATTGTAGGAGAAGCTTTTGTACACCTTTACGTTCATCCACTTGTAATTGTTTAACATAAGGATCACTCATTGTTTCAATAGCTAATAAATGCGTTTTTATCTCAGAAATTGCCTCTTTTGCCATCTACTCACTCATTTCTTCATAACGATCTAAAGTATATTTACCCAACTTGCCTTCTCTTATATCATGGATTACACGCTGGCTTCCTTTATCGTAATCATCTTGAAAACCTTGCTTTTTAGTAATCAACATTAATAATTCAGCTGTAGAAAGTGCTAAATCTTCTGCAGACAATTGATAACGCTCGGCAAGTTGTTCTGGATAAAATTGCTTAAAAAAGTCCAAAGCATAAATAGCAATATCATCCTGATGAAATAATTGGTCCTTAATTGCACCTGTTAATGCCAACTTTTTACCAATTTCTTGATCTTCAAATTTAGGCCATAAAATACCCGGTGTATCTAATAATTCTAAATCTTTTTTATAACGTATCCATTGTTGACCTTTTGTGACGCCCGGTTTATTTCCCGTCTGAGCCATTTTTTTCCCTGCCAAACGATTGAGTAATGTTGATTTTCCGACATTAGGAATACCGATTACCATAGCTCGTATAGCCCTTGGCTTTAACCCTTTTTCCTGTTCACGTTGCAGTTTTTCAGCGAGTGCTTCTTTTGTTTTTGGCAGGATCGATTTACTACCCTTATTATCTTGTGAATTAATAGCAAGAGAAGCATAACCTTGCGCGTTAAAATATGTTTCCCATTTTTTTGTTTGCACAGGATCTGCTAGATCCGCCTTATTGATTAATACAAGGCGAGGCTTTTGTTGTAAAATTTCGTCTAACATTGGATTTCTAGAAGAAATCGGAAGACGCCCATCAACCAACTCAAAAACAATATCAACATGTTTTATTTTTTCGGATACTTGGCGCTTCGCCTTTGCCATATGGCCAGGAAACCATTGAATGGTCATATTATTAAGTCCACTCCTTTCATATCAAGGTTTTAAAGGCCTTGACTCATAGAATTTAAGTTAAAATACTTCGCATGGGACAAACATGGGACAATTTAAAGATTGCCCTTCAACACCAGATTGTTTCCATACGTTATCTTGTAACCTAGTATCTTTCGCATTTTACCATAAATTGTTTCAATATCAAATGCTTGCCATTCTTCACTCAAATCACTAATCATCTTCTGAAGAATGTTATTCTTTAAGTGTCTAGTTTGGTATTCGGGAGGAATTCCTAAAGCTCTTTTAAAATCTTCGAGAGTAAACTTGATTACATCTTTATCTATATTTTCTCTCAAAATCTTATTGAGCCTAGTTGAATACTCACTACAGAAAACCTCCGGATAAAAATCAAGTGGATTGTCTTTATCTAGCCAATGATCAAGAGCATTTACAATTCGTGTTGTACCTTTATTTGAAGTTTGAGCATAAACGTTCATTGTAGTTCTCAAATCTGTATGTCCCACATGAGATTGGATTGATTTTGGATCAACCCCCTCACTATCCTTTAAGTAAGTAATATTAATAAACCTAAAAGAGTGAGGAGTTATATTTTTAACCCATTTAAACCCATACTTACTTTCGCAGTTTTCTCTTAAATCATCTTGAATCCTATGAATAAACGTTCGGTAGGATTTGGAAGTAACTGGCGCACCGTTTAACGTTCTGAATATTGAGTCTGTTTGGACATATGATTTCCAAGGTTTTATTTGATATCTCCTATCTAACTGTTTGCTTTTTTCCATAGCAACAATTAAACTTTTCAAAGCTACCTGGGACAATCCGACTACCCGTTCAGATTCTTCTGTTTTAGGTGGCCCATACTCAAATTTCCCTTTGCCAATTTGAATTAGATTTTTTGTGACTGTTATTCTCCGATTTTCAAAATCGACATCATCTACTGTTAAAGCTCCTGCCTCTCCAATTCGAAGTCCAGTATTTACTAAGAACAAAGTAAGATGGTAATAAACTGGATTCACCGATTTCTTAACCTCTGTTAGGAAAGCATTTAGCTCATGTGGTTCGAGATATTTTAACTTTCTTCTTATTTTGGGTTCCATTTTCTTTTCTCGAGGTAAATTCAACTCGACAACAGACATGGGAGAATAAACTAAAATACGATGTTTTACTGCATATCGAAAAATTTTATTTAAGGTACTCTTAATATGAATCATCGTAGAATATGAACTATCGTATTTTTTTTGATAATCAGTTAACAATTTTTCGAGTAATAATGGTGTGATACTTTCAACTAAAACGTCACCATCAATTAATTCATTCACTCTTCGAATCACTAAAATTTCTCGTTCTACTGTTCTTTCATTAACTCCGACTCGCCAATGCTCAAGCCATTTTTCTACAAGTTGAGAGAAACGTAATATTCTATCTGGTTGGGCATATTCATATTCTTCTAAAATTCGATCAATCTTGTCTTCTAATTCACGTTCAGCATTTCTTTGAGCTTTCCGAGTGCTGCCAGAATAAGTCAGAGTAATTTTCGTTCTCTTTCCAGTTAAAGGATTAGTATATCGGCTAATACATTGAAAATTTCCACTTGGTAATTTTACATGTGATGCCATCTCAAATCACTCCTATAAGTTGGTGTGATATTGATTGTAAAAACGTGTAATAGATCTCCTCCAGTCACTATTTTATCACACCAACTTTGTTTTAACAGCGACTTAACGGAAATTGGTTCTTTGCTTATATTTCAAAAATTCATGAAATCCATTAATATTTATCCAAACTAATTTTGGAGTCGGGTTAATAACGTATTTCCTAAAATCTCTACTTCTTCTCATCTCCATCAACCAATGACTCAGCGTATTGACATTCAGATGTTCATATCTTTTCATTAAGCCTTTTTTGTTAGTCCACTCGGTCTCTAATTCTTCATCTTTAGTAAGTTTCATCAAAAGTTCAATTCCTTCCTATTAAATAGTACATACTATACACAAATAAATTATCTCACTATTTCTTTTTGAGAAATCAGAATCAATTCGAAAGTATTCTAATCTATCAGCTGCTCTGCCAAAAGCACATAGGAATTTCACCTCCCCCCAGTAATGGCGGGCCAATTTGGTTACGGAAGTATCATTATCGTAGTCATAATTTTCATATTAAACTTGTCGCTCAAAGGATAACCTTTTCATGGCGTAACTAGAAAATCGCAATCTACATGTACTGATAGATTTACTATTCACTTGTCAAAGAGCGTTAGGCTATTTTCAGCCTATGGAAATCCTTTATTGTAAACTGATAAAAAACTTCCATAGAATGAAAAGGAAAGGGAAAAAATACTTTAACGAGTTGTGTCAAATTCAAGTATCTTCTCAATCAATTTCGTTTCCAGTTGTCTACGCATACATTCATCTACGTACATAACCATTCCTTTTTCTTCTTCATAGACAGGTTTCATGGCTAATCGTGATATATAATTTTGATATTTTGACAGAACGATGGACATGGCGATTGAATCACCAGAGACTGCGGCTTCAATAGTAGCTACTGGTATAAACGGTATATATCGTTTATTTTGCTTCATAATTGCCACCCAAATACTTTCCTAACTCTTCCAAGGCCACTTGTCGTTGGTACCAAACACCGCCGAGACTTTTCCCAATAATATCGCCAATTTCACGATCGTTGAGACCGATGAAGAAGGACATCAAAATGATTTCTTGTCTTAGACTAGATAATGCTGCAATCGCATTTGACAACTCCTCATTTGAAATAAAAATCTTTATACCTAGGACAATAAAGCTACCACTACTATTCATATTTGGTTCTGAATAATAAAACTCTGTATCCAGTCCTTTTTGTTTCAATATCTCCATTGAGATTTGACGTTGGCGAAATCTAGCGTATTTCTTTTGAATGTTTAATGCCTCGTTGCGGACTACTTTCTTACAAAAACTGTCAAACGCGTGTCGAATGTGGGTTTCCCCTGAGTCGCCCATAAATTTTCCTCCTCAAAAAATTCATTCAACTCGTTTTACTTCTATCCCTTTCCATTATTACTACAATTTGGGAGTGAGCATTTTTCGAAAAAACTAAATTTTTTTCAAAATAAAAAAGGCATACAGACAGGAATTGTCTATACGCCTCACAAACAGTTAAAGCTAATATCTTATCTTGCTTTTCATAAATTTGTTATATATATAAGACGCAAATTTCAAGTAGAACTTAGCAACTTATTGAAATTCACTAGTTATTCTATTTTAAACACTATCTAGCATGCGCTTGAAAATGAGCTCGGGCATGGCACTGCGCATAGTAGATTGGTCAGAAGTACTGAGATTAACTCCAAAGAACTGTCCAAAGACCATCATGCCAAGGAGTCTCATCATCAAGCTCATGCGGCAGTGAGCGCAAGTTTCGACATCTCTTCAAGTAAACACTCACGGGGAGAGTGGCGTAGCCTAATATTTTTCTTGGTAACCTGTTCATCCAGTCTTGGACACGCCGTATCAATGATAGGGATACATGTTCCATACGTGTTCCCTTCGAGATAAAGCGCCGAAGCATTCCCGTTTATCCACCATATCCGGTCGTTTCTCGATCAGATCGCCAAAAATTTTTTTGTTTCATCTGTTTCGCGATTTGTTGGTTTTCCGCCGAATCTTGAGATGCTGGTCAATATTTTTTGTTTCCATTAAGCCAAGATCAATATAGTTGTACAGCGTTGTCGTGCAAGGAATCTCTTCATGGGGAAATAAGTTCAGTTTTTTTGCACGTCCCACATGGACATCGGGTGAATACTTTTTTTCTTCATCTGATAATCAGCATACGCCATGAAGTCTGGAGCTGCAACCCATTTCGGTTGTTTGCGACAGTTTACTTGAGCTCTTTCATAAGAAGCCTGACCAGTATCGGCGGAATAAACGAAGGGCTCATAGCCATAGGTTTTTCCTTTTTGAACTTGACGTTTAATTTGACGGACCGTACCGTTTTTTACTTCAGTATGAATTGTTTGAGGAGCCGTTCGAGTAATTTTGCGATTGCACGATTGGATAGCTGTCGGTCACGTTATTTCCAAGCTTCAATTTTTTTCATTCCTGATACTTAAGGTGTTTGCCTTTGCGTAAATATGTGAAATCCTCAGGACAATTCATCCTTTATTGATTGTGTGGGAACTTCAATAATACATGAAATTGGGTAATGATGTTTTTTATTTTATGAAGTGGCTAAGTTTATTATAAAATATACCTTTTTAATAATTCTTCTCGATATTCTTCAATTAAAAAATTATCTCTGAATCCTTAATCGAGAGTATAAAATATTTTGTGTAAATAGAAAAAAGGAAGTCTCTTCTGTAGAATAGAGTTACCATAACACATTCACAGAATTCCGCGCGACCGCAACGGCGAGTTCAAGCAACAGACTGTTCCTGCTTATAGACGGACGAATGATACCTTAGAGGAGACCGTCATTCACCTCTTCCGAAAAGGTATTACCATGTCGGAAATCGCAGACTTGATTGAGAAAATGTATGGGCATCACTACACGCCCCAAACCATGTCCAACATGACTAAAGTGCTGACTGAAGAAGTAAATGCATTTAAAGTTAGAACTCTAAATGATAAGTATGTCGCTATTTTCATGGATGCTACTTATATTCCTTTAAAACGGCAAACCGTCTCCAAAGAAGCAATCTATATTGCCATTGGTATACGAGAAGACGGCACTAAAGAAGTACTAAGTTATGCGATTGCTCCGACTGAATCGACCTACGTTTGGAATGAGTTGTTACAGGACATTTACTCCAGAGGGGTTCATGATGTCTTAGTGTTTATTACCGATGGCTTAAAAGGCATGAAAGATACGATTCACCAGATTTATCCTAAAGCTAAATACCAACATTGCTGTGTTCACGTTTCCCGTAATATTGCTCATAAAGTACGTGTCAAAGATCGAAAAGAAATCTGTGATGATTTTAAGGCTGTTTATCAAGCTAGCTCAAAGGAAGAGGCAAATACCTTTTTAGGGAGTATGATTGAGAAGTGGCAGAAAACTTATCCTAAAGTGACGCAGTCACTGATAAAAAATCAAGATTTATTGACTTTTTATGAGTTTCCGCCTGGTATCCGCCGAAGCATTTACTCAACTAATTTAATCGAATCTTTCAATAAATAAATCAAGAAATACAGCCGCAGAAAAGAGCAGTTTCAAAATGAAGAATCACTAGAGCGTTTCCTAGTATCCATCTTTGATACATACAATCAAAAATTCTTAAATAGAAGCCATAAAGGCTTCCAACAAGTGACGGATACATTAGCTTCAATGTTTACTGAGTAACCCATTATTTTGCAGAAGGACGAGTTATTTACACAAAATTATTGACGCTCCCGGTTGGTACAACAAGAATTGCAGTAGCATAGTCACCATTGATGAAACTACTTAATGATTAAATTGAGCAATTTCTCAAATAGCACAAACTGCTCTTCATAAAACGAAAAGCAGTTCATAATGTATTTAGATATTTCATTGTGCTATTGACCAGAAACACACTATTTAAGGTACCTTTCTCTTTTCGCTGAGATTCACCAACTTCAATTGCACAAAAAAGCGTGAGCACAAGGCTCACACTTTTTCTAGTTGACTATCCTAAAAATTCGAAAACATCTTTACGATCATACAATTTCAAGATTTTTTCAAATAAGATTTGACCTACGAAAGCAGCTACGATTGGTACAACAAACCAGCTGATTAATAGTAGAATAATACTCAAACCGGCGTCCAATGAAGCCAACGGACCTACCAACCCTACCAAACCGAAACCAGCAGAAGCAGGAGTCCCTGAGACTGAGAATAACGCTGCTGGAATTGCTGAGATGATAGCGGTGAATAGACATGGCACCAAGATAATTGGTTTCCTAAACAAGTTTGGCATCATCATTTTCATAGCACCCAATGCGATGGCCAAAGTAACCCCTGGTTTGTTGACTTTCCAAGAGTTAACTACCAAGACAACTGTTGTTGCGGCAACACCCATAGCGGCTGCACCAGCAGAAACACCGTTCAATTGAATTGCCATACCAATGGCAACTGTAGAGATCGGCGAGATAATCAAGAAAGCAAAGGAACATGCAATCAAGATTGACATCAAAATTGGTTGCAAAGTAGTAAAGGTATTAATTAAGTCACCGATAGCGGCAGTAATCTTGGTTACGTAAGGATATAAATAATAGCCGATTAGACCAGCGCCGATACCAACAACGATTGGTGTTGCAACAATTGCCACGGACCCAAATTTTTCGCCGATCAACAAGATCATGCCGACAGCGATTGATGCAGTAATCATGGTATTGATGATGTCTCCGGTACCAGCACCGATATAAGTAGCTGTGTCAGGATTGAATTTCACAACACCGGAGCCAACGAAAGCTGCACCGGCAACTACTAACATTTGCATTGGTTTGAAGCCAAACTGCACCGCAATCAAAGCGCCAATCAATAGTGGAGTAGCTAGTTGGAAAATAACTGCCATTTGTGTGATCGTTACTGCTAAGGTATTTTCACCAAATAATTTCAAAATTGCTGCCAATACCGCGTTAGGAATCAACCCTACGATGATCCCCGTTGCGGTACCCGCTAATACTTTATTTAAAAATATTTTTGGAGTTAATTTTTCTTCCATTTTCTCGTCCTCTTTCTAATGATTACTATTTCGCTCCTAGAATTTCTTCTTTACTATGAACCAGTTGCGTTAAGAAATCACAGTAAGGAGTTACTACGCCATATTTTTTACCTTTACGAGAAATGGCTCCGTTGATGTAGTCAATCTCGGTCAAACGGTTATTTTTTATCAAGTCTTGGTGCATCGATGGGAAATGCATACCAATCGTAGTCGGGTCAAAACAAGTTTCTACATGTTCGATTACTTCGGGAATGTCTAAGTTGACGTTTTCTTTGGCAGCAACAGCTGCAAATTCGTTAACAATAGTCACTACCATGTCATGAGCAGGTTTGGTTGCACCAAGCCCCGCCATATTGACGTCTAAAATCGTGCATAAGCCATTCATCGTACCATTGACACAAGCTTTACGATAAATTGAATAATGAATGTTGTCGGAATATTTGGCATTTAAACCAGACGCGGACAAAGTTTCCGCCAATTTTTTCGCTGATTCTTCTTGGCCAATACCTAGATTTTGCAATTTAACAGACCCGCTGCCAAATAATTTAGCCTTGCCGGGACCTTCTAGACCAGCAGTCCACATGGTGTTGCCGATAAAGATTTTTTCCATCGGTACGAATTTTTCGATTACGTCTTCATGACCGATACCGTTTAAAAGACACAAAACTTCTGTGTGATCAGCAATTAATGGTTTAACATCCTGCAGCATTTTTTCCAACTGCATTGCCTTCGTGAATAAGATAATCAAATCAAATTGCTCACCAGTGGGCACCTCATTCTGATTAACAATTGGGACTTTAACAGTAATTTCTTCGCCATTATAATTAGCCTTCAATCCGTTTTCTTTGATGGCATTGATATGCTCCTGCCAGCCGTCGATTAGCAAAACATCGTTACCACCTTGTTTCAACATCAGTCCGAACCGGGAACCCATCGCGCCGGCCCCTGCAATTGCAATTTTCATAAATAAAAGCCTCCAAACTTAATTTATAATAAGTGAACATTTTTCACATTTCTCATTATAGAGTTTTCATTCGGAAACTTCAAGTAGGAGAGTGTAAAAGTATTAAATGGCAATTAATTTAAAATGCTAAAGTTAAACTTAATGAACAAAGTAATGCCACTGGACCTAAGTTCAGTATGACAAGGGCCAAAGGCTAAATATTTGGCCCTAAACCAAGCAGAACAAGGTCCAAGAGCTAAACATTTGGACTTAAAAACAATTAAGAAAGGGCCAAACATAAAGCACTTGGCCCAAAGTCTAAGAAGGAAAGGGCCAAAAATATAAAATTGGTCTTAAATATAAGTAAAAAAGGGCCACTTTTTAGTTACTTAAAAACATTTGCAAATACTGTTTCCTAATCCTAGTTAGCAAAATAAAAATAATTATTCTTTTCATTAAAATCATTTACAAAAAAATCTTGTAAAGTCGGCTATTTGAACTTTACAAGATTTCTCTTTAAATAAATTTCATATGTGGCAAAGGATAGTAAACAAAATGAGCGGTTCCCAAGATCTCATCTTCTGAAATTGCGCCAAAAGAACGACTATCTTTTGAAAGACGACGATTATCACCGATGACAAAATAACTATCTTTTCCTAATTTCTTTACACCCATTAATTCTTCAAAATCAAAATCATGGGTATAAGGAGCTGATTCGTCATCACTATGGAGATTATCTTCTAGGAAAGGTTCAGCTACTTTTTTATCATTGATATAAAGCTGATCATCTTTATAACTAACCGATTCGCCTGGTAAGCCGATAACTCTTTTAACATAAGTGCTACCATCTGGGAGGTTAAAAACAACAACATCAAAACGTTTAACACTTGATAAACGCTCAACTAATACCATATCTCCTTGTGACACAGTATCTTCCATTGAACTTCCTTGCACTGGCATAGGAATTAACAAAAACCCTCGAATCAAAAGTGCTAGCAGACCAGCAGCAAATGAATATTTTATTATCAGCCAAAACCATTCGAAAAATCGTTCTTTATTCATCTAGCTATCGACCTCGTCTAGTTCCTCATTTTGTTAGTTCTTCAATTGCTTTTTTATACACTGAATCAGAATTTTGGATCTTTTTAACAACCTCTTGTTCAATAGCTGTGCTAGTCTTTTTATCTACACTACCACTTTGTGCAATGTCTTGTTCTTCTTGAAAGTCTTTTACAGCTTGTACAGTTTTATCGTTAAACTCATCGCCTTTTGTGTCATACCCTAATGCTTGCAAAAACTTATGCAAGTTCTTAACCGTATCTGATTGATCGCCCTTCTCAAAAGTTTCATCTTTTGGTAGCGGAGGTAAGTAAGCATAATCCGGTAAATCAGCTTCTATTGTTGGTTCAACACCTTTTTCATTGATCCATTCGCCCTTTGGCGTTAACCATTTTTGTACGGTCATTTTGACTTCACTATCGTCAGAAAAGTCACTCACGCTTTGAACAGTTCCTTTTCCAAAAGTATTCGTTCCAACAATCGGCGCATTAGCTGACTCTTTTAAAGCCGCCGCAAAAATTTCTGAAGCTGAAGCACTTTGTTTATCCACTAGTACCGTGGTAGGCTCGTTCACTTTAAAACCGCCGTCCAATTTTTCAGAAGCTTTACTTTTACCTGTAATCTCTTCATCAGTTCCAAATTGAACAATAGTTTTACCATCAGCTAAAAACATACTAGCCATTTCCTCTACTTGATCTAAATAACCCCCAGGATTTTGACGGAGATCAATCACAAAAGATTTGGCTCCTTGTTTGCGTAAATCCTTAATTGCATCTCTTAACTCTTTAGCTGTATTTTCATTAAAACTGGCAATTTCAATACTGCCCACCTCTTGATGGTCTTCATCAAGTTCATAATCCAAAGACTCAAGCGGGATTGTATCGCGCTTGATTTCGACATCAAAATTTTCATCGTCACGCTCCACAGCTAGTTTTACAGTAGAACCCTTCTTGCCTCGAATGGTCTGCACAACTGAATCAAGGTCTTTACCCTCGGTCTTTTTTCCATCAACTTCAAGAATCTTGTCTTTTGCCTGTAAGCCAGCTTTTTCAGCGGGACTATCTTTTACAGGTGCTTCAGAAACTTCTGGCAAGTCATCGACAATCGTCAAAGTTGCTCCGATCCCTTCAAAATCACCAGATAATGACTCGGTAAATTCTCCGGCTTCTTGTTTTCCTAGATAAGAAGTATAAGGATCATCTAAAGAATCCGTCATTCCTTCCAGTGCACCTTCAATTAAGTCTTCATCGTCAACATCTTCATAATAGTTTTCTTGAATATCATTATACAAAGCATGAACTTTGTACAAATCATTCTGGGAAAGAGAAGAAGATTGGAAAAATTCACTTGAAGTGACCCAATAAACTAGGCCTCCCGATATAAGAGCTACAAGAACTAAAGAAATAATGAAGCTTTTCAAAGATATCTTTTTATTTTTCATGTAACACCTCAATTCTAATAAAGAACTTCACCGATTGTTTTCTAAATATTTTTGCCAAACACTATCAAAAATATCCATATTACTTAAATAATCAACATTCATCTCTAAGTAATCAGAAATTTCCTCATAACTATCACTTTGCTTAGGAAATTGGATATCTTTAGCCGCATTGTTAGCAAAGACTTGAATTTCATCAGCTGCATTTGGGCCTCTTAAGGTCATTAAATAATGGTAAAAACTACGCTTCATTCGCCCCAATTCTCCTTTATAAAGGCAGCGCGTTTTGCATGATTTCTAGCAAAATTTTCGGGATTTTTCTTATAAAAATCTTGGTGATACATTTCCGCAGGATAAAATGTTTGCGCAGGTTCAATTTGGGTAACGATCGGTTTGTTAAAGCGACCGCTGTTTTCTAGTGCTTGACGACTTTTTTCCGCAATTTCTTTTTGTTCTTCATTTAAATAATAAATGACTGGACGATAATTATCTCCGCGATCTTGGAATTGTCCAAAAGCATCTGTTGGATCTGTTTGTTGCCAGTAAAGTTCGACTAAATCTTTGTAAGAAATAATTTCTGGGTCAAAAATGATTTCAACTGCTTCTGTGTGTCCGGTTGTCTTGGTAACAACTTGTTCATAAGTTGGATTTTCTACATGACCACCGGTGTAACCTGATACTACTGAATAAATTCCAGGCTGTTCATCAAAAGGATGTACCATACACCAAAAACAGCCGCCAGCAAAAATTGCTCTTTGTTTCATACAATCACTCCTATTTTTCTTTGTCCTGAGGTAAGTATAGACTTACTTGGATGTCATCATCAACTAAATTGATTTTCTCTGCTTTTATAAATAACCCATTTTCCATACGAAATTGATCAAGTCGAAGAAGTACTGTTTCTTCATCGGGATCAAACTCAATCCATTTTGGAAATTTAAAGCTTTTTTCGATCATTTTCATCACTTGACCCACTGGAAGATCCAAAGTACCGATTGAAAGACTATCTGCTTTAAGTTGTACATTTCCATTATCAGTAACATATGGGTCAAAATACAAATAAAAAGTAATAGGTGCGCCTAAGACCTCAAAATCACCTGTTAACATGGCTTGATTCTCTAATTGAAAATGGTACTCTACATCAGAGTCTGCTTGATAATTTTGCAAATAAAAATCCATCAATGAATTGATCTGTTCTTTATTACTATTGATTGATAGAACGGGCTCTCCTTCACGCTGCACAATAGGTTGTGTATCGTATTGAATCACTTCTCTTTGCTGTGTCGCGCGAAAGAAAAAGAAAGCAGCTAATCCTAAGATGATTCCTAATAATATAATAAATGAAACTTTCCATTTATTAACTGCTTTTCTTTCATTTTCCTCTGTTGATTTTCTATGCTTACGTTTTTCCTCTTTCACGATGCGTTCTCCTCTTTTAACCAAATATCTTTGGTTGTATCAATATTTTTCATCACTTCACGTGTGATTAATTGGTACCCTGTCGTATTAGGATGGAAATTGTCTTCCTCATAAAGTGCCTTATTTTTCACCGTATTTAGGTCATCATCTTCCTCAGAAGAGGAACTTTTTTTATTCGTATTAAGCGCTGCTTCATCACCAGTTCCTTGCGAAATCACTTCATTGATAGGGACAAAATAAGCATTTTCATCTTTTTCAACAATTTCTTTTGTTCCTTCGTCCCAATTTTGGATGATTGTTTGCATATCCTCAATTTCGGGAAAATTAACATAAAAAGGATTATATACACCTAGCACATAAATGCCCGCATCTGCGTTTAGAGAACGAGTTTCTTCTAATATTTCAGAAAGATTATCCTGATATTTTTCTAACGGACCTTCAAATGAATCAACACTTAGACCAAAAATATTCCTTTTTATGACTTTCATAATGTCATTGCCACCTACTGTCACTGTAATAAGATCAGAGCTAGCAATATCATTTTGTGTCTTATCATCTTCTTTGATACGTTCTAAAATTTGATCACTTCGTTCACCTGCAACGCCATAATTATCCACTTCAACGCTGCTTAAAGCATAATCGTCTTGCAAATCATCCGCCACAAGAGAAACAAAGCCACCATTTTGTGTCGCATCTCCTACACCTTCAGTGAGAGAGTCACCCACAGCTGTATAGTGAATATGATCTTTGACCTTACTATCATTGGCGCTTGCACTATCGACTAATTTAGGCTGAGCTTTAGGAAAACTTAGCTGAAGGACCAAAAAAATGATTAAAGCGATAGCCGCCACGCTAAAGATTGGAATAAAAAATTTTTTATTCTTCATGGCTCTTTCCTCTTTCTAAGATTTAAGCTTATTCTTGCAAATTTACACACAATCAGTTTATCAAAAATAATGAAAAAATCGTACTGATTTTCAATTTGTTCACCAAAATTTAAAAAATCAAAATAAGCTGGGACAAATGTCTCCAGCAATAATCACTTTCTAAGCAAAAAACTTTTTTTATGATCATTACTGAAAAGTGACTTTTTTCCCAGCCTCTTTCATTATTTTATTAAACTTGATCCGCATAATACATAATCGCAAATGCATCTTTTCCCGTATGCGTCGCAATAATAGGTGTTGTATGCAGTAGATAAATTTCCAGTTGAGGGAATAATTCCTGTAATTCATTTTTGTACTTTTCACACTGTTCTTTGCCACCAGCATAAGAAATACCAATTTTTTTTACCGTCGAATTTTCTTTCAATTCATTTTTCAAACGTTCAAACCATTTATTGAAGGTTTTAGATCCTCGTCCCTTTACGATAGGAAATAAATCTCCGTTTTTAAATTCCATAATGACACGTATACTCAATATACTTGACAAAAGGCCTTTTGCTCGGCTGATACGCCCACCTTTAACAAGATTTTCGAGCGTTGAAACGCCAATATATAATTTTGTATTTTTTAACATTTGTTGAATTTCAGGCAATATTTCTTCTGAAGTCTTTCCTTCTTGTGCCAGCTGCGCAGCTCGTATCACCGCAAAAGCTAAGGATTGATCTGTTGTCTCTGTATCAATAACCGTTACTTTACTTTTACTTATATTACTTGCCTGCCTTGCAGCTCCAACCGTTCCACTGAGCTTTTCAGACATATGAATAGATAGAATTTCACTACCATCTTTTCCTAATTCATCATATAAATTAACAAATTCGCCAATAGGCGGTTGACTGGTTTTAGGTAACTTTTTGGCTTTTGCCATCATTTCCATAAAACTTTCGCCAGTAAGATTTTCATCATCAGTATAAACCGTTCCGTCGATCATAACAGAAAGAGGGATAATGTGGATATCGTATTGGTCCCTTAAACTTGGCTTCATCGTAGCTGACGAATCCGTTACTATTTTCAGTTTTACCATAATTTTCTGTTCACTCTTTCTTTTAGCTGCACCTTTTTTAGTGGTCAAAGCCAAATCATTTCTTTAAATAGTATAACAGAATGAACCTGAATTTTCATCAAAAATAAATTCTTAAAATTATAAAGCTTCCACTGCCTGAATTGCGGCAAAAACTTGGTCTTCCGTCACTTCTGGATCTATCATAGGAAAAGTATCGTCTTTTGCTGCCGCTTTTTGAATCACTGGCGCTAGACTTTCTTTTGTCACATTCTCAATATTCATTTGCGCTAATTTATTAGGTAAGCCAATTTGTTCATAAAATGGGAGGATCTTGCTTATTTCATCAAAGTCATTGGTATAAGCTAATTGCACTAAGATACCATAAGCCACTTTTTTACCATGCAGTGCCTTATGCGTTTCTTCTAGATAAGAAAGTCCATCATGAACTGCATGCGCACCTGCTGAACGACCGTAACTTACCGCAAAGCCGCCAGTTTCTCCTGCCAGTGCAACAATTGTATCTGCCACACGAGCAAAGGCTGGTGTAATAGTCTGTTGATTTAAAGAGTTGATTGCTTTTTGTGAATCTTCAAATAAAATTGCTGCAATTTCTTTGGCACAAGCAATCCCCAAACGCGTATAAGCGGATTTATCCTCTTCATTTAAACGTCGGGTGATCCCCTCAATTTCATACCACTTCGCCAGAGTATCGCCAATGCCTGCTTCAAAGTATTCTCTAGGTGTTGCTAGTAGAAATTGCCAATCGACCAAAGTTAGATAGGGCGCACGACTTTGAAATCCCATGCATCTAAAGGTACGATTAGGATAATAAACAGCTGTAATTGGCGTAAACGGCGCGCAATTTGAAACCAAAGTTGGAACTAAAATAACATCGCAGTTTAAATCTTCAGCTGTTAACTTTGCGGTGTCACAGACACGTCCACCGCCAATACCAACAATAACATCTGCTTTACCGATTTGATCTGCGATTTCTTGGGCGTTTTCATAACTTGCACTGCCGTCATAACGATAAACAGGAAAAGAAAGTTCTTCTTGATAATAGTCATTAAAAACTTGATAAGAAACATCTCCTGTAACTACGGCGATATTTTTAAAAGCTGCTAAATATTCAGGTAAATCTTTTATAACATCCGTCCCGCTAACATAACGGTTTCCTCCGGGACGAACTTCATCATTGATATTCATGGCCACACTCCTTATTCATTGAAATTGCAGTAAGTTTACAACGTATTTTTACTGAAGTCAACGTTGAAAACGCATTATAATTATAATTTTCTAAATATTCATTTAATTATTTCACCCATAAGAATTTATTAAAACGTTCGTTACTTTTTACAAACCTTCTTGAATAAAAAATCGTTTCCGTGTATAGTCGAATTAAAGATTGAACATTTTTCACTGAAATGAGGGAAGCTAGTGGAGGCTAAAAAATTTACAAGTAAATACTTAATAACAAATGAAGTTTTTAACGCGATAACCCATGGTATTGGTTTTGGCCTAAGTATTGCCGGGCTTGTCATTTTGTTAGTAAATGGCGCACGTCTAGGATCTTCTATTCATATCGTGTCTTATGCCATCTATGGTTCAATGCTGATTTTGCTTTTTTTAATATCTACTTTGTTTCATAGCTTGATTTTCACTAAAGCAAAAAAAGTATTCCAAGTGTTTGACCATGCTTCTATATTTTTATTGATTGCTGGTAGCTACACTCCCTTTTGTTTGTTAAGTATTGGCGGAACTTTTGGTTGGGTATTATGTAGTATCATTTGGTTGTTGGCGATTATCGGCATCGTTTATAAATCCTGCACCTTACATAAAAAAGAAACGGTATCAAAACTTTCCACATTGATTTATGTCTTAATGGGCTGGGGTTGCGTGATTGCCTTTCGTCCCTTGATCGATTCATTAGGAATTTGGGGAGCGCTGCTTTTAGCAAGTGGTGGCTTAGCTTATACGATCGGATCTATTTTTTATAGTTTGAAAAATGTCCGTTTTATGCATGTCGTTTGGCACTTATTTGTTATGTTAGGCGCTGGCTTTATGTATTTTTCCGTTTTGTTTTTTACTTAAATGATAAAATAAAAACCTCAAGTGTTAGCTTTTTTAGCTAATGCTTGAGGAAATTTTTTTAACAAAGAAAGGATGATATTTTGAAAAATCAAACTGAAATCAAAAATTACTGGCAACAGTTTGTTAAAGAAAAAAACATTACCGCAACAAACTATTCTGCATGGGCCTTTGGTGATAGTAAACAAATGACTGACGAGTTAGCTGAGCTAGTCATTAAAGGTTACAAAACAGCCACAACTTCAGCTTATGACTTATACGAAACTGGCGAAAAAATACCAGAAGTTGGAGAATATAATATTATTCTTGATGGAAATCATCAAGCAGCCTGTATTACTCAAACCGAAGTTGTAGAAGTAGTCCCTTTTAATTTGGTATCCGCAGAGCATGCCTATCACGAAGGCGAAGGTGATCGTACACTTTCCTATTGGCGTAAAGTACATGAAGACTTTTTTAAACGAGAGTACACTGATGCAAACAAAATATTTTCAGAAGATATTCCCTGTCTTTGCGAAGTATTCAAAGTGGTGTATATTTAAACGAACTTTATTTCTTTACTCAAAATTCAATTCAACACAGATGTTAATGACTTATACTCTCTCATAAATCTCAAAGCGGTGTTTATAATGATTCTTCTCATCTATAACACCCTCTTTTTTCTCTTTTAGCTTCCATTGAGACCAGTCTACTTCTGGCATATAAGTATCTCCTGTAAAAATTTCATCAATAAAAGTACGATACAAATAATCAAAATGTGGAAGAAGTTCCCGAAAGATCTCTGTTCCTCCTCCAACAAAAACCGGCGTAGATTGTTGATTGGCTAATTCAACAACCTCATCTGTCGAATGTAAAATTTTTACATTTTCTGCTTTGTAATTAGGATCTCTGGTCAAAATGATCGTTTCCCGATCAGGTAAAGGTCGTCCACCCATACCTTCAAATGTTTTTCTTCCCATAACTAAGGTATTATTAACTGTATTATTTTTAAAAAACTTTAAATCATTAGGTATATACCAAGGAAGTTTATTATCTTTTCCAATTAATCCATTCTTATCTTGGGCCCAAATAGCTGCTAACATTTCACATTACCTCCTATTACACTGCGATTGGTGCTTTGATGCCAGGATGTGGCGCATACCCTTCTACTTGGATATCATCCATATCAAAATCAAAGATCGAATTTTTTTCCTGATTTAATAGCAAACTTGGTGCTGTTTTAATATCACGAGACAATTGCTTTTTCATTTGTTCAAAATGATTATTATACAAGTGTGCATCGCCTAAAGTATGAACAAATTCCCCTACTTCTAATCCTGTTTCATGCGCAATTAGATGGGTTAACAAGGCATAGCTTGCAATATTAAAAGGTACGCCTAAAAAAACATCCCCGCTACGCTGATACAACTGACAGCTCAATTTGTTATTATTCACATAAAACTGAAACATAGTATGACATGGCGGCAAAGCCATACTTGGCACATCTTCAGGATTCCAAGCCGTAACAATCATGCGTCGTGAATCAGGATTTGTTTTAATCAATTCAATTACATTCTTAATTTGGTCAATAAAGCTTCCATCATTCGTTTCCCAATGACGCCACTGATAACCGTAAACTTTACCTAAATCGCCGTATTTCTCTGCAAATTCTTGGTCATTTAAGATCATTTCACAAAACTTGTCATGTTCTTTTTTATAGGCTTGGTTAAATTCTTCATCTACCAGCGAACGTCGGCCAAAATCAGTCATATCTGGCCCCTTATAGTCCTCACTTTGTACATAATTGGCAAAAGCCCACTCATCCCAAATGTGATTATTATGCTCAAGCAAGAAACGAATATTCGTATCTCCTTTTAAGAACCACAATAATTCGCTTTTGATTAAACCAAAAGGCACTCGTTTAGTCGTCAATAGCGGAAATCCTTTGCTTAAATCAAAACGCATTTGGTAGCCGAAAATACTTTTGGTACCCACACCTGTACGATCTTCTTTTTGATTTCCTTCTTCTAAAATTTTACGACCTAAATCCAAGTAAACTTGCTCCATTCAGTTTTCCTCCTTTATTTATGCATACTCACTCAAGTACTCCCAACGCTCCATTTTATTGGTCAATTCTTCTTCTTTTTGATCGACATTTTCTTGTAATTCTTGCAGTTTCGTATAATCGTCGCTTTGCTGATTCATTTCTTCTTTTAATCCAGCAATCGTGCTTTCTAAAACATCGATATCATCTTCAATCGTTTCCCACTCCTTTTGCTCTGCATAGGTTAATTTTTTCTTCGTTGGTGTTTTTTCTTCTGCTTTTTTGCCAACTGACTTTGTTTTAGAAGGTTTGACACTAGCTGATTTTTCTTGCCGATAATCGGCAATAGAGCCTATATACGAATCAATAGCACCATTTCCGTTAAAAATAAGTAATTTCTCGGCTACTTTATCTAAGAAATAACGATCATGTGAAACCGCAATAACTGCGCCCGGAAATGTTTGCAGATAGTCTTCCAAAATCGTCAATGTATCAATATCTAAATCATTAGTCGGCTCATCTAAAAGTAAAACATTGGGTTGTCCGATCAATAATTTTAATAGATATAAACGACGTCTTTCACCACCGGATAACTTACCAATTTTAGTGCCATGCATAAATCGTGGAAATAAAAACTGCTCCAGCATTTCAGCTACATCTGTTGTAGTTCCATCGCTTTGCGTAACCTCTTCAGCAGCTTCTTGCAGATAACTGATCATACGCTTATCTTCATCCATTTCTTCATTTTGCTGGGTATAATAAGCAATTCTTACAGTTTCACCAACAATCAGCTCGCCAGAATCAAGCGGCAGGCGCTCTGCCAAGATATTTAGCAAGGTCGATTTCCCTGCACCGTTTTCACCTGTAATGCCTAAACGTTCCCTTGATTGCACCAATAAATTAAAGTGGTCTAAAATCGTTTGTTGCCCCATTTGATAAGAACCATCTTTAATTTCCAATACTTTTTTACCTAGACGTTTAGTTGCAAAATCCAATTCAACCTGTTCGTCATTATGCACTTGATGAAGATTGTCTTTTAAATTTTCAAAACGATTAATGCGCGCTTGTTGTTTCGTCCCACGTGCTTGAGGCCCTCTACGCATCCAAGCCAATTCTTGCTTGTATAATTGCTTACGCTTTTCTTCTTGTTCAGCAGCTACTCTTTGCCGTTCCGCTTTTTCCATGACATAAGTTTCGTAATTGCCTTGATATTCATAAAGTTTACCAAAGGATAGTTCAAAAATGCGACTAGTAACATGATCCAAAAAGTAACGATCATGGGTGACCATTAAAAGCGCGCCCTTGTAATGGGCAAGATAATCTTCCAGCCATTCAATTGCTTCATAATCCAAATGGTTGGTCGGCTCATCAAGTAAAAGAAGATCGGGTTCATCGATCAAAACTTGCGCAAGTCCTACCCGTTTTTGCTGTCCTCCTGATAGCGTGCCTACTTTTTTATCTAAAGTTGAAATCCCTAATTTTTGTAAAATGATCTTAGCGTTGGTATCTGTATTCCAGGCATCTTTTTCATTCATCGACTCTTGGGCGGCAGCGTATCTATTTTGTGCCTTCGTCGATTGACTATTATTTTCTAGTTCAAGTAAAGCTGATTCATATTGTTTTACGACAGCAACTTGTTCATTTTCCCCTTGAAATACAGCTTCTAACACCGTTTGATCCGCTGCTAATGTCGTTTCTTGTGGTAAATAACTAATGCGATAATCGTTGGGATAAAAAACATGTTGCTGGTCGCCATCGTCATCTTGCAAACCAGCTAGAATCGATAACAAACTCGTTTTTCCGGTGCCATTTACACCAATCAATCCTACCCGATCACGTTCATGAATAATAAATGAAATTTGATCAAAAAGTACTTTATCCCCATATGTTTTTGAAAGATCGCTAACCTTTAATTCTTTCACGATATCTTCCTCCGATCCATCTTATTGTATCACAAAATAATTGCTTACTGTAAAGATTCCAAGTTGAAAAAAATTTCTAAATTTAAAGAGCACTCGTTTTTATAATATAACAAAAAAAGCAGGAAGCATGGTGTATAGCGACCCCCAAATGCCAGAATAAGAATCTAACTTTTGAGGGTCACTTCAGAGCCTTCCCACTTTTTTATTTAATTAATTGTCTTTATACAAATCATAGTAAGCATCCATAACTTCTTTGGTAATCTTTTCGTTTGGCTTACCTCGATCATCACTGCGTCGAACTTGTGGAATCATTACAGCAAAAGCAATTTCAGGGTCATCATAAGGACCATAACTTACCATGCTTAAACCGTCCACTTCGATTTCATCGCCATCTTCAACGACGACCATTTCAGCAGTCCCGGTTTTAGCTGCCAAGTCCATTTCCGCATCGTCCAAACCTTTAGCGGTTGTCCAAGCGCCATTTCCATGAACTACATCATGAAATCCTTTTTGAATCGTATTTAGGTTTTCATCGGAAATATCCACATCATTGAGCACTTCCGTGTCAATTTTATCTTTTTCCTCTCCGAGTCCGCCTTTTTCATCATTACCATAAATTCCAGTAACTAGATGGGGTTCAACTCGTTGTCCATCATTAGCTACAGTTGAAACATATTGTGCCAATTGCAATGGTGTATAAGTATCAAACTGTCCAAAAGCTAAGTCTAATACATTTCCTGCTTGTCCTTTGGCATCACTTAAATCATCAACCGGAGTACGAATTCCTGTCGCTTCATCTGGCAAGTCAATCCCGGTTTCAACGCCCATGCCATATTGTGCCATGGCATCACGTAACTGTTTATAAACACCTTTTTGGTTTTGCACGCCAGGAATAGAGACGGTTCCACCATCATAATTGATCCCCATCATTTTTAAAGCGACTTGAATCATATAAGAGTTTGAAGAGTATTCTAAAGCTTTTTGAGCAGAAACATTTTGATTATTATTTCCGTTTTTGTTGAAAATAGAAGCTTTATTATTTGATCCAGCCAAACGCACAGGTTGATCATACAGTACTTGGTTTCCTTGGATAGCACCTGATTTCCAACCCGCAGTTAATGTCCCTGCTTTGACAACCGAACCTGGTGTAAAGGATTTTGTATATGTCCCAATCGCATCTTCACTTATCTCAGAAGAGCCAGTTTCATGATAGTAACCATTCATTGAAAGGATTTCGCCAGTTTTTGGATTCATAGCCACTGCATAAATCCCAGGAGAATAATTTGCCATACCATCATCAATCAAGCCTTGATAATTATCTCTAACAATTTTATCCACTTTTTGTTGAAACTCTGAATCAATAGAAAGTTTTAGGTTATCGCCTTTCTCACCTTCAGAAATTGTTTTTTGATTGACGATTTGTCCATTACGATCAACAGAAACTTCACTTTTTGCCTTAGTCCCTTGCAAAACACTTTCGTATTGTTTTTCTAAATAACTCGTTCCTACGCGATCATTACGAGAATAGCCTTTATCAATATATTCTTCTTCCTCTTCGGCGGGCAAGCCTTGTTCTTGTGTGGAAACCTGACCGATAACACTTTGCAATGGACTATCATCAGTAACTGTTTTACGGGTCCAGTCCATTCCAGTAGATACTCCTGGTAATTCAGTGCTGCGTTCTGAAACACGCGCAATTTCTTCATCAGAAACGTCTTGATTTTTAACAAAATCAGTACTTAGCTCTTGTGTTCCGTTTAAGCGTTGAAAAATCGTAGCCAATCTTAATTGATCTTCATCAAAATCAATCTCATCATCAGTAACTTTATCCACCAAAGCAGAATATTCTTCAGAATCTGATAAATTGGATTCTTTACTTGTTAAACGGTCACGAGCAGCTTCAAGATGATCTTCATCAGCTAGCCAGAAGTCTTTTAAATCCCGTTCCGTCAACTTATCCTCGTCCACTTCAATATCGATCAAATCATCTAATCTTTCTGCAATATCCAATAAATCTTGCGCTTCCATATCTAAACCTCTAGTAAATGTGATCGAAGCTTCTGAATTATTGTCAACTAAAGGCTCCCCTTGCGAGTCATAAATCGTTCCCCTGGGCGTGCCTTGCTCAATTGTGCGTTCTGAAGACGCTTTGATTCTAGTTTCCATATTATCGCTATTAACAATTTGTAAATTCCCTAATTGTATTATTAAAGCAACAAATAAGATAAATATTACTACAAATAGTACATTTAAGCGAAAAGGAACATGCGATCTTTTATATGTATTATTTTTTTCTTCATTATTCTCCGTATTTTGAGAATTATGCAATTGATTATTTTTCTTAGACATGATGACATTCCTTCCATAGTCAGTCTACTTTTTCTATTTTACCAAAAATTTCAAATTAAAAAAGCAAAAACATCCATTTCAAAAAATATTTATATAAAATACAAAAAATAAGAATAAAAGTTCTTTTTGTTTCACAGTGTATTAAATGATTTTTTCAAAACAAAGATTTAATTTGTTTTCCAGTGCTTATTTTCATAATATATCGTGAAACATTTATAATCTAATTTTTAGTGTGGATAACTTCTTAAGAAAAATATAATCCCTTATAAAAAAGAACCCATGACATTCATGAGTTCTATCTTATCACTAATATCCATTAAACAAACCATTGTTACCGTTATTAGCTTCTTGCTCGTAAACGGGATCAAAACTTGGTATTACCGGTTGCGGTTGTTGGTAATCTTCTTGCGGCTCTTCTTCCTGTGGTGCTTGTGGTTCTTGTTCCTGATTTTCTTCTGGTTCTTGAGGTTCTGTTGGTAATTCAGGTTCTGGTTCCTGTGTTTCAGGATTTTCCTCATTTGGGGCTTCAGAATCTTCAGGATTTTCTGGTTCTTGTTCACTATCCTCTTCATCTTCTGTCTCGTCACTATCATCGTAGAACTGATTACCAATAAAACCATTTTGTGAGTATTCATTTTGCGGATCGATTTCAAGTTCTTCACTGGTTGGTAACTCTAATTCTCTTTTGAGTTGATTTTGCAGATCCAACAACTCATTCATCCCTAGTATTTGATAAGAAACACCATTGACCATTTGATTTTGCCCTTGAAGCTGCTCTTGTTCTACATTATCAAAAGCTGGATAATAGTTACTTGCAATATCAAGCATGTCGTTCCACGAAAGATCTGTTTTGGAATTTTCTTCCACTGCATTTAAGATACTCCGATAATTGCTCACGCTATCAATACTAACCAATTTATCAACGATTTTTGTAACAACTTCACGTTGTCTTCTTTGTCGACCAATATCGCCTTCTGGATCATCTTTTCTCATTCGGGCATAAGCAAGACCTTTTTCGCCATCTAATGTATGTTTGCCATCAGGAACATGGACACCTTCTAAAGTAAAGTCAATTTTATTATCGACTTCGATACCACCCACAGCGTCAATTAAATCGGTCATCCCTTGTAAGTTAATTGTCGCATAGTGATCAATAGGGATATCAAGTAAGTTTTCCACAACATCCATGCTGAGACTCACACCATCATACGCATAAGCGTGATTTAGTTTATCAAAGGTCTGTCCATCATCAAGCATATCTGCCATAATATCACGTTCTAAACTGACAATAGTTGATTCTTCTTTTTGAGGGTTGACTGTCACTACCATCATACTATCTGTACGAGCAGGATCTTCATCGTCTTCTTTACGGCCTAAACCGCCTGAATCAACGCCCAATAGCAAAATAGAAAAGGGCTCACGATCAGCAATACTGACCTCTTTGTCTCGTTTGCTTGATCTTCGGTTAATCTCTTCATTAATATTATTTATCGCACTGTTTGCATCATCTAAAGCCTGCATTCCATAAGCAGTTATGCCAGCAACGACTAAAGCGAGTGCTGTTAATATACCTACGATAATTTTCTGATATAAACGCATCCCACACCTCTTTTTCTCCTAAAAAGATATTACATATAATCTTGGCATAATTCCTTTAGTTTTACAATATACCGTTTTTTTTATTACTAAATTTTAAAAAAGGAAAAATATATTTAAATATAATCCACGAATTTAGCACGGAACTTCATATGCAAATGACTACCTAATATTAATAAAATAAATACAATTCCCCAAAAAACTAAGGTATAGGTAGCTTTTTCAAAAAACCATTCTCGACTTAAAAATGTATCACGAAAACCATCAATAATATAATAGATTGGATTCAATCTTAAAATATTTACAGCGTATTCCGGTAAGCCGCTATTTTCAAAGTTTACGATAGCCCCGGAAACGTAGAAGAACAGCCGAATAATAGACTGTAAAAAGATATGATAGTCGCGAACCAGTATCGTGATAGTGGCATTTAATAAACCAAAGGCAAACAAAAATGAAATCAAACAGACAAAATAATAAATATATTGAATCCAATATATCGTAGGGCTGATACCAAAAGATAAAACTGTCACAATAACGATAGCTACCATAGGAAAGTAGGAACTAAGATTGCTGACAATATTGATCGTAGGTAATATACTGACTGGAAATTTCATTTTTGAAACCAAGCTTATTTGTTTAAAAATACTATTGGAAGCTCCTAAAATCGATTTATTAACATAAAACCAAACAGTAACACCGATTAGCATCCATACGATAAAAGGAACATCTCCAACTTCCTGACCTTGTCTAAGCCCTATACCAAAAATCAAGTAATAAATTCCCACTTGGATCGCTGGGTTTAAAATTTGCCAGGCTAAACCTAAATAATGGCTCTGATAATCCGCTTTATCTTCATATCTCGACATACGTATGATCATGCCGAGATGTGTAAATTGCTCTTTTATGACCGTAATAATCTCTTTCACAAAACTCTTCCTTTTCTACAACAATAATTACTTGAAAACACGCATAATCACATCTGACGGATCACCAATGGCATAGGTCAACGATTTCCCGCTAAATGACACTATCATACAAAAAATCGTTACAATTAGCGTCACAAACAAAATTAAGCGAGTCGGAATCGACATTTTGTCACCTAATGGCGTACGTTCCAAATTTTTAGCGAGTTGCCTGTCGCTTAAGTGTTGTTTTTGTAATTTTTCATCCTCAGAGACATGCGCTTCTAATTCTTCAAGCGTAAAGGATTTTTGTTTATCTTTTTGTCGTTTCTGATACTTACTTTGTTTTTTCTTAGGTAATTTTTTAAACCAACGAATAAATTTTCTGTAATGTTGCATGATTTCTTCTGTAGGGCCAAATTCTCGAATATCACCATAATGCATCCAAATCGTTTTATCACACAATTTTTCCACTTGTTTTAAAGAGTGACTCACAAAAAAGATCGTTTTACCTTGTGCTTTAAATTCCATGATTTTATCGACACATTTTTGATAAAAGGTATCATCACCGACAGATAATGCTTCATCTATAATTAGAATATCCGGATCGTTATGTACTGCAATCGAAAAACCAAGACGTGAACGCATCCCGCTTGAATAATTCTTTACAGGTTGATTGATAAAGTCCCCCAGATCAGCAAAGTTAATAATATCATCCAGACGTTGATCGATCTGTTTATTCGTCATCCCCGACATCAACGCTTTGAGCCGAATATTTTCCAAACCTGTCAGCTGTTTTTTTAAGCCCGCGCCGATTGAAATAATAGAAGGCTCTCCGTTAATCTCCATTGTACCCGAAGTTGGTGGGATAATACCACTAATAATATTGGATAATGTTGATTTTCCTGACCCATTGATCCCAATCAGACCAATCGACTCTCCCGCTTTAACCTCGAAACTTACACCTTTTAAAGCCCAAAAACTGGGAATATTACCGCGAGAAAATTTAAAAAGCGATTTTATTTTATCTGATTTTTTCTTATAAAGATCGTATTCTTTAGTAACTAAAGTAGCTCGTACTTTTACATCATCGTTTTTCAATTTATTCATCCATTCTTAACTACTCTTTATATAACAAAACATTTATAGCATAGCATATTTTTTCTGTGAAAAGAATACAAACAAAAAAACTAATAAGCAATTTAGTATTTTTTTAATGAAGATCTATGAATAATTCGGTAACTACGTCCACTTACGCTTTGATTCACAGCAAAAAAGCCGAGTCACCTCGACTTTTTTACTTACTATAATTTCAAATCATTTTTTATTTGCGTGGTTGAAACTTCTGGCGTGCGTGGCAAGTAAACGACTGTTGCATCCGTTTGTTCTTCAACAAAGTCAAATTCACCTACCCAGTCATCTCCCATAACAAAAGTATCAATATGATATTCTACAACGTCTTTTACCTTTTGACCCCATCCTTCTTCTGGGATAACCAAGTCAACATAACGAATCGCTTCAAGTAACTGCTTACGTTTTTCGTAATCAAAATAACATTTCTTTTGTTTTTCTTTCCAGTTAAATTCATCAGTTGATAAAGCAACGATCAAATAATCGCCTTGCTCTTTAGCACGTCTTAATAAGTTAATGTGTCCATAATGCAGTAAGTCAAACGTGCCGTATGTAATCACTCTTTTCATGTTCTAACCTCACTTATTTTTAATATATTGAAGATATCAAAAAAATAAAAAAATAGCAACTTTGTTAAAAAAAGCTAAGAAATGTTTCATAATTATTATGCTTTTTCAAAAACATAATCTACCATTTGATAACCTTCACCGATATTTGTAATTTTTTCTTTTAACAATTGAAAACCCAAATGTTGGTAAACACGAATCGCTTGTGTGTTTCCTTGATTCACCCATAAGCGCTGTTTTAATCCATATTTTTCTCCTAATTCCTCAAAGAAGTCAAAAATTTCTCGCATAAAGCCTTGATTCCGATATTCATTTGCAATGTAAATCTTGCTTAAATATAAATAGTCCTCTCTCACTTCATAAGCGATATAACCAACATATACACCGTTTATTAATAAAGCATAATAATTTATACCAGCAGTAATCTCTTGCATGATCAAGTCTTTGCTTTGATAATTTTCCAACATGTATTCTGCCTGATTACTACCTATAACCGGTGTGAAAACTTCTTTCCAAATTTTGACTAAAACAGGATAAAAATCATCTAACTGTTCTTTTGTGGTAATTTTTATTTTTTCCAAAGCGACAAACCCCTCTGTACAAACCTTCTATTAGATAAAACCTCCCGCATTTCTGGCGAGAGGTTTTATTCTACTTATGCCAAAACAACAAAATTATTTTGCTGCTTCATAATTTTTATTCGCTTGATCCCAATTTACGATATGCCAAAAAGCAGCAATGTAATCAGGTCTTACGTTTTTGTATTTCAAATAATAAGCATGTTCCCATACGTCTAAACCAAGTACAGGTGTTTGACCATCTGTTAATGGAGAATCTTGGTTCGGTGTGGAAGTGATTTTTAATTTTCCATTATCTAACACTAACCAAGCCCAACCAGAACCAAAACGTCCTGTAGCCGCTGTCTTAAATTCATCTTTAAACGAATCAAAACTACCAAATTCTTTGTCGATCGCGTTTCCTAATGCGCCTGTTGGTTCGCCCCCACCATCAGGGGATAAAATCTTCCAAAAGAAAGCATGGTTTGCATGACCGCCACCATTATTACGAACCGCAGTATAAATATCTTCAGGTACATTTTTTAAATCAGCAACTAGATCTTCCACTGATTTTTCGCCCAACTCCGGATGTTTTTCAATAGCTGCATTCAAATTGTTAACGTAAGTGTTATGATGCTTGTCATGATGTAGGTGCATTGTTTCTTCATCAAAGTAAGGTTCCAAAGCATCATATGCATAAGGTAAATCTGGTAAAGTGTAAGCCATTTCTAAATTCCTCCTAAAATAATACTTATTAATTACAAGTTAAGACTATCAAAGAAAGCGATTTTATTCAAAACAAATGCTCCTATTTTTAAGAGACGCGACGGAAAACCAAAAATTTACTAAATAAGTAATTAGCAATCCCCACCAAGATTTGCGTCAACACTTTGGCTAAGCCATTACCAAGCTGCATCCATTCTCTTAACAAATACATAAAGCTGATATCAATCCCCAAAGCAAACAAGCGAAATAACATAAATCGTAAAAACTCTGTCCAATAAGCAAAACGGCTGGACGATTTTGAATGAAAAACCCACAATTTGTTTGTCACAAAAGCAAACACATTCGCTAAAAACCAAGAAATAATCGTGGCTGTCATATAGTGAACGTGAAAAATCCCATGCATAAAAAATGGATAATGATATTAGCAATCGTCGCTAATTGGCCAAAAAAAAGATAAGCAACAAATTCCCATAGTCCCTTACGTTCTAGCCAATTTTTGTATTGACGAAGATGTTGCATGAAAAATTACTCCTTAAAAATCAGGTATTTTTTTGCGTAAAAATAAAAAATTTACTAAAAACATAATTAGCAACTACAATAATAATCTGGGTTATGAGTTTCGCCCAAAATTCTTTCATATCAATGGCATCAACAAAGAGCAACATACATCCCATATCGATACCAAAAGAAACAATTCGATAAAAGAAAAATTTACTTAATTCGCTAAAAAAATGTCTACTACTAGTAGTTTTCGATTTGAATACCCATTTTTTATTGGTTGCAAAAGCAAACAACACCGAAAGTACCCATGAAAAAGTATTCGAAATTACAAGATTCCAGACAAATAAATTTCTAGCCAGAAAAAAAGTAACAAAGTTTACCACGGTCGTCATAACACCAAAAAACAAATAAGTGATTATTTCTTGTAATCTTTTATCTTCTTTTAACTTCTTTACTAATTGTCGCATTTTTTCACCTCACAACTTACCATCATACCATTAATTCTTAAAAAATACGTTAAAAATCACTAGTGGTGCATGAAACATTTTAAATTCACTCATTATGTTTCACGCTATTTCCATCCATAAAAAAATCCTTTATACTGAGCTTGGATGACTTATCCAAGACCAATACAAAGGACAACAACATGGATAAGTATAAAACAATTTCAGCTTTTAATAAATGGCTTTCGAACATA
>NZ_BSUG01000008.1 GCF_030161475.1 Tetragenococcus halophilus subsp. flandriensis | reverse complement strand
CTGTTACAATAGAATCCATAAGAAACCGCCTTTGTTCATTCGTGTCTGTTAGTCCAGTTCAATGAATAGAGTAACGGTTTCTTTTTTATTCGTCCAGAGGGTACCTCAATAAATTTTACACTTAGGGTTGAAAGCTCAAAGAGTTTACAACTGTCAAAATTAAAAAAGATTAACAAACGGTGTTTCCTAACCCAGGTATAGGGAAGAAGGGTCAGTAAGTTAGATTTTCTGACCTAAGTATGGCAAAGAAGGGCCAGCAAATAAGGTTTCCCAATCCAAGTATGGCAAAGAAGGTTCAGCAAATTAAATTTCCTGACCTAAATTTAGTGAAGTTGAGTTAATAAAGTAGGGCCAAAACTTTAACAATTGTCCTCAAGTACAGCAGAGAAAGGGCCAAATATCCAGCACTTGTCCCTAAGTCAGCTAAAGTAAAGACCATTAGTAGAGCAACTGGCCCGAAGTTTAACATAGAAGAGGCCATTCCCCTGCCTTTTGGCCTAAAGTAAGGCATAAGTAGGCCCAAACTACTAGATCAACTCACTCTTTTTCCTATTTCTCAGCTCATCAAAAAACGCGCAGAGCTTATTCTGCGCGTTTTTACTATTTGTTATTATAATTTGCTTGCAGCATCTTCATCGATGATTACGACTACATCGTCGTGTTTTTGTAAGACGCTGGCTGGCAAGTCCTCTGTCACTTTTCCATCGATCATGCCTTTAACCGCATCAGCTTTAGCTTCACCAAAGGCCATTAAAATGATTTTTTTACTTTTCATAATGGATTGGATGCCCATAGTCAATGCTCGGGTTGGCACATCTTCTACTTTGTCAAAATAACGTTTATTAGCGTTAACTGTTGATTCTGTAAGCTCAACAACGTGTGTCGTTGCTTCAAAAGAAGTTCCTGGTTCATTAAAGCCAATATGACCATTTTGACCAATCCCTAATACTTGGATGTCGATCGGATTAGCGGCAATGATATCATCATAACGTTTGCATTCTGCGTCTAAATCTTGTGCTTTACCGTTTGGAACATAAGTTTTTTTGAACGGTTTATGGTTAAACAAATGTTGGTCCATAAAATAGCGATAGCTCTGCTCGTTACTTCCATCCAAACCTACATATTCATCTAAGTTCACAGACACTTTATCAGAAAAATCCATGTCACTTGCAATCATGTAGCTATACATTGTTTCTGGTGTGCTACCTGTTGCTAAACCAAAAGTATCAGCGCCTTTTGCAACGCCATCTTTGATAATTTCAAATGCTTTTTTACCGCCCTCATCGGCATTTTTCACGCGAATAACATCCATAAAATAATCTCCTTCGCACGTATTTTTGGTATAAACCAATTTTAGCACGGTCTTTTATAAAAAACAAGATTGTACGTTAATCATTTCACATTAGCTATTTCCTATTTTTTCAACGATTTGAGCCACAAGTGTCGGTTCACTTAAATTTGTTACTTCTTGAATCACTTCAGTTGTTGTTTTTTCTTTTAACATTTTTTGTAAGCGTACGCTTTCTTCATCAGCTGGATCATCATATTGTAGAATCATCGCCACAACATCAACCAGAGCTTCATAAGAAAGTCCGTAATCCTTTGCTTCGCGGATGGGACGAATAAAACGTTCGTCATAACCCAGCTTTCGAATAGGGGTACGCGCTACTCGCGTAATGTCATCTGAAATATAAGGATTTTTAAAACGTTCGATAATTTTTTGGACATATTGTTCATGTTGCGGACGCTCAAACTGCCACTTAGCGATCAATAAATCGCCAGTTTCTTGTAAAACAGCCTTTAATTGATCCAATACTTTCCTATCTGCAACAGCTTCGCCAATAGTAGTATAGCCATAAAAGGCCCCTGTATAGGCAGTTGTCGCATGACCAGTATTTACTGAAAATAGCTTGCGTTCAATATAAGGCGCTAAATCAGACACATAACCTACATTATTCAAACGAATCTGTTTTGCCTTACTTTGCGTATCATCCACTAACCATTCACTAAAAGGTTCAACAGAAACAAATAAAGGATCTTCATGTTGTTGAATAGGTACAATTCGGTCCACGGCTGCATTAGGAAAACCTACATATCTATCGACATAATCCATATCATCCGCAGATAAAAATGGTTGAACTTTATCCAGTAAAAACTGACTAGCTCCAATCATATTTTCACAGGCAATAACATCAATAGGCGTTTGCTTTCCTGCTTGCCGACGCTTTTGAATCCCTTTTGCGATCAACTCCGCAATCATAGGTAAAATCTTAGGACCGATCGCTGTAGTAATAATATCACTTGTTGCTACTGAATCAATCACTGCTTCAGGGTCCTTCTGATTATTAAGTCCAGTCACTTGATCGACCGTAATATGTTTTTTCTCTTCTGCTGCTAATTCAATTTCATAACTTTTTCTTTCTTTTAAAGCATTGATAATCGTTTCGTTAATATCGACAAAATCAATGGAAAAATCATTTTCATGTAAAATTTCACCAATAAATCCACGTCCGATATTTCCTGCACCAAAGTGTGTGGCTTTCATTCTGCTACCTCCTCAAGTAATGCAATCACTTCATCTTCAGAATTTGCATCTGCTAATTTAACAACATTTTGTACGTCTGAGCAAAAGACAGCAATCTGTTGCAAAATGTCTAAATGTTCATTGTTTACGCCAGCAATGCCGAAAATAACCGTCGCTAGCTTTTCTTCATCATCGTCTTCAGTAGAAAAATCTATCCCCTCAGGTACCTGAACAATGGAGATCCCGCTTTTTTTCACATATTCTTTGGCTTCATCTGTTCCATGGGGAATGGCGATAAAGTTTCCCATGTAGGTAGATACTTTATTTTCACGTTCAATCATCGCATCCACATAAGCAGAATCGACACAGCCAGCATCAACCAAGAGCTGGCCACTTTTTTTAATTACATCTTCAGGCGTCTTATCTGTCTGATTCAATAAAATCATTTCTTTTTGTAATTTCATTTTCTATTCCTCCTCCGATTCTTTAATTTCAGCAATAAACAAAGAACTGATCCATTCATAAATCTCTTCTTCATTTCCGTACTGATAAAGCTGCATATTGACATCACTTTCAATGACTGAAGCACTGATTTTTCCTAAAAGACGATTTTCAGTTTCAGACATATCCGCCGGCGCCAACATTAGCAATAGTCTTGTTAGCTCCATTGGTTTTTTGTCCATTCCTAAAATAGGGACTGAACGTGATAGATCAAAAATCGCAAAATAGGGCTCTTTCACATAATGATTAGAACTATGAAATAAAGCAAAGTGCGTATTTGGTATGCCAATCGGCGCTAATTGATGACGATTAACAATCAAATCTCGAACTTTTCTCCGGTTTTCCAGCACAACTCCTTCTAATTCTTCTAAAATGACTTCTAAAGTTTTTTCTAAGGTTTGTTGAGTTGTGATATTTTTAATTGAAAAACGGGTCAACAACTCATTGGCTACTTTCATCTGTTCGTAAACTTTTTCAAAATCATTTTGTGTAGTTTTTGGTGCACTTGCAAAAGATGCTGGCTTATTTTCTGACTGTTTCCCCTTTAATTCCTGCTTGATTTCATAAATCTCATCATCTAATAACAAAGGTGAAATAACTTTATAAGGTAAAGAAAATTCTGGTAAATAAATCGTCGAAAGGATTAAATCAAACTCTTTAAAGTCAATATGGCTCATTTGTGAAATTTTAGCAATTTCGATTCTTTCAATTTCTGGAATGTATTTATTGATGCGACTTTCTAAAATTTTGGCTGTGCCAATGCCGCTAGAACAAAGCACCAATGCTGAAAGTTCTTTTCGAACCGGATTTCTTTCTAAAGAAGCCGCAAAGTGAATCACAATATAAGCCAGTTCATCTTGCAAAAATGCTTGGTGATCTGTAAAAATCTGCTTTAAATTTGCTTGAATAATCTCCGTTAATTCAGGATATTCTTCCAAAATCTTTTCTAGCAGAGGATTTCCTGCTAATTGTGCCTGATTATCGATGCGCTTAAATGCTGCTGATAAATGCGTCAATAAATCATAGAAAAGCGTATCATCTTTACGAAAGTCTTTTTGCATTTGTTCAGAAACCAAGCGAATTAGCTCTCTTACTTGGTAAGAAAGTTCTGCATCAAAGTTATCCAGAAAAATATTTTGCGGTTTTTTATAATTTACTCCTTCTAATTGCTTAGAGAAAAATAAAATTTCCGCCTCGGTCATTCCTAAATCCGTCTGCCTTTTTATTTCTCCTATAATCTGTTCTGCTAGACTTCTAATACTTGGCGATACTGTTTGATTAGATGTTGTTTCCGTTAGAAAATGGCCCTTATTAATCCGTTCCAGGGACAAAGCCAGACTAGTGATCACCTGTTGTAATTGGTTATCCGTAACCTCAATAAAAAGGCTGTTCGTTTTTTCAAGTACTGCTTTTTGTGCAAAATAAAACCAGATCGGAGAGATAAAATTCAAAAAGAAGTTAGTGGATCGAATATTCTTATCAGCAGCGTTCAATTCAGACAGATAAGAGAAAAACTCATATTCGTTGACATCGCTATAGATAATATTACTCAGAATCTGACGACGTTTTTCTTCTGAACCTGTGACCAAAATACCGCGCGCTTTTTTCCGTTGTAGAGAAAGACCATACTCAGATAGACTCTTTTCAACTTGTAGTAAATCACTATGAATCGTTGCAGGACTCACAGCAAAATCTTGTGCCAAACCTTCGATGATCATTTCTTCTTCAGCCAATAACAAACTTGAAACAAGCGCACTTTGACGATGTACATTATCAAAAACTACTTCTTGGTTGTTTTCTACTTCTTGTCTTATAGCTTGCAGTGTTTCTTTTTCTCCAATTAAACGATAACCATTTTTGCGTTCATTAATAATTTGTGCTTTTTGCGGCTTGATGGTTTTTTCAATACTTGAAATTTCCCGATATAACGTTCGCTTACTAATTTGTAATGTCTCTTGTAAATGTTTTGCAAAAAACCCCTTGATCATTTTCAAGCAATATTTTTAACAATTGATTTTCCCGGCTGGAAAAATACAAGTAATTCACCTCCAATATAAAATCAAAAGAAAAGATAGTGCCCTTCTTTTAAAGTCTGACAACTATCTAGAAAACTTTACTGTAGCTGCTTATAAAGAAGTTGCCCTATCTTTTCATAAGACTAGGATTTAATCGTTACTGTCTTCATCCTAGATGATACCATTTCTTTCTTTGTTTATCAGGGGGTTTATTTTACTACTGCTCTTTCATTCGTTCAACGATCTGTTCATAAACTTCCGTATCCATAAAGTTATCTACTGTAATAAATTGTGCGGATGTTGCTTTTTGCTCAGCACGATCATACAGCTCTTTTTGCGTTATCACCAAGCTTTGAGCATCATCATTTAAGTGATCGATAACTAGATTTGTCACATCTACATCTATATCAGATTTTTTCACCATATTTCGCAATACCGAAGCTCCCATTGCACTGGATCCCATTCCTGCGTCACAGGCAAAGACAATATGTTCTACTTTAGATAATGTTAAGTCTTCTACCTTGTTTGTTTCTTCAGTTGTCGTTTCTTCAACATTTTCTGTTTGTGATGTTTCATTTTTCATTCTTTCCACGATTTCATCATAGCGTGGACTGTTCATGAAGTTTTCCACACTGACAAATTCTGCCGATGGCGCTTTTTGCACCGCACGATTGTGTAACTCATTTTGGGTGATAACTAAAGTATTGGCATCATCTTTTAGTTTACTAATTGAGGCATTAGTTACCGGCATATCGATACCTGCTTCTTGCATTTTCTTTCGTAAAACAGAAGCGCCCATCGCACTGGAGCCCATACCTGCATCACAGGCAAAAATCACTTGATCGACTTTTCTTAATTCAGCATTTTCTACATCTGAAGTAGCTGTATTTTCTTCAGCTTGGCCTTTGCTTTCTTGTTTAGCAGATTGTACAGCTGCTTGTTGGCTTGCAAGTTCATCATCAGAAGTTTCAGTATGGTCTGATCTAATAATGACCATCGCTACTAAGAATGAAATGATAGTAGCTACAATAACCCCTGCAATAACTGCAACATAACTATTAGGCGGTGTCAGCCCTAATATCGCAATAATAGACCCCGGTGATGCAGCTGATCGTAAACCAGCGTCTAATAATTGGAAAGTAAAAGTACCAGAAATCCCGCCGGCGATCACAGCTAGAAATAGTAGAGGTTTCATCATTACATAAGGGAAATAAATTTCATGAATCCCGCCTAGAAATTGAATGATAATTGCACCTGGGGCAGAAGATCTCGCTGACCCCTTACCAAATATAGTAAAAGCAAGCAGTACACCTAAACCAGGGCCAGGATTAGATTCCAGTAAGAACAAAATTGATTTTCCGCTTTCAAGTGATTGCTCTGCTCCTAAAGGCGTCAAAATCCCATGGTTAATCGCATTGTTTAAGAATAAAATTTTAGCTGGTTCAATAAAGATATTCGCTAATGGCAATAAACTTGCGCGGATAATCGCTGCAACACCTAAGCCTAACCACTCAGTCAATACAGAAACCAAAGGCCCTATAGCAAAATAACCAATGATAGCTAAAGCAAAACCAATTAATCCTGAAGAAAAGTTATTGACTAACATTTCAAAACCAGCACGAATTCTATGGCCGAATCTTTCATCAAATTTCTTGATACACCAACCGCCTACAGGACCCATGATCATTGCGCCAATAAACATGGGAACATCAGAACCAACAATAACACCCATGGTTGCAATCGCACCAACAACCGCACCGCGTTGTTCATGAACCATGCTCCCACCAGTATATCCAATCAATAATGGCAATAAGTAAGTAATCATTGGGTCAGTCATAGAAGCTAACTGTTCATTAGGTAAAAATCCATCCGGAATAAACAATGCCGTAATGACTCCCCAAGCAATAAACGCGCCAATATTAGGCATAACCATACTACTAAGGTTACTACCTAATTGTTGCACTTTGGCTTTAATTCCTTTATTTTCTTGTGCCATTTCTCCTTCTCCTCTCAAAAATTTACTTTTCCTACATCTTTAGTTTAAGACGATTTGAGAAGGCTTACAATCTAAACTAGTTAGAGTTTTGGCACAAAAATAAATGCCAAAATTTATTCTAATTTTTAGAGCTACTTGGAGCAACTTGCTCTAGATTTACAAATTTTAGGGCTTCTTTGCTAATGTCACTCTAGTTTTGCAAATTTTAGAGCTTCTTTATTAAACTCACTCTAATTTCACAGTTTCTAGAGCTACTTTTACAACTCTACTCTAGATTTACCTATTTTTAGCGTTACTTTCCTTTTTTCTGACATATTAAACAATAAAAAGAAGCTAGAATTCATCCAGCTTCTTTTGGCATACTTTAAAATGTACTAGGACTTTCTTTTCTTACGTTTTTGGCTTGATTCCATAATTACAGGTAGAATCACAGGGCGTCTTTTTGTCTGTTCAAATAAATAACGACTTAGTTTTTCACGAATTTCTTGTTTTAATTTACTCCATTCAAAGTCATTGCTGTGTAAATGCTTGTCAACAATTTCTTCTACGATATCTCCGCCTTCTTTTAAGAGATCACGGCTGGCTTTAACATAGACAAAGCCGCGGGAGGTAATTTGTGGTTTTGAAACAATTTGTTTCTTACGACGATTGATCGTCACTACAGCTACAAAAACACCATCTTCTGACAAGACTTTCCGATCTTTTAAGACGATATTTCCGATATCACCAACACCAATACCATCTACCATGACATTATCAGAAGGAATAGTGCCACTAAGTGTCATTTCTTCTTCTTTATATTCCAAGATATCTCCGGGTGCCGTAATAAATATGTGATCTTTAGGAATACCAACAGCTTCTGCTAAATCAGCGTTAGCAATCAAAAGACGGTATTCTCCTTGTACTGGAACAAAATATCTCGGTTTTAACAAATTCATCATTAACTGTTGATCTTCAGGGTTGGCATGACCGGACACCCGTAAATTATCCGAAATATTTTTGACCGTACCGCCTGCTCTATAAATCATATCCTCGGTTTTAGCAACATAGGTTTCCATTGCAATCGTTGGTGTCGTTGTAATATAAACCAGATCGCCTTCTTTAATCCGTAAAGTTCGATGAGCACCGCTAGCCATCTTTTGCAAGGCTTTGATAGGTTCACCCATCCGACCTGTTTCTAAAATAATCAATTGATCATCATTATATTTTTTCATCGCTTTTTGCGTGATTAAAATATCTTCATCTGGCAGTTCCAACTTACCTAATTTCATTGCCGTACGAATAATACGTCCAAAATCTTTACCGGTTAAAACAATCTTTCTTCCCGCGCGATAAGCAGCATCGATTAACTGTTGTACGCGTTGTAAGTTACTAGCAACACAAGCAACAATAATACGTCCTTCCCAAAAACCAATATTATCGTATACTTCTTCACCGATTTGTTTTTCAGAAGCAACTGTTTCTGGATTTTCAGCATTACTTGACGTACTTAAAAGGGCTAAAACACCTTCGCTTCCAATTTCAGCTAAACGTCCGAAATCGGTACGATAAGATGAAACAGCTGATTGGTCAAATTTGAAATCTCCAGTATAAACAATATTTCCTTCTGATGTCTTCAATGAAACGCCTACGGAATCAGGGATCGTATGTGTTGTTGGAAAGAAACTTACGACAGTTGATTTAAAATCAATCTCGGTATCTTCATCAATTACATGAAATCCTTTGAACTTTTTGGTTGGTTCATAACGATGTACCGACATTTTTGCCAATTCAATCGTCAATTTTGTCCCAAAAACAGGCGCATCAATTTTTTCTAAAAAGTAAGGCAGTGCTCCGATGGCATCTGCGTGTCCATGTGTTACAAAGACTCCGGCTACGCGATCCGCGTTTTCTTCTAAGTATGTAAAATCAGGAATGACTGTATCAATCCCGAATAATCCATCTTCTGGATAGCTTAAGCCGCAATCTAACACAAAAATATCTTCCCCAACTTCAACGATGTACAAATTTTTTCCATTACCTCGTACACCGCTAAGAGGGATAATTCTTATTTGTGCCAAAATTTTCACCTCTTCAATCATTTTATATTTTTTATTTAACGTTTTTTTCGAATGTTTACGCAAAAGCAAACATCCTTTCCGAGCCAAAAACATCCTAGAATAGTATAACACAAAATAGCCAGACAATACATTTTTGCGAATGATTCCCTTAAAAACTTACTTTTCATTTAATATTCAAGCGCAAAAAAACTGATGAAAGTATTTCCACCAGTTCTTTTAACTAAAAATCTAAAAACTGAAAATCATCGGTTGTAAGACATAGACGACAAAAACAATAACGACGATGCCAAACATATTTAACCAAAAACCAGCTTTTATCATGTCTTTAATCTCTAATTCGCCAGAACCAAATACAGCAGCATTAGGCGGTGTTGAAATAGGTAACATAAATGCACAGCTAGAAGCCAAAGCAACGATTGCCATAATACCAAAAGGTTCCGCACCAATTCCAGCAGCTAGTCCCACACTGATTGGCATCAACATATTGGAAACAGCTGTATTGGACATAATTTCGGTCATAAATAAAATAGCTACGGTCAAAATAACAACAATATAGAAATAATTGAATTGTTCAAGTCTAGTTAACAGCTCGCCAAACCAAGCAGTCAGTCCGGAATCTTCAAAAGCTGCCGCTAAAGATAAGCCTCCGCCAAAAAGCAGTAGTAATCCCCAAGAAAGATTTTTCATATCAGCCCATTCCAGGATTCGACCGCCTTTGGTATTTGGAATTAAAAACATTGCGCTGGCGCCAAAAATAGAAATCGTGGTATCCGATAAGGTCCATGGCAATAAACCGCCAAATATCCACATAAAACCAACAATAACAAAAATCGTTAAAACACTTTTTTCTTCTGTTGACATTTTTCCTAACTCTTTTAATTGATCTTGCGCAAACTTCGTAGAAATATTTTGATCTTGTTCTACTTTAAATTGAAATTTTGTAATATAAAAATACATGAATACCATTAATAAAACAGTAACAATTGAACCAAATAAGAACCAATCAGCAAAGGTGATCTCAACGCCCAACATGTTATTAGCTACTGCCACTAAAACTGCGTTAGGCACTGAACCAATAATCGTTGCCAACCCGCCAATAGAAGCAGAATAGGCTACAGTCAATAAAAGACCCTTGGAAAAGTTATCGAAAGAATCTTCATTTAACAAGTTCTTTTCTTTGATTTCTGTAATCAATGCCAACGCAATGGGCAGCATCATTAAAGCCGTCGCAGCATTAGAAATCCACATCGATAACACCGCGGTCGCAAGTCCTACTGCCAGAATAATACGAGAACAACTTTTTCCAATCAGTGCGATGATCAGCATAGCAATACGTCTATGTAGTCCCCATTTTTCAATGGCTAGGGCAATGGTAAAACCACCCATATACATAAAGACAATCGGATCACCGTAAGCCATAGCTGCAGTTGCTTCATCTGTCCCACCAGTAAGCGGTAGTAAAAATATAGGAAGCAAAGAAGTCGCAGGGATCGGCATAGCTTCTGTTATCCACCAGGTAGCCACCCAGGCAGTAACAGCTAAAACTGCACGGGGTGCATCTTCTAGTCCTGTCAAACTATTCATAAAATAAATTATAGAAAAAAATACTGGCCCTAAAATAAGGCCAACTTTTTGGAAGTTCATCTCTACCATCCCCTATGCATAAATCTATTTTTAAAAGTAAAAATAATTGAATAAAATTTTTTAGTGATAATAGCATACCATATTTTAATTTCAAGCAATAGATTTTAATATTATTTCATGTAAAAGTAAACGTAAATTCTTAAAATTTTCATAAAATTCTAACATTTAAATGAAATAAAAAGAGCAGAACAACTTTACTAAAAAGCGTCCTACTCTCAAACGATTTTAAACTATCATTTTTAAATCAGTCGATGACCGCCTTCATTGTGGACGATTTCGCCTGTAACAAAACTATTTTTCATAAGATAAATCACACTATCAGCGACATCATCTGCTTGTCCTACCCGTTTTAAAGGAAGTTGTTCGGCCATATCTTGATAAAATTCTTTACGTTCAACTTCAGGCATTCCATAACGTGAAGGTGTATCAATGATGCCCGGTGATACAACATTAACACGAATAGGAGCAAGTTCTAGCGCCAATGTTTGACCCAGATTAGCAATAGAAGCATTAACAGCCCCTAATGCAGCAGATCCAACCATTGCCTTAAAGGCAACAACACCTGAAAATAGGGTCACAGAACCTTCTTCAGATAAACGAGGCACACCATATTTTACCGCGATATATTGGCCCCAGAATTTATTATCAAATAAAGCACGAGCTTCACTAACCTCAGTATCTAAGAAATTACCATAGGTGGCTGTTCCTGCAGTGACTACTAAATGATCAAAAGTCCCAATTTCAGCGAAAAGGTCTTCCATTTCATTTTCTTTGGTCATATCTGCAGTATAACTTGTAATATCTTTTCCTATCTCTTGTTTTGCTTCTGCTAACTTTTCACTCGAACGACTCACAATAATTACTTCAGCTCCTTGATCTACAGCCTTTTTAGCTGAAGCAAGACCAATCCCAGACGAACCACCAACAATAACGATTTTTTTACCGTTTAATTCCATCAAATAACCCTCCTATTAAGTAACTAACTTCAGTATAAAGGATCATTTCACTTATTAAAAGTAATAAGTTTTGTATAGTAAATAATTTTGTGTGAAATTCTAGCAACTATAAAATGCCGACTCAAGACTTATTGAAGTTGAGTCGGCATTCATTTTATTTAGTGTTATTCCTTTTATCGTTCTGCTAAGTACTCTTTAATTTGTATTACTTCATCATAATCAAATTTATTTTCGGATATTTCTTGTAACAGTTCTTCTTTAAGCCTTATAGGAATCTCCCAAAAGCCATCAATGATTTGAAAGAGCTCTGGGTCATAATTTTTAAAAACAGGATAAATTTTTAAAAAAGCTTCAAAAGAAAGAAGCTCATCCTCATAGAAATCTTTTATCCAACCATTTTCTAAGGCATAGTCTGTAGGCAAGCCGTTTTCTGTAAGGATACCTTTTTCAACCATCGAACGATACATTTCAGCTTTACTGATTGTTTTTTGTTCATTTCCTTGTGTATGATATTGTATACTCTGTTCAACTAAGGGCGGGTAGATAATTTCCATCTTATTTCTCTCCTCGTTATTTAGCCACTTTCTTTCCTTTATAATACCCATTAAGAGATACACGATGACTATGGCGGTATTCACCTATGCTCTCGTCAAAAGAAATTTCTGGTTTTGTATGATTTTGATGTGCACGTCGCATCCTCTTTTTTGCTTTCGATGTTTTTCTTGCAGGTACTGCCATTTCCTCATCTCCTTATACTATTTACTTGATTTACAATTTACCAACTAGCTTTTTTGATACCTGGAATCTTTCCTTGGTGTGCTAACTGACGAAATTTAATCCGAGACATTCCAAACTTACGCATGTAGCCCCGTGGTCTACCGTCAATCATATCGCGATTTTTATGATGATTAGGATTAGAATCTTTAGGCAATTTTGCGAGTGCTTGATAATCCCCAGCTTCTTTAAGTTCCTTACGTAAATCAGCGTATTTTTCAATTAATTCACGTTGTTTATTAGCTTTTACAATTTTTGATTTTTTAGCCATAAAATTTCCTTTCTATTTTAAAAAAGTTAAAACGTAATAATTACGATTTGATGAAATTACTTTAGCATTCTTAAAAATTATTGTCAAGACAAAGCCTTAGGTCACTATAAAAAAAGGGCAATGAAAAGCTGAAATAGCCAAACATTGCACCTCAAGTTTTATTTTTAATAAATTTCGTAACTTTGCCCAGTTTGTACGCCTTCAACGCTCTTTCTAAAAGCTAAAGCTACTTTGCTCAACGGTTTTGGTTCAAAACCTGGGAAAAACATTTTTAAGTCTTTCGAAGATTCCTGAAATACTGTAGGACTCACACTATTGATACGGATTCCTCTAGGCGCTTCAGTAGCTGCTGACTTAACAAAAGCTTTGACTGCGCCATTGGCCATTGCAGAAGATGCTCCTTGATAGATAGGTTCATCCATAATGATCCCTGTTGTTAAAGTAAAGCTTCCGCCATCATTGATATAGTCCATACCAAGTAACACAAGATTTACTTGTCCTTTTAACTTGCTTTCAATCGTTACTTCATTTAGTTCTGGGGTAATTTTTTCTAAAGGACCAAAGTGTGCATCTCCTGTAGCACTGATCACGGCATCCACCTTGCCAACTTGCTCAAACATTTCTTTAATACTGATAGGTTTAGTAATATCTACCTCCACGTCAGTATTATGACGCGCAGCTTGGATAATTTCGTGTTCGGGTTCTAATTCTTTTTTTACTGCTGTTCCCAAAAGTCCTGTAGCTCCAATTAATAAAATTCTCATATAATTCATTTCTCCCTTCTCATTTTTACTTCGGTACTTCGAGTATATAATAAGGTTAATGAATTAGACAAATATAACTTTTCAGGTCAACTTATTACTACTGATAATTCTGTAATATTTCTTGCCAAGCTTCTTGTGCATCAGTATCATCCGAAACTTTAAAGGTGTACTCAGCTTCAATATCTTTTGTGCGACCATCATCGTTATATAAACCAAAACCTGCTTGATAAGCTCTGAGCTCATCCACACTTCCAATTAATTCATAAACAACGCCATTATCACCTAATAGATATTTATGAATCGAATAATCTGCGTCTGCTAAACCACCATAATCTCGTCCTCCACCAGCACCACCGTGAGTTTCTCCGGCTTTTTCGTCGTAACCTGTAACCCCAGAAGAAGAAACATAAAAGACCACGCCTTTTAAGGCATGAATATCATAAGCATCATAGCCCGGTAGTTCCTCTTGCATTGATTGCTGCTGCACTTGTATTTCGCCGTCTTCGGTTTCAGCAAACCAATCGCCTGAGCCTGAAGCACCGTGGTCAAAATAATCATCTGTCACAGCCATTCCCCCTTCTTCTGCTCGAGGAATCGCCCAGTCTAAAAACTCTTGCTGAAGTTCATCTTTTTCTTCATCTGAATATTTTCTAAGTGGGACAGTTTCTTTTTCTTCAGAAGAGGTCTCTGTCGAATGACTTGTCTCATTTTGACTCGTTGCGGTTGTTTCATTTACAGTAGATTCGCTGGAGTCAGTAATTTCTGTTGATTCATTTGTTTGCACTGAAGAGTTTTCTGTCGAAACACTAGTATTAGAATCCGCTTCTTCGTTCTCCTGCGAACAGCCGAATAAACCTAATCCAAAAATTGCAACTAACAACAACAAAATATTCATTTTTTTCATTTTTAACCACTCCTTTTAGCAGAAATCGCATTCTTTATAATTTAACCATAGCATAAGTTACTTTTTTGAGCGAATTATACATAGCTAAAAGTTTCAGATAGACTCTGACAAACTGCTAAAAAGATTCACCTTTTTAGCACATAACTTCAGCCACCAGGTCACCAAACTGCTGAGATTATTTACAATTAATCTCATAACTTATCTATTTTAATGAGCTTGTTTTCTATTAATCACGTAACATTCATGAACTTATGTGCTTAATTTTAGATTCTTTCATTATCAAAAAAAAAGGCAATTAGACGTATATCTCACGCCTAATTGCTTACTTTTTGAAGAAAAGTGTTATTCTTCTACCCACTCTTCAACTTTATCTGGATTATCATCGATCCAATCTTGAGCTGCATCTTCAGGAGATGCACCTTCTTCGATATCTAACATAACATTTTCCATATCTTCTGTATCCCAGTTGAAGTTATCGATTATTTGATAAGCTTCTGGCATATCGTCTTCTAACCCTTCGCGAGCTAGCGCATCAATATGTTCTTCCTCACCCATAGTTCCTTGTGGGTCGTCTAGATATTTTAGATCATATCTTTGGAACATCCAGTGTGGAGACCAGCCTGTAATAACGATAGGATCTTCATTATCGATAGCACTTCCTAATTGTGAAGTCATCGCACCACTAGAAGATGGCGTTACTTCCCAATCAGATAAATTGTCATAACTTTCAACTGTATCTTCGGCTGCAGAAACCACGCCTGCGCCTGGATCAATACCGATAATTTCTTGATCTGGCACTTGGTCATCTAAATCTTCAATAGAATCTACGTCCATGTATTCTGGCACAGCAAGGCCAAGATTAGCACCTTCTGTATGTGGACCTAATTCATCTACTTGATCTTTAAATTGATCATATTGTGCTTTTTGAGTGACTGGTAACCAAGCAGAAAGTGTCGCATCAGATTCCCCATTAGCTACAGCTTCCCAGTTTACCGCATTATCCAAAGGCGTTTGTGTCACGCTATATCCTTGGTCTTCTAAAACAAGAGCTAAGACGTTGGTTGAAGCGACTTCTGTGTCCCATTCAACATAAGAAAGGTTGATATTACCGCCCTCTTCAGAGCCAGCGCCACTTGCATTATTACCTGACATACTTGTATAAGCAAAGATCGCTGCAATAACGGCTGCTACGACAACAACGCCAGCAATAATCTTATTACGTTTTGATTTTTTAGTAGACGCATTTTCACTTGTTTTAGCTTTATTTGAATTTAATTTTTGTGTAAAGCGGTCCAAAATAATTGCTAAAATAACAACTGCAATACCATAAACAAAACCGCTACCTACTTGAGAACGTTGTACAGCGGATAATACGCCTTGTCCTAAACCAGGAGCTCCGATCATTGAAGCAACAACAACCATAGATAATGCTAGCATCATCGTTTGGTTAATGCCGGCAAAGATATTGCCTTTAGCTAAAGGCAGTTCTAATTTAAATAGTTTTTGCCAGTTCGTGCCACCAAATGAATCCGAAGCTTCCGTTAATTCAGTTGGCACTTGGCGAATACCTAAGTTTGTCATCCGTACAGTTGGTGGTAGTGAAAAAATAACTGAAGCAAATGCCCCAGGGACCATACCAATACCAAAGAAAGCAACTGCTGGGATTAAATAAACAAAGTTAGGCATGGTTTGCATAAAGTCAAGAATCGGCGTAATAATATTTTTTGCCGTTTCATTTTTAGACATTAAAATACCTACTGGAACGCCGATAATTATTGAGATCACACTAGCCACAATAACCAATGTCACTGTATTTAACAGATCGCTCCATAAACCTTGGTTATAAACAAGTAGTAATCCAAGGAATGTAAATGTAGGTAATTGCCATTTCTTTCCACCAAGGAAAAATGCAGCTACTGTAGCTAATACAATAAAAAGCAATGGTGGTATAAATGACAAACCAGAAGTCATTCCATCCATGATTGTTTGTCCCAATGTTTGCAAGAATGAGAAAAAGGCAGCCCAGTGTTCTGTTAACCAATCAACGCCATTATCTACCCATTCTGATAAAGGAATTTCGTTTTGTAGAAAATCAAGCATCTGCATTCACTCCTTCCTTATCTGTTGATTCAGTCGTTTCATCTTCTGATTCATTATCATTACGATCGGTCATTGCACCAATCACACTACCACGGACCACTACACCTACGACGCGATCTTCTTCATCAACGACAGCTAGAGGTGCGGCAGAGTCTTGAATCATATTAAAGATATCCGTTACTAAGGTATCTTTTTCCACTTTTCGAACATTTTTATCTAATACTTCTTTAAGTGATTTTTCATTTTTACGTGCATCTAAAGCTTCTTCAGCTGTTAGACTACCTTTTAAGTAACGTTTACGGTCAACAGCTAGCAGCATACTAACTTCTTCTTTACGCATTCTTTGTAAAGCTACATTTGGACCATCAGCTTCCGCATTGATCGTCAAAGCTGGTTCCATAATATTTTCGGCTGTTAAGACCTTAGAACGGTCGATATCTTCAGTAAATTCACGCACGAAATCATTAGCTGGATGCGTCAAGATTTCTTCACCTGTACCGATTTGCATAATTTCACCATCGCGCATTAAAGCGATACGGTCGCCAATACGCAAAGCTTCGTTTAAATCATGGGTAATAAAGATGATGGTTTTTTGCACGCGTTCTTGCAAGTCCATCAAATCATCTTGCATATCCCGACGAATCAAGGGGTCCAAGGCAGAGAAAGCTTCGTCCATTAATAGCACTTCTGGGTCATTAGCGATAGCACGCGCTAAACCAACCCGTTGTTGCATCCCACCGGATAATTGATTAGGAAATTGATCTTTAACCGAAAGTAAGCCAGAATTATCTAAAGCATCTTCTGCTTTTTTACGGCGTTCTTCTTTACCTACACCGCGTACTTCTAGACCATATTCAGTATTTTGTTGAATTGTTCGTTGCGGGAAAAGTCCAAAGTTTTGGAAAACCATATTCATTTTCGTACGACGAACTTCTCGTAACTCTTCTTTTGACATCTTAGATACATCTTGATCATCGATGTAAACTTCACCTGCAGTAGGCTCAATTAAACGATTAATCAAACGAATCAAAGTTGATTTCCCACTACCAGATAAGCCCATAATCACAAAAACTTCGCCTTCGTTAACATCAAAACTTACATCATGTACACCGACAGTAGCGCCGGTTTCTTCTAAGATTTCTTGTTTTGATTTCCCCGCTTTTACTTGTTCGAGAGCTTGTTGGGTTCTTCGACCAAATATTTTACTCAAATGCTCTACACGAACTTTTTTACTCAAAAGTTAACACTACTTTTTTTATATTTTTCAGAAAACTATCATGAAATTGACCGTCCTAGTGTAACGCTGTATTGTCACTTTTGTCAAAAGAAAAAGCACTATTTTTAATAGTACTTTTTCTTACTCATTAGGATAAAATAACTGCATCATTCGTTGTGCGGCCAGTTCGTTTCCTACATAATAAATTGTATTTCCTGCGCTTAATTTGGCATACGGGCCTGGAGAAAGGAGCAGTTCTACATCTGTTTGGATACCGACAATGGTTGCGCCTGTTTTTTGCCAAATATGCAAATCAGAAATGCTTTCTTCAAGATGTTGCGCTTCTCCAGTGACCTTAAGTTCATAAGGGACAAATGTTGAAATATCATGAACCTTTTTTGTCTGACTGACCAAGACATTTAGCAAATCAGAAAATTCATCGAGCTCTTCTTTTTGCCGTCGAACACTTTCCAAAAGGTCCTGACGGATTTCTTGAACAGATTGAACATTTTTATATTTCTCTATAAATATTTGTGCATTTTCTTTAGATGCTACATAAGTGCCGCTACCTTGTTGGACTTCCATAATTTGAAGATCGACCAAGACATTAATAGCCTTACGAGCAGTTTCCGGTGAAGCACTAAAATTGCTTGCTAAAGTCGAACGTGCATGGATTTTTTGCCCCACTTTGTAACGACCTTCAACAATTCTTTCAGCAATATCCACGGCAATTTGTTGATAACGCGGCAAAGAAACACGTTTTGCAGGTTTTAATTCTTTTACCATCGCTTGTTACCCTCCCCGGCTTGTTCAATTTTTTTCAAACTGATAATACCATATTTATTTTTTGCAAAACAAGTTTTTTATCTCACGGCGTCAAAAAAACTGTTTTAGTACGTACAAATATTTTTATTGCCAATATTAATTTTTAGAACACTTTTTCTTTCTATTACATTGAGAAACTTGGTTTGACTCCATTTTATCATCGTAGTTACTGCAATGGTGTCTTTAACTCGTTTATCATTTCAAGCTCCAGTTTTGCTAAATTCGGTCATCGTTTTGATCTTTTTGAGATCCCAAATGTAGTCAGCTGACTAGCGCTTTTTGACCTTATTTTGACTACCTGGATAGTCAAAACGGAAAAACCAAGGATAAAAACAATGAAACTTTGTCTGTTTTTAAAAAACGGCAAATAAAAAAACCCTTGATAGACAAGGGTTTTCGCAAGCTTATACCGGAATAGACAATCCGAAATTTTACTTTCTGCGTCTTTCTGGGATACGTGCAGCTTTACCGTGACGGTTACGTAAGTAGTACAATTTCGCACGACGTACGAGACCATGACGGGTAACTTCAATTTTATCAACACGTGGTGTATGCAATGGGAAAGTACGTTCAACACCTACGCCACTAGAAACTTTACGTACAGTGTAAGTTTCGCTGATTCCAGCACCACGACGTTTGATAACTACACCATCAAAAACTTGGATACGTTCACGTGAACCTTCGACAACTTTTACGTGAACACGAACTGAATCTCCAGGACGAAAATCTGGGATATCAGTGCGCAACTGTTCTTTTGTTATTTCTTGAATCAATGGATCCATTTTACATTCTCCTTATTCCCAAATACTCTTAAGAGATCTCTCCCAGCGGAATATTGTAATAGTTGAGCAATTTACTCACTGAAGTATACTACCATATCCACCTATTAATGTAAAGAAATTTTTCGTTTTCATACATGAACTAAATTCATTTCATGTAGCGTTTCAGCAATCTGCACAGAATTCCAAGCCGCCCCTTTTAACAAGTTATCGGAAACGACCCATAAATGAAAGCCATTATCGATATCTAAGTCTTGACGAATACGGCCCACAAAAGTATCTTTTTTGCCTACACTATTGATAGCTTGCGGATAAATTTGTTGACTAGTATCATCTTCAACGGTTACTCCAGGAGCATTTTCTAAGGTTGCGCGTAGATCTGTTAAGCTAATTTTGTCCTCTGTTTCTATATAAATGGATTCCGAATGACCAGTAATTACAGGGACACGTACACAAGTTGCACTAATTTTCATCTGCTTATCTTCCAGAATTTTTTTGGTCTCATTCACCATTTTCCATTCTTCTTTGGTATAATCATTTTCCGCAAATTCATCGATTTGAGCTAAAGCATTGAAAGCTAATGGATAATGTTTTTTATCGCTAGCCGCAGGCAAAATTTCCGCAGATAAGTTTTCCGGAAGCTCCCCATCTAACGTTTCTTGACTTTGTTGTTTTATTTCTTCAACCGCTTGGGCTCCAGCTCCTGAAACCGCTTGGTAAGTAGACACAATAACGCGATCAATCCCTACTGATTGTTTGATAGGTGCCAGTGTTACCATCATTTGAATCGTAGAGCAATTAGGGTTAGCAATGATTCCTTGATGGTCTTTTAGTGCTTGTTTGTTGACTTCAGGTACGACTAAAGGAGTGTCTTTATCCATGCGATATTGACTGGTATTGTCCACAACAACTGTTCCACGCTTTACTGCTTCGGGCGCAAATTTTTGTGAAATGCTTCCACCAGCACTAAAAATGGCGATATCTACATCATCAAAGGCTTCAGGAACAAGTTCTTCCACAAAAAGACCTTCGCCTTTAAATAAAAGTTTGCGACCCGCAGATCGTTTTGAAGCAAGTAGTTTCACTTTTTTAAGTGGTAAATTTGTTTGTTCTAACATCTCAATCAATTTCGTTCCAACAGCGCCTGTCGCTCCAACAACTGCTACATTATATCCATCGTTCATTAAAGACCGCTCCCTTTTGCTTTTATTATTTTAACCATTCTAACATACAGCAAGAAAAATGTTACTTTTCGACTAGGAAATTTTTCTAAAATCATAAGGGCAGCCACTGAATTTTTTATTTTAATAAAAGTAATTTTTTAAAAGTATATTATTTGAGATATTGACCATACTTCAGCTATAATTAATATAGAAGAATTTTGGGGAAGATTCTTCGCAATGTGTATTGGAGTCATATCCTTTATTCAGGCAGAAAAGACAAGGAGGCGTTACATACAGTGCCTTGTCTTTTTTGCTTTTTTTTATTAAATTTTTAAAACAAGAAAACCCTTTGCTTGTAAAGTGATACTTTGTACCTTTTGCTGGCTTAAATGACTAAAGAGAATTTCTCCTGTTTTTGCTAAATTAATTTCTTGTTTGCCAGTATTAAAAATCGCTTGTAGTGTTTTTCCATCCAATTTACGTTCTAGAATCAAAAGACCAGTTTCTTCATTCGCTTCTTTCCAATCCATCCTTGCTTGGCTGATCATTTTTTGCCAGTTTTTACGTAAAGCAATTAACTTTTTAACAAACTGAAACAATTCTTGGTCCTGTTCATCTTCTTTCCAAACCATGCACTTACGGCAGAGTGGATCTGCGCCTCCGGTCATGCCTATTTCATCGCCATAGTATAAACAAGGAACACCCGGTTGCAGGTAAGTAAATACCAACACTTGCTTCATTAATTCTTTATCTTCTTGTGCTTGGGTTAATAAACGCGGTGTATCGTGTGAATCTAAGACATTAAACTGTACCTGATTGGTTTGATCACGATATAACATTAATTGCTGATTGATCGCAGAAACCATCTCTTTTAATGAAAACTGTTTTTTAACAAAATAGCCCATGATGGCATCAGTATAGGCATAATTCATCACTGCATGAAATTCATCGCCTTCTAACCATTTTTGAGCTGAATGCCAGATTTCTCCTAGTATATAGAAGTCTTCTTTTGTCTCATCACAAACCTTCCGAAACTTTTTCCAGAAAGCATGATCTACTTCATTCGCCACGTCTAAACGCCAAGCGTCAATATCAAAGTTTTCAATCCAATATTTTGCAGTATCTAATAAATATTCTTGTACTTCCGAATTTGCGGTATTGAGTTTTGGCATATGAGGCGTAAAAGCAAAGGTGTCATAAGTAAGTTGATGCGCTTCTTCAAAATCATCACTTTCTTTATAGCTTGCAGGAAATTCATTAATATGGAACCAAGCTGCATATTTTGAATCTTTTCCTTTTGCTAATACATCTTGCCATTGAGGCGATTGGTCTCCCATGTGATTGAAAACAGCATCCAACATTACTTTTATGCCACGTTTATGACATTCTTCCACCAAATTTTTAAAAACTTTTTCATCACCAAAGTCCGGATCGATTTTACGATAGTCAATCGTGTCATATTTATGATTTGAATAAGCTTTAAAAATAGGACACAAATAAATGCCATTAATTCCCAACTCTTTTACATAATCCAAATGATCAATAACACCTTGTAAGTCGCCGCCAAAATAATCCTGACGTCCAGGAACTTTCGATCCCCAACGAAGCGCTCCTTTTGGATCATTTGATTTATCACCATTAGCAAAGCGTTCAGGAAAAATTTGATACCAAACAGTTTCCTCTGCCCATTTAAGGGCTTTAAAGCGATCGATTTCATGAAAATAAGGTAGGCGAAAGTATAAGTTGGGAGAATCCAAAACATTTTTTGATAAAGGAAATAGTCCTTGATCTCCATAAAAGACTTGTACATGATCTTCACTTGTTAAAACAAAGCCATAGGATAGGCGTTTAAAAGGAGCTTTGACTGAGGCAAACCAGTAATCATGAAGATCGGTTGATAAAATTTTCACCATGTCAATTGGCGTTTCTCTTTGTCCTTTCTCTACTAAATAAGGATCTCCGCCCACAACTTGCACACTTGAAATGTCACTTTTTGCCGTGCGTAGTCGTAAATGCAGTGTTTCTTTTTCATAGAGATAGGCAAATTCGCTTTCGGGACGATGATAGATAGCAGCTGTATTCATATTTTACCCCTTTCTAAAACAATTAAAGTTTGCGCTTACACTTTTAATTATACACTACTTTTTATATGAAAAAAATTTTTATTTTTAGCGCTAACTACGCGCAAATGAATTTATTGAAAAAGGCTTAAGAATACTTGTTGACGCCTGTCAGCATTGAATTATTCAAAAAGTTATGCTAGGCTTTGAAAATGAATGAAAACAATTTTTCATTACTTCCAATTGAAGGAGAATGAACATGCTCGAACTAAGAGATATAAAAAAGCAATATAAAGTTGGAAATACTGTTACCAAAGCTTTAGATGGCGTATCGGTCGCTTTTCGCCAACAAGAGTTTGTTGCGATCTTGGGAGAAAGTGGTTCTGGGAAAACGACACTTTTAAATGTCATTGGCGGACTCGATCAGTATGATTCCGGCGATATGGTAATTAACGGGAAGTCCACCAAAGATTTTAAAGATAAAGATTGGGACGCCTACCGTAATAATTCCATCGGCTTTATTTTTCAAAGCTATAATCTGATCGGTCATCAAGGAATCATTGATAACGTGGAATTGGGAATGACTTTAAGTGGTGTTTCAAAAAAAGAACGTCGAAAAAAAGCGGAAGAAGCTTTAGAACGTGTCGGTCTAACGGAACATATGCATAAAAAACCTAGTCAGTTATCGGGCGGACAAATGCAACGTGTCGCCATCGCTCGTGCCCTTGCCAATGATCCGGATATTTTACTTTGTGATGAACCCACCGGAGCACTCGATTCACAAACTAGCGTTCAGATTATGAATCTAATCCAAGAAGTGGCTAAGGATAAATTGGTAGTTATGGTGACCCATAATGCTGATTTAGCAAACAAATATGCCGATCGAACCATTAGTTTTGCAGACGGGCAAGTGACAGATGATTCAAATCCTCATGTGGAAGGCAAAAAGAAAGAACCATTTGATTTAAAACATACGAAAATGACTTTTCTTACTGCCCTACGTTTATCTTTTAATAATATTCGTACAAAAAAAGGACGTACATTTTTAACTGCTTTTGCCTCCAGTATTGGAATTATTAGTATCGCGATTGTTCTGTCTTTATCGACCGGCTTCCAAAAGCAAATTGATCAAACCCAGTCAGAAACATTAGCGCAATTTCCAGTCACAATCTCGCGAGAAACCACAGAGCAAGACCCGGAAAATTTTGAACAAGAGCGTTCTGATGAAGGAACTTTCCCTGAGGATAAAGAAGTCACTGCTAAGATCAGTGAGGAAGATCGATCGCAAAGAACAAATAAAATTGATCAAGATTTTATCGACTATGTTGATGACATCAATCCTGCCTTGAGTAATAATATCGGCTATACCCGTTTAGCAAACATGAATTTACTGCGTGAAGTTGACGACGAGCCGGAAGTCGTTAAATTTTCAAATGGAGCTGAAGATGAGTCACAAGCCGAATCGATGATGTCAATGATGGCCGCACAAACGGGCATTGGCGTTTCTTCTTTTCCCAAACAATTAGATGATTCGCAAGGTAACTTCTTAGAAGATAATTATCGCCTTTTAGAAGGAAACTTTCCCGAAGACACCAATGAAGTGGTGTTAGTCGTCGATGAAAATAACGAAACAAATATCAACGCCCTAAACAATCTAGGTTTTGATTTAGAAGACGGAGATAAAATATCTTTTGACGATGTCATAGGTACAACAGTTAAGTTAGCCTATAACGATGCGTTTTATGAAGAGTTACCTACTGGAAACTTTATTCCAAATCAAGATTTAGATGAAGTTTATGATAATGAGGATAATGAGGAATTGACAATTTCAGGCGTTATCCGAAATAAAGAATCTTCAACTATGGATCTGTTAGCTCCTGGTATCGCTTATAGTGACACTTTAGCGCAAAAAGTTATCGACAATAATAAAGATTCTGACATTGTGCAAGCACAAGAAGACAGTGATACCAACGTGATGACCAATGAGGATATTGACGATACTGCCAAAGACAACTTGCTAGATGCTTTAGGTGCTAGCGAAATTCCTTATAGTGTAATGATTTATCCTAATAACTTTGATGATAAAGAACAAATACTGGATTATTTAGATGATTATAATGAAGGAAAAGATGAAGATGATCAAATCGTTTATAGTGATTTAGCTGGAACGATGACAGATTTGACCGGTGGTATCATGGATGCTATCACTTATGTTCTGATCGCTTTTGCCGGCATTTCACTGATTACAAGTATGATCATGATCGGTATCATCACCTATACTTCAGTCTTAGAACGAACCAAAGAAATTGGTGTATTAAAAGCTTTGGGTGCGCGAAAAAAAGATGTTACGCGCGTATTTGATGCTGAAACTGCCATTTTAGGTGTTGCTTCTGGCACATTAGGCGTCGTTCTCGCCTATCTGGCAACATTTCCGATTAACTCGGTCTTGCTGAATTTGACTGATTTAGAAAATGTCGCCCAACTAGATCCGATGCATGCCCTGATTTTGGTTATTGTAAGTACTGTGCTGACAATGATCGGCGGACATATCCCCGCACGAATGGCAGCCAAAAAAGACGCCGCTATTGCTTTACGAGCTGAATAATTTCCTAAAAAACGCATGAGCTGTTAAGTTCATGCGTTTTTTCATATATTGGCGGGACATATTGTGATGTGCCACCAATATATTTTTGATTGGGAGCACAACGTCAAACTTGCCTCCAATCCTTATATTTTTGGTGGCAAATGACTGAATCGGAGTATTTTAATTATGCAAAAAATCCATTGTTTCCTTTTTTATTTCTTGCTCTTCAATAACAAGTAACCCATTAAAATTCTTTTGCAAAAAATAACGATCATGTGTCACAGCTAGAAGTGTTCCTGTATATTCGCTCAATAATTCTTCGATTTCTTCGCGAGCATAGATATCTAAGTGATTGGTTGGTTCATCTAAAATTAACAAATTTATTTGTCTTTGAAAAAGTTGAAGCAGGTAAAGACGAACGCGTTCACCACCAGAAAGCTCTTTGAGGCGACGCTCGACATCCTCGCTATAAAAACCAAAATGTGCCAACCTTTGGCGAGCTTTTTGTTCTTGTGGTAAAAATTCTTTGACAAAGGCCAATACACGCTGGTTAGACTGTTCAAATGTAATATTTTGTGGCAAATAGCCTATTTTTATACTCGCGCCTAAAGAGAGTTTTCCTTCATCAGGCAATAATTCATCTAAAATAATACGCAACAAAGTCGATTTGCCTGAACCATTTTTTCCTAAGAGGGCTATTCTTTCGCCGCGATAAATCGTAAATGTACTATCAGAAAATAGTAAACGCTCGCCTATCATTTTACCAATATTCATAGCTACAATGACCTCTTTGCCTGAACGGCTTGCTTGGGAAATACTTTCTAAACGTTTTTTTGGCGGTTTTGGAGGTTTAACGACAGTTATTTTAGCTAAGCGATGCTCCAGTTCTTTTGCTTTTTTGAAAAACGCTTCATCACCGTCTTCATTACCCCACTGTCGATAGCGACGGATCATTTTTCTCAAACGGTGGATTTCTTTTTGCTGGAGCTCGTAATCTTTCGTGATTTCTGCGATACGCGCTTTTTTAAGTTGGACGTAACGACTATAATTTCCCGGATACTCAACCAAGCGACCTTCCTCAATTTCCACAATTTTTTCCGTGACTTGATCTAAAAAGGCTCGATCATGAGAAATCACCAGATAAGCAGCGCTGGTTGTTTTTAAGTAATTTTCTAGCCATCGAATTCCTGCTAAATCCAAATGATTCGTTGGTTCATCGAGTAGTAAAAGATCAGCCTCTTGTAATAGCACTTTTGCTAGTTCCACCCGGACTCTTTCTCCGCCACTAACAGTCGATATCGCAGCATTGATTCTATCTTCCAAGCCTAGTCCCTTTAACATACTAATAATACGATCTTCTAATTCGTAACCCCCCGCATCTTCAAAATCTTGTTGTAACTTGCCGTAAATACTCATCACATGGTCCAAGTCTTCTGATGCATCTGTCATTTTCTGTTCATAAACGCGTAATCGTTGTTGTAAGTTCTGTAATTCGACAAAACTTTCTGCTAAATACTTTGAAACTGTTAAATCACTTTCAGCAAAAATTTGTGGTACATAACCAATTTTTAACTCTTTTTTACGACTAATGGTGCCAGAATCAGCCCCTTCTTCTCCTGTAATGAGTTGAAAAAGAGTAGTTTTGCCCGTACCATTTGTTCCGACAAGACCAATTTTTTCCTGTTCATTGATCGCAAATGATAGTTGTTCAAAAAGTAGCGTCCCACTGAAAATTTTATTGATTTTATTTAATTGTATAAGCATGGTCTTCTCCTTTTAAGACCATTCGTACGATTTTTATAAATACGGAAAATACGCCTCGCTTTCGCTCTCCCTAGTAATGTTCATCTCTTCGCTTACGCTTCGATTCGAATACTTCGGAAACTACGTCCGCTTCGCTCCCCTAGTACTGTTCATCAACTACTCTCAGCTCCCTTCGGTCGCTGAATCGTAGTGATTCACAGCAAAAAAGGCCATGAAAATATCCATGACCTTGTTATTTATTTTCTTATTGTAAAAATAGAAACATACAAAATGGTCATTGGTTTAATAAATTTATACTGTTTTTAGATACACTTCTCCCGTCAACAGCCACTGTAAAACCAATCGCATGACTAAAACTGATATGATACCGTTGGTAATTTTCACTCGTTGTTATTTTAATCATACTTACCATTTGTTATGTTCCCTCCTTTGTCTTTTAAATTATTTAAAAGTGTAACAAATTTTGTTGGCTTGTACAAGCACAAGCCACTCTGTCAGCTTGAGTTTTTGAATAATAAAATTCAATTCCGTTATTCAATTTCGAAGAATTGAATAATACATCTCGTTTTCGTTATTCAATCTCCCATTATTGAATAGCAAATTCTAATTTCTTTATCCAATTTTATCAATTTTAAGACTCATTTTCTTCATTTTATTCCTTTTAGCCTGTTATTGAACAATGAATTCCAATTCTTTTATTCAATTACTCGTTATTGAATAATGGATCCTGATTTCATTATCCAATTTTTGGTTATTGAATAACGGATTCTAATTTCTTTATCCAATTTTACCGATAACGACTGACACATTTTCCAATATAATCTTTCGTTACTTATATGAAATTATGGCTTAGCTGTTGTCTCTAAATCATGTAGAAAGAGGCCGCTTAACAATTTAGGCTCAAACCAAGTAGATTTAGGCGGCATAATTTCTTGAGCGTCCGCCACTTCTAAGAGGTCCTGCATTTTTGTTGGATACATAGAAAATGCCACTGTTCCTTTTTTCTCATCCACCAGTTCTTCCAACTTTTGTGGACCATAAATACCACCTACAAAGTCAATTCGCTGATCACTTCTTACGTCTTGAATGTTAAAAATAGGAGTAATCAATAGCTCTTGCAACAAAGACACATCTAATTTAGCGACTGGATCTGTTGGTATTTTATCTTTTTTTACTTGTAAACTATACCAAGTTCCTTCTAAATACATGCACATTTTCGCAGCATTATCAGGTCTTTTTTCATTGGTTTCTTCTAGCACAAAATTCTCTTTTAACCGTGCAAAGAAATCTTCCGGTATCTTCACATCCAATACACGATTGTATTCTTTAATCAACAACTCATCTTCCGGAAATAAAATTGATAAGAAATAGTCACTTTCCATGCTATTTGTCTGTTCTTCTCTTTTTTCCAAACCAATTTTTACGGCTGATTCTGTTCGATGATGACCGTCTGCGATGTATAAAGCATCTAATGCAGTAAATGCTTCTTCTAATTGTTGAATAACTGTTTTATCATCAAGCAACCAAACCTTATGTTCTACCTCATAGTAACTAGTAAAATCATAAATAGCTTCATGTGTCTTCTGCCAATTTTGGATCAATTGTTGAATCTCTTGGTTTTTTCGATAACTAAGAAAAATAGGACTTGTATTGGCATCGCAGCTACGTATATGATTCATCCGATCGATTTCTTTTTCATGGCGTGTATACTCATGTTTTTTAATATTTGCGGCGCTATAATCATCAATCGACGTACAAGCAACTAAACCGGTCTGACTTCTGCCATTCATCGTTAATTGGTATAAATAGTAATTATCTTGTATGTCTTTTTTTAACCAACCCTTTTGCAAAAATGCGGTCAAATTAGCCGCAGCCTTTTGATAAACTTGTGCATCATAAGGAGAAATGCTTTGCGCTAAATCAATTTCAGCTTTATCAATATGAAAATAACTATAAGGATTCCCTTCTGCTAAATCACGAGCTTGCGAAGAGTCCACTACATCATAAGGCAGTTCAGCGACTTTATCAGCTAAGCTAGCTTTGGGACGAATCGCTCGAAATGGACGTACAACAACCATATTTAATAAGGCACCTCCTCTTTTTTGATGACCCGAACGCGAATAATATCATCGGTTTCTCTTAATTTTTCTACGACATTGGAAATTTTATTTTCATCACTTTCGTCAATGTCCACTAAAGTATAAGCATAATCATCACGACCACGATTAATCATATTATCAATATTAATTTCAAAATCTGCGATAACTGCTGAAATCTGCCCTAACATATTCGGCACATTTCGATTAATTACAGTGATACGATAGGGGGAATGAAAAGCCATGTCAACCGTAGGAAAATTTACTGAACGTTTAATAACTCCTGTCTCAATAAACCTTTTCAAAGTACGCACAGCAATTTTTGCGCTATTGGTTTCTGCCTCAGCCGTTGATGCACCTAGATGAGGAAGCACTGTAATACGCTTTTGATGAAGCAGCTGTTCATCGGCAAAATCTGTTGTAAAACCAGCCAATTCATCAGCGTCGATAGCTTCTACTACCGCATGATTATCGACAATTTCAGCCCGCGCAAAATTAAACAACTGCGCCGAATTTTTCATCATAGCAATTTCTTTTTGTCCAATTAAGTGGTGGGTCTTTTCTTGTAAAGGAACATGAACTGTAATAAAGTCACAACTGGTAAAAATTTCGCTGATATCTTTGGCACGATGAACGCGTCGAGAAATACTCCAAGCTGTATCCACCGAAACATACGGGTCATAGCCCATTACTTCCATACCTAAACGATAAGCGTCATTAGCCACCATAGCACCAATTGATCCTAGACCGATGACACCTAGCTTCTTTCCTTCCAATTCATGTCCGGCAAATTGCTTTTTGTGCGCTTCGGCTTGTTCCGCTATATCGGATCCTGTTAGTTGTTGCAGCCAGTTAATTCCACGAACTACGGGTCGTACACTAAGCAATAAACTCATCAGAACTAATTCTTTTACAGCATTGGCATTGGCTCCAGGAGTGTTAAAAACTACAACCCCTTGTTCTGTACATAAATCAACCGGAATGTTATTAACGCCTGTGCCCGCTCGTGCAATAGCTAAAACCGAATCAGGCAAATCAGAGCTTTCTAATTTTTTACTACGTAAAATGATACCTTCGGGCTGTTGACTTTCATTAATGGCGTATTTTTCTTTTTCTAAGCGCGCCATACCTTCTGGGGCAATCGCATTAAAAGTCGTTATTTGATGCATAGACTAATCTCCTCCGTGTGCTTTTTCAAATTCTTGCATAAAATCTACCAATCTTTCTACGCCTGTAAGCAAAAAAGCGTTGTAAAGACTTGCTCGCATACCGCCAACTGAACGGTGACCTTTTAAATTTTCAAACCCTTGTCTTTGAGCAGCGTTAATAAATTCTTGGTTCAATTGATCACTAGCTGTCAAAAATGGAATATTGGTCAGTGAACGATCCTTTTTATTTACAGGACTTTGAAATAGATTTGAACGATCAATAGCATCATACAATAATCCGGATTTTTGTTGATTGTATTTTACCATTTGCGAAACACCACCTAAATCCTGTAACCATTCAAAGACGAGTTTGGCCATGTAAATACTAAAGGTTGGCGGTGTGTTATACATCGAATGACTATCTGCTTGCACACGATAATCTAGCATGGGCGCAAAAAGCGATTGTTCGTTTAATAAATCATCTCGTATGATAACAACAGTAAGACCCGCTGGACCGATATTTTTTTGCGCACCTGCATAAATAATGCCAAAGTCTTTAACCTGATAATTGTTTGATAAAATATTGGACGACATATCCGCTACAAGAGGCACCCGACCTGTGTCAGGGATTTCTTGATAACTGATTCCACCAATCGTTTCATTCGTTGTAATATGCAGGTAACTAGCATCTTGATCAATTTGATCTTTTGTTATTTGTGGGATATAAGTAAAATTTTTATCTTCACTGCTTGCAATCACTTTTGTATTAACTGAAGGAATCGCCTGAGCTGCCGCAATTGCTTTTTTGGCCCACGAGCCTGTATTCACATAAAGTGCCTTTTTATTTTGTGCTAGATTTAAAGGTACAGCCGAAAATTGCAGACTAGCGCCTCCCTGCAAAAATAAAACATGGTAATTTTCTGGTATATCCATTAATTTTCTCAGTAAATGCTCAGCTTCAGTAATAATACCTTCAAATAAGGAGGAACGATGACTCAATTCCATTACTGACATTCCACTACCTTGATAATCTAAAAGTTCTTCTTGTGCTTTTTTTAGTACTGGACCGGGCAAAACTGCAGGGCCAGCTGAAAAGTTATAAATTGTCATGTTTGACACTCCTTTTTTATGGCAAGATGTTTGATTTATTATAGCAGAGTTCACAAGCTTTAAAAAGGAACTGTTTTGTCGATTCTGAAAATTCTAATAATTTTTTAATGAAGCATCTAATTGTTTTCACGGATTTTTTGATTCGATATACTTTTTACTTTACCTGTCGTAGTAATTCGTTTATAATTACTGCAATAGATAAAGTAATCCAAGGAGAATGGCGATGATATCAAGTGATAGTATTCGCGGATATAATGATGTGATCATTTTATCCATTTTGAACGAAGGCGATTCTTACGGCTATGAAGTGTCTAAAGAAATCCGTACTCGAACCAATCAATTATATATGATCAAGGAAACAACGCTTTATTCTGCCTTTACTCGTTTAGAAAAGCAAAAATTTATTCGGTCCTATCCAGGGGACTTAACTCATGGAAAAAAAAGAACCTATTATACGATCACAACGGAAGGAAAAGAAGTTCTCGCCGCAAAAAAACAGGAATGGCAGGAAGCAAAACGAGTTGTTGATGAATTTCTTACAAGGGGGCCCAACCATGAATACCATTAGAAATTATTTGGATAGTCTATTTTTAAATGTTCCAAAAACAGCAGAAACACAAAAAGCAAAAAAGGATTTACTATCCACCATGGAAGACCATTACTATGAACTAATTGAAGAAGGGAAAAATGAAAATGAAGCCATTGGTACAGTCATTAACGAATTCGGCTCTATTGACGAGCTTTTAGCTGAACTCGAGCTGGAAAAAAAAGATTCCTCTGAACAAGACACTGAATTTTTTGACGCTATAGATATTAAAGAAGCTTTTGACTTCTGGGCAACTGTTCGCCGTTTTGCTTTCTCTGTATCTTCTGGGATTTTGTTATTCTGCTTAGCGTTGTCTACTGTGGTTTTTTCTGATAACGGATCAATTATCGCTGCCTTACCCATTGTTTTTTTCTTTATCTTTATTGCATTGGGGGTAGGACTCATTGTTCCTGCGGGAATGAAGTATTCCAAAACATTTGAAACTCTGGAAGATCGTCCTTTAACACAAGAAACACAAAAAGAAGCTCGTACTCAGGTGAAAAATTATGAAAAAAGTTTTCGTTCTGGGTTATCTTTGGGTATTGGTCTTTGTATCTTGGCCATTCCTTCTATTGTTTTCTTTTCAGAATTCCTTCATCTTGATACTGTTGGTGTCTCCACCTTTTTTGGTATAGCAGGTATTGGCGTATTTTTAATCGTTTATACAAGCATTATTTATAATGGCTTTAAAAAAATGACAAAAAGTCATTATTTTATTTCTGACGAAGACGAACCCGGCCCCAGAGCTATCGAAGAAACTTATGGTAAAAACGCACCTTTTATCAACTTTTTCCGTAGAATCTATTGGCCATGTATTGTAGTGATTTATTTTCTAGGGTCTAGTATTACTGGGGGCTGGAGTTACAGCTGGCTTATTTTTGTTATCGCAGGGCCTATTTACAGCTTTGTCATGGAACAAGGAGCAAGGAATAAAAATGAGGAGCAGTAATTGCCCCTCTTTTTTTTTAATTTGTATCTAATTTTTCCTGTCTTGCCAATGCTAAACAACCAAAGATCCCAGCATCATCTTTCAAGAATGGCGTCACAATGTAATTTTCTAGCTTTGGTGTTTCCACATAATTTTTTAACAAGCGCTCAAAAGCCTGGTGCACTTTTTCCACCATGTGTTGCTGTTTCATCACACCGCCACCAAAAATAATCACATCTGGCGAAAACATCAAAGTTGTATTGTAGGCGCATTGGGCAATATAGTCCGCTTCAATTGTCCAAATTGGATCATCTTCCGGGATATCTTGGCCTTTCCGACCAGCACGTTGCTCAATTGCAGGACCAGCAGCCATCCCTTCTAAACAATTCCCATGGAAGGGACAATTGCCGGCAAAAGCATCTTTTGGATGAGGAACCACTAGCATATGTCCCATTTCTGGGTGGCTAAAGCCTTCCACAAAACGTCCCTCCTGTAATGCGCCACCACCAACGCCAGTGCCGATGGTGTAATAAATAACGTTAGACTGATCTTTTCCATTACCAAAAACATATTCCCCGTATGCCGCAGCATTTACATCGGTTGTCCAAGCAATTGGAATATCAAAAACTTTTTTTAAAGTTCCGACAAAATCAAAATTTTGCCAAGCCAACTTAGGTGTAGATGTAATATAACCATAGGTTTTTGAATCTTTATGAATATCAATAGGACCAAATGAACCAACACCAATAGCAGCTAAATCCTCTTTATAGGGCTCAAAAAAATCAACAACCGCTTGCATAGTCTCTTCTGGTATGGTTGTTGGAAAACTAGCGCGTTTTTTTATTGTTAGTGTTTCATCGCTGATTGCACAAACAAATTTTGTCCCCCCAGCTTCAATAGCTCCGTATAACATTTATCTTCTCTCCTTTAAATTTTTACTTATTCTTCTTTAGTATAAATGTAAAGCCTATCTTTTACATCCCTTTTCTATAATTTTTTACGTTAATTCTTTGTTTTCACTTGTGTCATCATTTATGTTTCGCTAATCTAAATTTATTGTTGCAATATATTTTCAATGATTGTCAAACGCATGACAATAATTTTTAAAAATTGAAAACAACATTTCTGTTTACAGTATTACTTCATTGTTATACGTTTGACATAATTTTCGAAATACGCTATCTTTAAGCTAAGAAAATTAGCTATTAAAAAAGGAGTTAATACAATGAATCTTATTAACGAGTGGACAAGAAAATTACGCTATCATCCTTATGAAAAATGGGGGAAAGATTATCGAGATCAATTAAACAAAACTGTTAATCAATCGATTTGGCGTTTAGATTACCATATTCAACCAGTTACTGGTTTATTAAATGATCCAAACGGTTTTACTTTCTTTAATGGCAAGTGGCACTTGTTTTACCAATTTTATCCTTTTGGTCCTGTGCATGGTTTGAAATCCTGGTTTCATCTAACTTCAGCCAATTTAGTGGACTGGAAAGAAGAAGGCATCCGTCTTTTACCTGATAGTTTGTATGATAGTCACGGCGTGTATTCTGGTTCTGCTTTAGCTATTGATGATCAACTGCTTCTTGCTTATACTGGAAACGTCCGTAACGCTGATTGGGAACGCTCTACTTATCAACTAGGGGCTTATATGGATAAAAAACACCAAATCAACAAAATGGAGACTCCTCTTGTCTCGGGCCCTCCTAAAGGATATACAACAAATTTTCGTGATCCGCAAGTTATTTTTTACCAAGATCACTATTTAATGATCATTGGAGCCCAAACAACAGAAGAAAAAGGAGAAGTTCTTCTTTATAAAAGTAAGGATTTAAAAGATTGGCAATTTTTGGGGCCTTTAAACTTCACTCAACAATCTTTAGGCTTTATGGTGGAATGTCCTAATCTAATTTTTATTGATCAACAAGCTGTTTTGATTTTTTGTCCGCAAGGGCTAGGTAAAAATGAATTATCTTATCAAAATATTTATCCCAATACTTACGTCATTGGACAATCATTTGATGAAAGGAATAGAACGATCGAGCATACGAGTCCTATCCATAATTTAGACAGTGGCTTTGACCTTTATGCTACACAAGCCTTCAATGCACCAGATGGTAGAGCATTAAGTATCAGTTGGATCGGTCTTTCTGAACTGTCTTATCCAACAGATCAAGAAGGGTGGGCGCATTGTTTAAGTATCGTCAAAGAACTGAAAATAAAAGATGGGCAGCTTTTGCAACAACCCGTCGCTGAACAAAAAAATTTACGTTATAAAAAGACTGCACTTCTGGGTGATATACAAAACATCCAAAATTTAATGGCAAACAATGAAACAAACCGTTATGAATTAAATCTTAATTTGCAAGAAGATAGCCGTGGCAGCTTATATTTATTTGCCGATAGCGATAATAGCCACTATTTAGCCCTTCATTTTGATGCAGTTCATGGTAAAATAGAGTTGGACCGTAAGCAACTTCGTTATCCGTTAAATAAAGATTTTGGCCAAACACGGGCCGTTACTTTAGAAAATCACCAGTCGATTGACTTACAAATTTTTGCTGATCAATCCGTCTGCGAAATTTTTGTTAACCAGGGACGTCACGTTTTCACTACGCGTGTCTTTCCTGAAACCCATGACACAGGAATCTTTCTTGCAGGAACAACAGGAGCGTATACAGGAGATTTCTGGACTTTACGGTCTGCGCGGTAAAAAAATAAGGAGAATTTTCTTATGACAGTAAAGCTTACAGATGTTGCCAAAGTTGCAGGTGTTTCGCCTACAACCGTTTCACGGGTCATCAATCACTATGGCTCTTTAAGCCAAAAAACTATCGATAAAGTTCATGCAGCCATGGAAGAATTGAATTATCAACCTAACTCTCTTGCGCGTTCTTTACAGGGAAAGCAAGCGCAGTTGATTGGATTAATTTTTCCCACAGTGGCTAATCCTTTCTTTGGCGAACTTGTTGAGCAATTGGAAACAAAATTTTTCGAACGCGGCTATAAATCGATTTTATGTAATAGTGCAAATAACAAAGAGAAAGAACGTAATTATTTAAATATGTTGATGGCAAACAAAGTAGACGGGATTGTTGCAGGAGCACACAATCTTGGTATTAAAGAATACCAGCAAATGGACCTGCCTATTGTCTCTTTTGATCGTCTATTAGCTGAAGGGATTCCAATTGTTGGTAGCGATAATTATCATGGCGGATATGCAGCGACTGAAAATCTTTTCTTTCACGGCGCACAAAATATCGCGATTATCACAGGAAGCAATGCTTCTGACTCGCCGACTAACGATCGCTTGCAAGGGTATTTGGATTTTGTTCAAGAAAAAAACTTAACTGCAAAAGTCTTTCGTTTCGAATCTTTTGAACATACATTAACGCTAAAAAATATGCGTATCCAAGAGATTCTTAAACAAGAGGCAATTGATGGCCTTGTTTGTACAGATGATTTAACAGCACTTTTAGTTATTGACAATTGTCAGCAACTAGGTATAAAAATACCGGAACAGTTAAAAATTATTGGCTACGATGGCACACAGTTTATTCAAAATTATTACTCGCAATTAACTACTGTAGAACAGCCTATCGGTGAATTGTCGGATTTATTGGTCGATTTATTATTACAAAGGATCACACAGCCAGATAAAAAACTAGCGCCTCGTTACACCTTACCTACTAAAGTATTACAGGGGAAAACCTCATAATAAAAACGCATTTGTTTTGACCATTTATTTAGTCAGACAAATGCGTTTTTATTCTTATGAACCACCGCTATTTGCAGCAGCTTCATCTGCTTTTACACAATCAATCGCAATCACAAGAGATAAAACCAAACGCTCCATCGACTCATCAAGGATTGTGAGCTCGTAAGTATCGCCCCAAGAAAACCAACGTTTTGTAATTTCTGCCACATTTTTCCCTTGAGCAAAAACAGTAAAATCCATATCCCACCAATTTCCTTGGATTTCAATATCCTGGGCGGAAATCGTATAGCGAGATTTTAAAAAGGTTAATTCTTTTTTCAGTGTAATCATTTCATTGCCGTCTACTTCAACGAAAAATTTTGGCAATAAAGCGAAAGTTTTCTTCGTAATTTTTCCAATTTCATGTTGATGATCGTCATAAATTAAAAAATGTTTAGGTAATTTGAAAAAACTACCTTCTACAAAGTAACAAGGATGTTCGTTTTCATCAGTCACAGTAAAACTTTCCCCTATACTAAATACCTTTTGCTTAATATATAATTTTTTCATCAGCTTCTCCTTATTAGAGGCCTTCTTCACCTAATTCGCCTGTATTAATCACGGGTTGTGTGCCATTATCTGTGATAATGGAAACCAATAGATTATTAATCAATTGCACTTTACGATCATCAGTAAACTGGATATCCTGTCCTTTTTCAATCTGCTCTAGAGCCATTTGCGTCATAGAAACCGCACCTTCAACAATTGTCTGTCTTGCTGAAAGAATCGCTCTAGCTTGTTGTCTTTGTAACATCGCACTAGCAATTTCTGTCGAATAGGCTAAATGATTTAATCGTGTTTCGACGACCTCAACACCAGCAACTTCCAAGCGATCTTGCAGCTCTTTAGTCAGCTCTTGGGAAACATGGCTAGTATCTCCGCGTAAAGTAACATCATTTTCTCCAAAAGTATCATAAGGATATTGTGAAGCAATATGACGAATCGCTGTTTCACTTTGAATTTCAACAAAGTCTTGATAATGATCCACATCAAATAATGCTTTTGCCGTATCAACAACTCTAAAAACGATCACTGCTGAAATTTCAATAGGATTGCCATCTAAGTCATTTACCTTCAAACGCGCACTATTAAAGTTACGTACCTTCAATGAAACATTGATCTTTTGCGTCAAAGGTGTTGTGATAAATAATCCATTGGATTTGATCGTTCCTAAGTATTTGCCAAAAAATAAAATGGCTTTTGCTTGATTAGGTCCCACAATTGTTAATGAACTAATAAATAGTATAGCAATAATCAAAATCACAATACTTGAAATGATTTCAAGGACACTCTCATTGGTAACACCAAGAAAGAATACGTAAGCTCCTAGTAAGAGTACAATAAACAACACTAATAATCCAAAATAACCATTAACATGAAATGTCTTTTTTTCTTTCACTAATAACTCCTCCTTCTTTCTCCTTTTCGGATTTTTCATTAAACATGGAGAGTACTTTCGCATTTTTTTCCATCTTTTGATTCTCAGATAATAGATTCGCTTTTTCTTATTCATCGAATTTTTTAGTTAACTTGTTTTTTCTTTAAAGAAGCTTTCGGTTTTCTTTACTCTTTTTCAAATTATTGAGAAGTCAAATCAATTACTCCTCAGCTTTACTTTTTTACTTCATCATGACTTTGTATTAAAAGGCCCGAAAAAACTGCCGAAACAGCTTTTCGGGTGAACCTTTTTTATACTTTTGCTTCTTCTTTAAAGTTTTCTAAACGAGCGCGCCAGTCTTCATTGGAGATATTATGTTTTTTAACATAAAGATTATCTTCGCTTGCTGCACATTCATAGCTACAACCACCTGCGTGTTTTGCTTGGTTTTCTTCAGAAGCAAGAATTTGACGGTTGCATGCTGGGTTCGCACAGTTCATATAGCGTTCACAAGGTGTACCATCAAACCAGTCTTTACCTATAACTTGTTTGTCTACATCATTGATTTCAACACTGATACGTTCGTCAAATACATACATCTTACCATCCCATAATTCCCCGCGAGTGTCAGGGTCTTTTCCGTAAGTTGCGATGCCACCATGTAGTTGGCCAACATCTTGTACGCCTTCACGTAATAACCAACCAGAGAATTTTTCGCAGCGAATACCACCAGTACAATAAGTGACCACTTTTTTATCCATGAATTTTTCTTTGTTATCACGAATCCATTGTGGCAGTTCACGGAAAGTACGAATATCCGGTCTTACTGCACCACGAAAATGGCCCAAATCATATTCATAATCATTGCGTGCATCAAGAACAATAGTATCCTCATCTTCTAAAGCTTCTTTAAATTCAGCAGGCTCTAAATGTTTTCCAGTGAGTTCATTTGGATCTACATCATCATTCAAATGTAGTGACACAAGTTCATTACGAGCTCTTACATGCATCTTTTTAAATGCATGCTCTTTTGCTTCATCTATTTTAAATTCAGTATCTTTAAAGCGAGGATCTGCGTGCATATGTTCTATGTAAGCATTCGTTGCTTCAACCGTTCCAGAAACTGTACCATTGATTCCTTCAGCAGCTACTAAAATTCGACCCTTTAAACCAAGCTCATTACAAAAAGCCAAATGTTGTTTAGCAAAGCCTTCTGGGTCATCAACTGGCGTATAATTATAATAAAGTAATACTCGATAATCCATTCTTATATATCCTCCTTCAATTTTCACAAACATATTATAGGAAAAAGAGTAGAAAAAAACGAAATTTACGCTTGTGAATCGTAAACAATCCCGTCATGTTTTGTTAAAAAAGCAATCATTTATTAAATAGTAAATTTTTACTGCATTTTTCTATTAGTAGTATATCATAATATCTTCTTTTATAAATGATTAACAAAAAAATCAGTCACTTGATCCATTGTAGGAACTTTAACCATATGTCGTTCATTCGCAGCGTGAAAAGTAATTTCAGGACCTAAGTTTTTTCTAACAAAACGGTCTGTTTGCACAAATTGGACTTTTTCATCATGAATTCCATGCCAGAAAAACAAAGGTCTCTTTTTGATCTCACCATAATGTAAAGCTAAATCATAGTAAGGAATCCAGCTTGTTAGGTTTTCATAATCTTGCGGCAATGAAATCTTGCGCTTTTTAAAGGATTCTTCTAATTGCTTACGATAATCAATTAAAGAAGGCGAGCCCATAACACACGCTGCTACATCAATTTCTGGATGCTGAGTTAATAAAGCACAAGTCGTCATCCCGCCCATCGAAACACCACCTACACCTAGCCTCCCATTGTCCAAACCCAATTGAGTAAAATAATCAACAATCGATTCAAACTCAAATAAGTTCGTATAGATACTTTGCAAAAAAGTTAGTGAAGGAACTTGTGACATAGGAGCCTCACGTTCTCCATGATTTTGAGCATCTGGTAATACTACTCGAAATCCTTGTTGAGCTAACTTTCTTCCTTGCGTTAATACCAATTCCTTGGACGTTTGCCAACCATGATAATAGACAATTAACGGCAGTGGCGTATACAACTGATCTTGGTCAACGACTTCCAATACCGGAATTATTCCTATTTTTCTTTTACGAACCGCTAATTTCATTAACGTCACCTGGTTTCTTTCTTCATTAAAAAAAGCAGTCATTGCTTTTTATTATGATACAAGCAATGGCTGTTTTCTTATTAATCTTCTGATTCAATCACATCAATTGATTTCATCAAACGAGTCAATGTCGCACGTTCGCTTTCATCTAATGTGCGTTCTATATAATCAATGGTATCTTCTAACTGTGGAATCATCATATATTCTAATGCATTCACTCGCCGCCGTGTTCGTTCGATCTCATCGGCCATCATCTGACAAGATTTCTCAACTTCTGCTAGTTTAAGCATTTTAGGCAAAATTGTACTCAAATGGTTTAAGGCCAGATCTAACTCACTAGTCGTTGACATAAAACCGTAAGAAAAGCGATCTTCTGATTGTTCATCATCATAAATTTCATTTAAGACTGGCATTTCAATATTCATTACCGTCCTGCTTTGTACGTCCAAAGTAATTTTATCAAGAGGAATAGCAAAAGCTTCCCCTAAAACATAATCCGGCGTACGACTAGAAGCAAGAACATAATCTTCCATACCTTTTTGTAAGGTTTCTTCCATTTCCTTACGCAAGTCTTGGTTTTGTTTGACCAGTTTCGTAAATTGGCGAATCAATTCATCCTGTTTATCCTTTAACAGTTTATGACCCCTGGAAGCTGTTGATAATCGACCCTTTAGTCGATTCATCTCCATACGGGTCGGATTTACATTCATTATTGCCATAGTTCATCCAACTCCTCTTGGTTTGGGAGAAATTCTTCGATGTCTTCTTCTTTGATCCGATTGAGTTCTTCTCTTGGCAGTGTGGCTAATAATTTCCAACCTAGATCTAAGGAATCTTCAATACTACGATTTGTAGAAAATCCTTGGTTTACATATTTTTCTTCAAATAAATCAGCAAAACGAGCAAACTTTTTATCTGCATCGGACAGTGCCGCTTCGCCTAAGACAGTCGATAATTCCTTGGCGTCTTTACCATCAGCATAAGCAGAATAAATTTGGTTCATTGTAGAAGAGTGGTCCCTTCTTGTTTTACCTTCGCCCGTTCCTTTATCTTTCAAACGAGAAAGACTTGGTAAAATATCCACCGGCGGATTAATATTACGTTTATCCAAATCTCTTGATAAAATGATTTGTCCTTCGGTAATATAACCTGTCAAATCAGGAATTGGATGGGTTTTATCATTATTAGGCATCGTTAAAATTGGGATTTGCGTGATAGATCCTTCTCGGTCCATTAAACGTCCCGCACGTTCGTAAATATTGGCTAAATTCGTATACAAATAACCCGGATAGCCTCCTCGTCCTGGAACTTCGCGACGAGCGGCTGAAACTTCACGTAACGCTTCAGCATAGTTTGTCATATCCGTCATAATAACTAAAACGTGCATACCCTTTTCAAAGGCTAAATACTCAGCAGCAGTTAAAGCAACTTTAGGAGTTGCAATCCGCTCAACTGCAGGGTCATCTGCCAAGTTTAAAAACATTACTGAACGATCAATCGCCCCTGTTTTTCGAAATTCATTAATAAAAAATTCCGATTCTTCAAAAGGTACACCAATTGCCGCAAAGACAATCGCAAAGTTACTTTCTTGTCCTGGAACTGTTGCTTGACGCGCAATTTGGGCAGCGATCTCTTTGTGCGGTAATCCTGAGGCAGAGAAAATAGGTAATTTTTGTCCTCTAACCAAAGTGTTTAAGTGGTCAATCGTTGAGATCCCTGTCTGAATAAATTCATCGGGGTAATCACGAGCCATTGGATTAATTGCTTCGCCGTTGACATCAAGTCTTTTTTCCGGCAAGATTTTAGGACCATCATCAATAGGCTGTCCTAAGCCATCAAAGATACGTCCCATCATATCTGTCGAAGCGCCTAGTGTTAACCCTCTACCTAAAAACCGGACACGGCTATCTTCAGCCCCTAAATTATTCGTTCCTTCAAAAATTTGTACGACAGCATTGTCTTCTGAAACTTCCAATACTTGTCCTTGACGAATTTCGCCAGAATCAGTACGTATCTCAACAAGCTCATCATAAGTTACGCCTTCAACATTTTCTACCATCATTAAAGGTCCAGATATTTCTGAAACGGAGCGGTACTCTTTTAGCATCAATCCATTCCTCCTTTCTCAACAATTTCTTGAACAACCTGTTCAATATCATTATAAATCGTATCTAGTTTATCTAATTCTTCTTCTGAAATGTATTTACTACGAGCAATACGCTCACGTATTTGCGTTGTGCCTTCCATCAATTCACTATAATAAGCACCTAGTTGAATCGCTTCTTGGGTTTTCTTATGGAAGTATAAGATATTACGCAATAAGCGAAATTGTTTTGTTCGCGATGTAAAGGTGTCAACATCGTCAAAAGCGTTCTGCTGTAAGTAGTCTTGACGTAAAGAACGGGCCGTGTTCATGGTAATTCGATCTTTTTGCGACAAGGAATCCACGCCCACTAATTGTACAATTTCATCTAGACGAGACTCTTCTTGTAACAAGGACATCGCCTTATCCACCATTTTGGACCACTGACTACCTAATACAGAGTCCATGTATTCTTTTAACTGGTCATCATAAAGGGAGTATGACTCCGTCCAACTGATCGCAGGAAAGTGCCGTTTTTGTGATAAAGAAGCATCTAGGTCCCAAAACACCTTAACAATACGCAAGGTATTTTGCGTAACAGGTTCAGAAATATCTCCACCAGCTGGAGAAACTGCACCGATCGCAGTAATACTTCCTTCACGCTCGCCTTCACTCCCTAATACAGAAAACCTACCCGCACGTTCATAATATTCTGCAATTCGACTACCTAAATAAGCAGGGTAGCCTTCATCGCCGGGGATTTCTTGTAAGCGACCGCTCATTTCTCTTAGTGCTTCTGCCCAACGAGAAGTTGAATCCGCCATAATAGCTACACTATACCCCATATCTTTATAATATTCTGCAATTGTGATTCCTGTGTAAACAGAGGCTTCACGTGCAGATACGGGCATATTTGAGGTATTGGCGATCAATACGGTACGCTGCATAATCGATTCTCCTGTTTTAGGATCAATCAATTCTGGGAATTCATCAATAACGTCTTTCATTTCATTTCCGCGTTCTCCACATCCAACATAGACAACGATATCCACATCTGCCCATTTAGCGATTTGGTGTTGTACAATTGTCTTTCCAGCACCAAAAGGACCGGGCACCGCTGCGGTTCCACCTTTAGCAACAGGAAAGAAAGTATCGATTACTCTTTGTCCAGTCACCAAGGGTTCACCAGGAGTCATTTTATTTTTAGAAGGACGTGGTGTACGAATAGGCCATTTTTGCATCATTGAAAGCTCTTTTTCACCACTGTCAGTTTCTAATACACAAATGGTTTCGGTAATATCAAAATCGCCAGCTTCAATACTTTTGATTGTTCCTGAAACACCGTTTGGCACCATGATACGATGTTCGACCGCTTTTGATTCTTCTACTGTGCCAATGATATCGCCAGGACCTACCTGTGTATCCTCTGTTTGTTTAGGTACAAATGTCCATTTTTTCTCACGATCAAGCGGGTTAATTTCTGCCCCTCTTTCTAAAAAGTCACTATTTGTTTGTTTCATAAAGGTATCCAAAGGTCGTTGAATTCCATCAAACATTTGACTTAAAAGACCTGGCGCTAATTCTACAGATAAAGGAGCGCCCGTTGTCTCTACTGGTTCACCTGGTCCTATACCAGCAGTTTCTTCATATACTTGGATAGAAGCAACACCATTATCTAGTTCAATAATATCTCCGATTAACCCTTTTTCACTTACTTTGCAGACTTCATTAATTTTAGCACCTTGTAATCCGCTAGCAGTAACTAAAGGCCCGGAAACTTTTGTAATTGTTCCTACTGCCAAAAAATCTCCTCCTGCCTAACTGCAAATTGTTGTTTAATCATCATCTAAAATATTCATTCCAATCGCTTTTTCTACATTTTTATGAATACGATCCATACCAATATTCAAACTCCCGGTACTACTTGGTATCGGAATAATGGCTGGCGTTGGTTGTCCATCATATTGAGCAATGGTTTCTTCTAGCTGCTGAGCTACACGTTCAGTAATAAAGATAACGCCATAATCCTCCGCCATTGTTTCAATTTGTTGCCTTGCTTCATCTAAGTCTGTCACAGGAAAGACGTCGATCCCCAAGCCCTTAAAAGGTAAGATCGAGTCCTTTCCGCCCATCATTCCTATTTTTTTATACATAACTTTCACGCACCCGACTTCGAAGTGTTTCTTCTGGGATTTTATTAATTTTACCCACAAGGATCATCCGTAAATTTCTAACTTCAACTTCTTTTGCAAAAAGATATCCCAAAATAGCTTGTGGACCAAAAGGCACCATTTTTTCTTCCTTTAAACGACGCATCAAAAAGTTATCCTTGTTTAAGTCCAAGTTGGTTAACTTCTTGTTTTGAGTGATTTCATCATAACTATCTGACACTAAATTTTGATAAGACGTTTGTTCCATATAATCCATAAAGTTTTCTAAAGAAGCGCTGATCCCTTCCACCATTTCATTCGTATCCAGCGTACCTCCTTTTTGCAAAACCGCATTAATAAATCCTTTTCTTTGGCCCATCAAATAACTTCTAAGCGTAGTTGAAATGTTAAAAACATCAATATTTCTTTGAACCAATTTTTCAATGTTTTCGTTCTTTTCCCTTTGACTAAGCTCAACCATATGGTCCCAATAATAATTATCGAAAATAATATCAACCGCTTGGATTTCATCATAGTCTTCAATATATTGAAAAACCTCTTCTATACATCGATTCATGATAGGATCTACTTGGTTACTACGTCGTACGTTTACCAATTCCTTTAATACAGATAAGGGGAGCGACCCCATTGGAATTAGAAATTCAGAAAAGTCTTCTTGTGTATATTCTTGTTTAACCAAGACTTTTAAGTTTTGATAATCATATTGTAAAGCCATCAAATCCACAATGCTTTTGACTGGGGTGATGTTATAAACAAGATCAAAGGTCCGCTTTTTTTCCGCGATTAAAACTTGTTCAAAATCACGAACTTCATCCTCATCTTCAATAAAATCTCCATAAGTCGTCTCTTGTAAGATGGAATAACTGTCTTCAGCTTCCTTGGCTGCCATCATCCGATCAAAAGTATTTTTCGTCAACAAGCGGCTTTCATAGGTCCGAATTCGAACATTAGCGGAGCTAAATTGAATATCGTCCATTTTTTCACCCCTTATTCTTCATTAAATATTAAGTTTAATAATTCACTGCTTAATTCTTCCTCAGAGGTACTTAGCATTGCTTCAAAAGTAAAGTTATACTCAATTTCTCCTTGCCGTAATAAAAATCCGCCTCGTTTAGGAACTGTATTTTGTGATATAGACAAGTTCATTTCAGGCACTGCCGCTTCTTGCCAAACCTGTTTATTTTCTTCCGTAGCATAATCTATACTATTTTGAGCCACTACCATTTCAACATCTCCGTTAAAATCTACCTGCTTCAAATTGCTTGTAACAAATTGGTTGAACTCTTTAGCAGACATCGTCCGTAATCTCTTTAGAGCTTCAGCAAAAAGTTCTCTTAATAACTGTTGCTTAGCAGCTAATATTTGACTACGAGCTGTCAAATGAAGATCAGAAATTTTTAAGTTTACGTCTGATTGTCGTTTTTCTTCAAACTTTTCTATGTTTTCTTCTAATTGTTGTTCAATTTGTTTTTTTCTATTTTGTTCATTTTTTTCTATATCTCTTTGCGCTTTTTTAATATACTGCTTTTGTTTTTTTTGTGCATCTTGGGTAATTTTATCTGTTAGATTTGTGATATCAGACATTTCATACCTCCTAATTCATTACAAGCAAGAAGGAAATAACAAAGCCTAAGATCCCATATGTTTCCATCATTGCTACATAAACAATTCCTTTTGTCACGTGTTCTGGTTTTTTAGCCAAAATTTGCATCGCTGCTGCAGCTGCACGACCTTGCCATCTTCCGGCCCAAATTGCAGTAAATGCAATAGGTAAAGAAGCAATTAATAAATACAAGCCATCTTGCATTGCCATATCACCAGAAATTTGTAAAAAGATCATAAATGAAATAACAAAGCCATATAAACCTTGTGTTGCTGATAATAGCTCTAAAATCAAAGCTTGTCCGAACTTCTCAGGTTGTTCAGCTGTCAATCCAGCTGCAGATTCAGCTGTTATACCAATACCAATTGTGGAACCAATACCACCACAGATTGTCGCAATTGCGATCCCTAAGGCCGCAAAAAGAATGCCACCATTTTCATAAAAGAATGTTATCCAATTTTCCATTTTCTATTCTTCCCCCTGCTGTTGTTTTTGTTCTGAAACTACTTGAACATATGACTCATTTGATTTAAACGGCTTAAATGCGCGTCCGCCACCTGTATAAAATTTATTGAAAAATTCCAGGTATTGTAAGCGAATGCCGTGTACATAAGCACTCAAATAACTCAAGAAAATGTTCAAGCCGTGTAATACAATAAATAGCACAATACCGATAGTAAACTTCGCTGGTGTTGGTAAGTAGCTTAAAATCAAATTAAAAGCTGCACCAATACTACCGCCAGCAACGCCTAATGCCATCAAACGTGTGTAACTGATTAAATCACTTAGATAATTGGTAATATCCATAACTGAATACAAGCTTGATCCTATTTTACCAATAATTGTATTGCCGTCTAAGCTACCGCCAATAACAACCAGTACTAAACTGATAATCAGACAAGTAATACCGACTGATTGCAAATTTGTCTCTGGAACAAGTAGCATTCCAGCTGCAATCATAGCCGCACTTACTAGAAAAAGCATCCAAGAGCCTGCTTGTAGCAAAGCTTTTAGTTTTTCACTTTCTCGACGCCATAATAGATAAAATTTCAATCCTAATCCAAACATAATTTGAATAAAGCCGAAAATCATGGACATCACAAGAATTTCTGTAATATCTGAATCAGTGGATAATAATTGAAAAGAAAATTGCTTACCAAATATATTGCCGTAAACCAAGCCCCACATCATTGTTGGCACCGCACAAATTTGAAACATATTGATATTTTGTTTCATACCTTCTTTAAAATGCAAAAAGTATTTTGCTAAGGCACTGGCTACAAATAAAAGTAAGCCATAACCAAAGTCAGCAACCATTAGCCCAAATGCTAATGCGTAAAAAGGCATCATAAAGGGCGTAGGATCTATTTCCCAGTATTGCGGTAAGCTATACATTTCAACTAAACCTTCAAAAGGCTTAATGAGTTTATGATTTTTCAGCAATACAGGCGTATTGCTGTATTCCTCTTCTTTTACCTCAGCAAATTCTAAGAAGTAGTCCTCACCGACTACTTGTCGGATTTGTCTATCTAATTCTTCTGTTTGTTTTGCTGGTATCCAGCCTGATAGGTCCATTGTATACTCTGATTGTAATAAATACTGATTAGAGTGAACTCGTACAAGTAAACTATCCAAATACTCTGCGACCAACCCTAAATCTTTATAATTATTTTTTTGCGCTTTTAGCCGCGCTTTAATAGATCTTTCTTCTTCTACTAATTGATGTAATTTTTCTTTGACTTGTTTTAAAGCCTCAGCCGGTTTATCCTCATAAGGATATTCATATTCTTGAAAACCAGCGTCACTTAGTGTATTTTGGACTTCTTCTTGATTTTCTCGTAGAAAAAGAAGCAAAAGATAAGATGTTGTTGATGATTGATGTATTATTTCAAGGTAAGCGTTTTGTAGTTGTTCTTTTCCCATCTCTTTTTTTAGCTGATTTATTTCAGTATTAGGAACCGTACCTAATAAGCCGATAGTTTCTTTGAACGTAGCTAAAACTGCAGGATGTTCATCAAAGTATTGCCACTTGTTTAACTCATCTTCTTGCAAAGATAAGTCTTGTTTTTCCTGCTCAATGGCACGCAATCGTTTATCTTGTTTCCTTAAATCAGAATAAATATTTTTCCAGTCAAAAGTATGGGCATGTTCAGAAAGTTGTCTGAGCGTATAATGTCGTAATGGTTTTCGCAAAGCCTGAATCATACTAGGTTTTTCAACATAGGGCGTTAAAAAATCTCTGGCCCATGTTACATTACCGATTTGATCTTCAATTTTGTCAGCTTCAGGATGTTCTTGCATCTGACTAAAAAAGGCATTTGCCTGTTTATTAAATTGACTAGCTGAAAACAACTCGATTTGTTGAAAATCTTGAAGCTGTTCCATTACGGCATCTTGATTATTGTAAAAAGTAATCAAATTAAACTTTTGCATTTTTTCAATTGCCATATTCATTCACAACCTTATTTATAATAAGACCAAGCGCTTTTTCTCGCATTTCTGGCGAAATTGTCTGCAATTGTTCGACTTCTTTTTGTGTTTTTTCCATCAAGGGTTCTTTAATATTACGGAACTCTTCGTCGAACTTTTCACGCAGCTCTTGCTTACGCTTTTCTTCATTTTCATCTTGTTCTTCTTGAAAATAAGCAATCCTTTTATCGCTTTCTTCTTGCTCTTTACGCGTTTGCTTTTTTGCTTCATTAAGCAGCTCATCTGCTTGTTCTTCTGCTTTGGCTAATTGTTGGATCGCATCCATTTGTCACACTCCTTTTTGTAGTTTAGACAACGTCCTAAAAAATCCTCTATTTATTAAGAGGATATCGAAATAGTCTTTATTGCATTAATCTAACCAAAGGATAATCTGCCAGTTTATTTAAAAATGATTGCTCACTTTCATTAAAGAGTCCAAACATATTGTCCTCAACTTTTTTGGACTCATCATAAGATGAAAAAACTTGATCAGCTAAATTTCGCAACTGCACACAAGAATTTTTTCCTTCAATAGCATAATAAACGTCGATCATAAAAATATTCTCGATTGGTTTTGCTAACTTAAATCCTCCGCCTTTACTTGAGGTTGATGTAACGACACCGCCTAGAACCAATTTACGCAATATTTTTTTCAGATAGGAATCTGAGACGCTTAATTGTTTACTGATCCGATAACTTTTTACAGGATTATCTCCTTCTTCTTTTGCTAATATAAGAAGAACATATACCGCTTCTTCTAGACTTCTTTTTAACCTCATGACCATTTCTCCTTTGAAGGACAAATAATATCCATAAATAATCTTACCAAAAAAAAATAACATCATCAAGTAAAGCGCCAGGTATTCCAATTTTTTACATACTTGTGAAATTATTATGAACAAAGCTTTTAGATAAAAAAAGAAAGTCTACCAAAAAAGTAAACTCTCTCCTTTCTTAAGATAAATGGCCTTTTTTATAAGAAGTTAGTTGATTATACACTGATTAATTGAACGCGAACCATATTTTCATGCATAGATAAATCCTCTACCACTGTTTGGTAAGATAACGAACGCGGTAGTTCAACAGTATAAACGTTGGTATAGACACGACTTTCTCCTCTTTTTTTCACTTCAAAATCAACATCTTTTACTTCAATATCTTTTTCCTCAAAGTAGTCCGTTATAAATTCTTTTGTCGTAGTTTTATGCACAAAACTAATCTCAATTTTTTTCAAAGTCGGGATATTAATCACACGTTTTAATACAGTTAAAACAATCATAATCATCACAAAACTCACAATTGCAATACGATAGTTGCCCATGCCAATCGCCAAACCTAAACCTGCCACTGTCCATAGTGAAGCAGCGGTTGTCAAACCACGAACGACTTGTTTAGTAACAACAATGGTTCCAGCTCCTAAAAAGCCAATACCACTAACAACTTGAGCGATCAAACGAGCTTCATCCGCCCGGATCACTTCACCAACTTCTGGGTTGTTTTGGGCAATTGTTAATGCCGTATGTGTGATTTCTTTTTGGATCATAGCGATAAGTGCAGCACCAATACAAACTAAAATATGCGTACGTATTCCTGCCGGTCTATTTTTGAACTCTCGATCAAAGCCAATAAACCCTGCAAAAGTACCTGCTAGTAACATACGTAAACAAATTTCATAAATCGATAGATCGCCCGTCATCAGTCCACCTCCTTGTGTAATTTAAAAAAATCCGAATGCTCATTTAGAACCATTCGGATCTCCTAAATATTCAACTGTTATTTAAGATCTTGCCAAGCATTCAAACCACCTTGAATGTTTACAACATCATAACCTAAACTTGCTAAGTAATCACAAGCTCGAACTGTTCGTACACCAGCTTTGCTGATGACATAATAAGTTAAATCTTTACGCAAATTTTCGGCTTCAGTCACAAATTCACCAATAGGTAAATTCATTGCGCCTTCAATATGATACTTCTCAAAATCTTCTATTTCCTGTACATCTAATATGGTAATCGCTTCATTTTGCAATATCTCTTTTAACTCCTTCACAGTAATGGAAGGATACATAAGATCCATAACAAACGCCCCTTTACTTCTTCACTTTTGATATTAGTTGAATTCTCAACGTTTGTCAAAAATTATACGTTTTTGCTTTCATTTTCAGCTGCTACACAAAACGAAGGGGACAGGCTGGTTGATTTTCTCAATTTTTTTACATTTAATGTTTGTTTATGCTTCATTCGAATTTAGCGTACTTTTATTTTTCTTCAATGGAAACAATAAACGTAAGCCATTAAGTAATACCAAAAGCGTACTTCCTTCATGCGCTAAAACGCCAATGCCGATATCCATTTTACCAACAATATTTAACACACTTAATAATAAAACAACACCCATTGCAAAAATAACATTTTGCCAAACAATTCGACCTAGCTTTTTAGAAAGCTTGTGAGCATATTCAAATTTCTGCAGATCATTTTGCATAATTACCGCATCTGCGACATCAATTGCAACATCTGTACCTTCTCCCATTGCAAAACCAATATCAGCTTGGGCCAAGGCAGGCGCGTCATTTATACCATCACCTATCATCGCAGTTTTACCATATTTCGTTTGCAAAGATGTAACTGCAGTTGCTTTATTTTCAGGCAAGATATTGCTAAACACCTCATCGATCCCCAAAGCATGAGCCACAGCTTCTCCTGTTACTTTCGCATCTCCTGTGATCATCAATGTGTTTATTTCTTGCTCTTTTAGATAAGCAACCGTTGCAGCTGCTTTTTCATCTGCTCTATCCATTAACGCAATCAATGCCACAACTTCTTCGTTTTCACTAAAATAAACAACCGTTTTCCCCGCTGAAGTAAGTGCTTCAGTTTTTGCAAGAATCTCTTCATTGATCTTATTAAATAAACTAGGCTTACCGATTCGATAGTCATTGCCATTGTAATTAGCAACGATTCCTCGACCAATTTCATTGGTTACTGACATATCAAGCGCTTGTGTTTTCTCAAATGCATCTAAAATTGCTGTTGCTAACGGATGATTGGCGCTTTTTTCCATTGTTGTAATTATTTGTTGCCACTTCGCTTGTTTTGTTTCGTCTATATAATAGGAATCTGTCACTACAGGTTTTCCTTTGGTTAGGGTTCCTGTTTTATCAAAAGCTACTGCTTTAATATCCTGTAAATTCGATAGGTAGGCGCCACCTTTAAATAAAACACCCTTTTTGGCTAAATTTGAAATGGCTGAAAGAGTGGCTGGCACAGCGCTTACTGCCAGTGCACAAGGAGACGCCGTAATCAATAAGACAATCCCTCGATAAATACTCATCTGCCAAGTCCAATGAATTAAAAAAGGCATTAAAATAACAAATAAAGGAACAATAAGAAGAACTGTTTTAACATACACAGGTTCGATTTTTTGTATTTTAGTTGCCGCTTTAGGTAGATTATTTTGCGATTGTTCAACTAGTTGTAATATTTTAGCAAAGACAGTATCCGAAGAATCTCTAGTTACTTGCATAGTAAAGGTGCCTTGTCCGTTGATTGTGCTGGCAAATACTTCGGCTGCTTCTACTTTTTCTTTGGGCATACTTTCTCCATTAATAGAAGATTCATCGATTGTCGTATGTCCGCTAATAATAAAACCATCTGTCGCAATCTGGTCACCTGGCAAAACTTTCAGTTGATCGCCCACAGTTACATTTTGCACATCAACTAACTTTGTCGAACCGTCTACTTGCAATAATCTTGCTTGGGTAGGATTTAACTTCAGTAAGTTTGTAATTTCTTTTTTACTTTTTTCTTCAGCAAACTCTTCAAGAAAATGAGCGCCCGCAAAAATTAATATTAATATCGCACTTTCATCAAAACTTCCAATGAACATCGCTCCTAAAACAGCTAGTGTCATTAGCAGATGCACGTTTGGATAAAATCTTTTTTCTTCTTTTGTATTTGTTATCGTATCCACAATACCTTCAATTATGATATGAGAACCTGCAAAAACAACTGCAGCTACAAATAACCAATTAGCAACTAAAGTTGAAAACGGTCCGAAAGCCGCTAACAAATAGGCAGCAACACCTATAAAATACATGGGAACTTCACCCTGTAAATGTCCAGAATGTTTATGTTCTTTTGCTTGGTAATCGCTAGATTTATCCATAACTGAATCCTGCGACTTATCCATATTCATGCATCTCCTTTATCGTTATTCATTCATTTATTTACTAGTAAGCGTTTATATGAATATATAATCATTTGTTCAATTAAAGTTTACATGAACAACCATTCATTTGTCAAGCGGAATTTCATTAAAATTTAGGCCTTGCGAAAAAACAAGCAATAAACTTAACCAAATATATTCTCGTTTCTTTTTCTAAAGTATAATAGAATATAATTAGAAATTACGTTTGCACTTTATAAAGACTTAGAGAGGAGAAGTAGATATGATTAATCAAGTCGATAGAAGTTACTTAGAGCGCTGTGTGGAATTAGCAGAGCTTGCATTAGAAAAAGGAGATGCACCTTTTGGATCGATCTTAGTATCACAAGATGGGGTAACTTTATTTGAGGATCACAACAGAATTTCTGACGGAGATAATACTCGCCATCCTGAGTTTGAAATCGCAAAGTGGGCAGCAAAAAATCTAAATGAGGATGAACGCAAAAATGCTGTTGTCTATACTTCCGGCGAACACTGTTCAATGTGTGCTTCGGCACACGGACTCGTTGGACTCGGACGTATCGTTTATGCAAGTTCAACCGAACAACTAAAAAAATGGAACGAAGAAATGGGCGTGAAAAGTGGACGACTACAAGGACTCTCAATCAGAGAAGTTATTAATGATACTGAAGTGAATGGTCCTGATGATTTTCTTTCAGAAAAAGTAAAACAGCTCCAATATAGATATCAAAACAAGAAGTTAGATTAAATAAAGTTATAAAAAGGAAACGACATTTTGCCGTTTCTTTTTATAACTGTAATAATGTCAACTATACATTTTTTATTGCCTCACTAATAGGCTTATCTCCTGCTAGTACTTCAAATTCTTTACGAATTGTTGAATCATCTTGTAAAGAAGCTAATATTGTTTGAGCGATATCTTGACGAGGCACTTCACTATGCTTAAGACCCATACCAACTTGAACTTTTCCATTACCCTTTTCATCTGTTAATGTGCCAGGATGGATAATTGTCCAGTCAAGTTCAGTACGATTTTTCAACCATTCATCTGCATAATTTTTTGCAATAGTATAAATCTTCAGTGGCGCATCATTTTCGATTCCTTTAGCAATTTGCTTACGTCCAGTACGGAAAGTACTTACCATCACAAAACGTTTAACATTTGCCTGCTCAGCAGCAGTCATAATTTTAATTGCACCATCTAAATCAACCATAACCGTCTTGTCTAAACCGCTACCACCAGCACCTGCACTAAAAACAACTGCGTCAACATCACTCATCGCTTCGGCAAAATCTTCAATAGAGTTGTAAATAATATCCAAAACTTGAGTTTCAATACCACGTTCATCAAAAAAAGTTTTTTGGCTCGCATCACGAATCACTGCTTTTTCTTCAATATCTGAATAACCTTTCGTTAAATCTGCAAAGCATTTAGCAACTTTTCCGTTTGCACCTACTACAAGTACCTTCATATATAAGCTCCTTTCTCTTGCTTTATAAATAGTATACCATTTGTTCGTCACTTGTTTAAAATGCTATGCTTTTTTAAGTATCTTCATTCTCTATTCGTTGATTATAGTAGTCTTCATAGTCTTCTTTTAAAATCTTATGCAAGGGCTCAATCTGGTTAAATTCGTAACCTTCTTTCTTTTTCTGAACATACCAATCGAATAAAATATCCTCTCCTCTGCGTAGTACCACCATTAAGCGATCTTTTTCAGACAGATCAAAATTTTCTATAGAATAGGATTGTGCCTCCAATGCGTCAATAACTAACTGATTTTCCAAAAATTCCATATAAGAGTCTAAAACATCGCCTTTTTTCTTGAAATTCACAAGTTTTTCTTGCATTTCGGTGGCTTTTGCCCACATATCTTCAATTTCATTTTCCATCTGTCCCATCTGGCTATAAAAATCATCCCGTCTTTTTTCTAAGGCATCAAGTCTTTGCTTTGTCTCTTCTTTTCGTAATTCGTATCTTTTCATCATAGATCTCCATTCTAAAATAATTTTTCCAAACGTACGTTCGCTTTTGAGAACACTTTCATCATAGCACTGCCGTTTTCTTTTGTCAACGTTTTATTATTCTGTTGTTCTTTTTAAAGAACAATGTTATTATGTAAAATACAGGGAGGGAATTTAATTGAAAACAAATGATGAAATTATGGATATACTCGATCGACTAAAAAGAGAAAATAACCTTTCAATTAGCGAAATTGCACGACGTGTTGGTATGGCAAAATCAGCCGTTTCTAAATATTTTACCCGACAAAGAAAATTCCCTTTAAATCGTATTGAAGATTTTGCTAACGCCTTTAATGTCAGTGCAGATTATATTTTAGAATACGGCAAAAAACAGACTTATTCTGAAGAAATTATAAATGTTCCTGTTATTCAATCAATTACAAACGACTCTACTATCATCGCTGAAGCAAGCCCTGAAACTTACTATCCTACTGCTTCTTTTGATTTACCAAAAGGCCAATTATTTTATTTTAAAATGAACGATATCAGTATGGAGCCAATAATTCCTAAAGAAGCCAACGTTCTCATTAAAGTACAAAATAAAACCAATGATGAACAAATTGTAGCTGTGACCTTAAATGATAATCCAACACTATTTTTAAGAAAAATTAGAAAACAAGATGGTTTTATTCTTTTATTAGCAGAAAATCCAGATTATGCCCCCATTATCGTTACTAAAGAGGACTCTATGAAGGTCGTTGGAAAAGCCATTCGGGTAAGTTATGATATTTAAAAAATTAAAATAAGGATTTTAAAGGAGAATTTTATGCAAACACCAGAGACAGTTTTACATTTTTGGTTTCATGAATTAGCCCCAGAGCAACAATTCAATGGTGGTAGTGAAATCGATCAATTAATTACAGAGTGGTTCAAAGAACTGCATCTACAAGCTAGCCAGGGTGAACTTGACAGCTGGCGTTCTAGTATCCAAGGTCGTTTAGCAGAAATTATTTTACTTGATCAGTTTTCTCGCATATTTATCGCGGACAAGCAAAATCATTTGCTTTTGACTCTATGGCCTTAGTTTTGTCCCAAGAGTCATTAAAAACCGAACAAGCACAAAGTCTAACACCAGATGAACTTGGTTTTTTGTTAATGCCATTTATGCATTCTGAATCCAAAAAGATCCACCAAACAGCTATAAGCTTATTTGATCAACCAGGCTTAGAACTATATTTAGACTATGAAAAACGCCACAAGAAAATTATCGACCGTTTTGGTAGATATCCACACCGCAACGCGATCTTAAAAAGAGTATCAAGCGAGGAAGAGCAAGAGTTTCTGACTGAACCAGGTAGTTCTTTTTAGTAGTAATTAATAAAATAACCGAACGATAAAAAGAGGCCATTGAAGTTTTTTCGTGAAAATCACGACAGTTAATAGATCTCAGCAATATCGTTCGGTTATTTTGTTTTACTTATTCCGAAGTTTTTATCTCAAACCTTCGCCTTTTTATCCTTTTTGCTTTGTGTTAATTTATGCATAAAATTCTCCTAAATTTTATTTATAGTCATGAATTGTTACACCCTTAACGACACGGTTTACTGTTCCTGTAGCAGATGGCGTATCTGGTGTATTTTTTAATTTCAAAGAAGTCATAATTGCAACAGTTTGCGCAAATACAATATCTGCTAAAGCTAAATAACCGTCTGGCAACAGTCTTTGTTCTTCTGAGAAAGTAAACTGAGTTCCTGTAAAATTACATTCTCCCATTTGACCAATAGCAATGATATCTTTTGCAATTTCGTCTGTTTTCACTTCTTCAAGAATATCTAAATCATAATCACGAGTATATTCGTTGTTATTTACGAAGCCAAATACGATTGTTTTATCATTAACAAATGATTTAGGTCCATGACGAAAACCCATAGAAGAATCAAAAACGGTCGCTATCTGTCCTGCTGTTAGTTCTAAAATCTTCAATTGTGCTTCCCGTGTTAATCCTGAAAGACTTCCCGAACCAAGATAAACAATACGGGCAAAATCCTGATCAACAATCTCTTGTACTTCATTTTCACGAGTAATCACTTCTTTTGCCATATTACTTAGCTTTTGTACATCGCTTGCTTTTTGCTCTTGACTGCTTGTGTCAAAAATCAGTAAAGAGGTCAAAGTCATGCAGGTAAAACTACCCGTCATCGCAAAACCATCATCATTTGAACGCGCAGGAGTTAAAAATAAGAAATTATTGTCTTCCTCTTTACTACGTTTTGCCAACGCGCCTTCAGGTGCACAGGTTACAGTTAAATGATGAATATTTTTAACCACTTGATTTGCTACATCTACTGCTGCAATACTTTCTGGACTATTACCACTTCTGGCAAATGAAACTAACAATGTCGGTTCTTTTTCAAACAGGTATTCTGTAGGGCGAGCCACTAGATCCGTTGTGCCAATACTTTGAAAAATATATTTTTGTGTATCCCCTTTCAAATTTAAATAAGGTACTAGCGTGTCTCCAACATATTGAGATGTCCCTGCTCCAGTAAAAACTACCCTGATTTTTTGTCCGTCAGCACTTGCTTCTACCTTCGATAAAAATTCTTTAATGTCTGTTTTTATATCCTCATAAAGCGCTAAATTTTCTTTCCAAAGTTCAGGCTGTTGTTTGATTTCCCTACTGGTAATTTCACCCCCTTTTTTCTTTAATTCTTCTGTTGATAATGAAAACACCATTTATCTTCCTCCTTTTTTTAATTCCTTACATGACGAATTTTATAATGAAATTGATCTGCCCTAGCAATACTTAACGTAAATTCAATCACTTCATTTTTCATATTATAAGTTAACCGACTTAGATGTAGCACCGGTGAACCTGAATAAATCTGTAAAACCTCAGCATCCTCTTTTGTAGCAATACTTGCATAAAATTCTTCATCTGCTAAACGAATTTTTTGTTCAAAGTCTTCGGAAAAAACATCATATAAAGGTTTTTGTAATAGCTGTTTTTTTGTTAGTGATAAAAAAGGTCTTACCGGTAAATATGAAGTCTCTACCATCAAAGGTTCATCATCTGCTAAGCGTAGCCTTTTCAACTTATAAACTGTTTTCCCTAAAGAAGTTTGTAAGGCCTCTGCGATCTGTTTATCAGCTTCAACTTGTTCAAAAGCCAAAATGTGAGTCTGAGGTTTTCTGCCCAATTTTTTCATCTGTTCGGTAAAACTATAAACCCCAGCTAAATCAGCCGTTTGCTTAGATAGCTCAGATACAAAAGTCCCTTTGCCATGACGACGGTAAACATAACCATCGCTTTCTAATTCTTGCAAAGCTAAACGTACCGTAGTACGACTAACACCGAATCTTTTTTCTATTTCTCTTTCAGAAGGTAGTTTATCATGTGCAAGCAGTTTATTTTCAATTTGATTTTTTAAAAAATCCACTAATTGATAATACAAAGGTTGACTATTAAATGTATGTTTCATAACTACCTCCTTGTAACTGGTTATAACCACAATGCAAGTATAAGCGGATCCTGTTAAAATGTCAAATAAGTATAGCTTATTTGACTTAGGATAACATTCTGCTAGAAAGCTTCACATCAATTAATGATTGCTTTCTTATTTTTAATCAATTAAAAATTCACTGATTTATCATTTTTAAACCGGTGGCTTTTTTAGTTTCTATAGGAATTTTTCAATACCACTATCTTCTTAAAATTCATTACATGTACAGATATTTTACCCTCTTCAACAATAAGTAAAAATCTGCTAAAGACTCTAAAAGAGTTAACTTTAGCAGATTTTTATATACTTTTTATAGACGTATGGGTGTTGCAGTCTTGTTTAACACTTCATTCAATTCATCTATATTTTGCTTTCCTTGCGTTTGTAACACTCAACAGCTTCTTTTTTTCCATTTTGGACAAATACAGGAACGCCATCTGCCCATGTTGCACGACCACATAAAAGTATTCTGAAGAATACACCTTTATTAAAGTAAAAAATAACTACGGATAAAATAAAATAAAATCATTTTATCCGTAGTTATAGTTATTTATGTCTAAAATTTACCCAATCACTTCCACCAGCGCGTCAAAAAATAGTGCACTAGAAGCAGCACCTGGATCAATGTGCCCTTTCGAACGTTCGCCTAAATAAGAGGCACGCCCTTTTTTTGCGATCAAATCTTTGGTGTGTTCTTTGGCTTTTTCGATCTGATCTTTAATCAGTTTACCTTCTTTTAAGCTTTGTGCAACGGGCTCCCAAACGTCTACCATGGTTTTATCTTCAAATTCGGTTTTTCCTCTTTTTTTAATTCCCGCTAAACCTTGTTCAATAATTGAACCTAATTGTTCATAAGAATCAATCGTTTCAATTCCTTTCGTTTCTTTGACCATATTCATCAGTGCCGACCCATATAATGGCCCCGAAGCGCCACCGACTTTAGAAATCATCGCCATAGAAAACACTTGAAAAGTATCACTGATTGTTTCAGGCTGCTTTTGTTCAAATGATTCTTCATAGGCATTGACACCACGAGCCATATTGTTGCCATGGTCGCCATCGCCAATAGGCGTATCTAAATCACTCAAATAACCTTTATTTTCTTTAATTTTTTTCGTAAATTTCGTAAACCAAGTTTGCACATCTTCAACTGTTAATTGCATAAAAATCCTCCTCACCAAGAAATCGTAGTGACTTCACTTTCCAGCGCATCTTTGATCGTTTCATCTTCTAAATCAATCAAAGTTAAAGAAACACCTTCCATATCAAGAGAAGTCATGTAATTGCCCACTTTATGGAATGTCACTTCAATATTTTGCTCTTTTAATAAGTTTAAAACATCGTTCATGAAAATAAACTGTTCCATTAATGGCGTACCACCCATACCATTTACGAGAACCCCTACTTTTTGAGGTTGCTTTTCATAGTCCGCTAAAATTTTTGTGGTGAGTTCTTTGGCCAAACCTTTAGACGGTTGAATTTTTTCGCGACGATAACCTGCTTCTCCATGGATGCCAACACCATATTCAATTTCATCTTCGGCCAACTCAAAGCCTGGCTTTCCAACTTCTGGTACAGTCGCTGCGTGCAAGGCTAAACCGATCGTCTTAATTTTTTTAACCACTTCATCGCCGCGTTTTTTTAGTTCTTCTAATGAAGCACCTGCTCGTGCAGCATCGCCTAAAATTTTATGCACTAAAACTGTGCCAGCCACGCCGCGTTTACCGGCTGTAAATTCACTATCTTCTACAGCAATATCATCATCTATGACCACAATTTCGGATTGGATATCGTCCATTTCCGCCATCTCTTGCGCCATTTCAAAATTTAAATTATCGCCCGTATAATTTTTGACCAGAAGTAAGACGCCTTCTCCTTGATCCGCTTCTTTCATGGCAATTTGAATTTGATCCGGTGTCGGTGAAGTAAAAACATCACCCGCGACAGCAGCACTCAACATGCCATCACCCACAAAACCTGCGTGAGAAGGTTCATGCCCACTACCGCCCCCGGAAACCAGCGCAACTTGTTTTTTACTTTCATTTTTTGCGATCACACGAGAATCTTCTACGCGATGAACAAGTTTAGGATAACTGGCCGACAGTCCCCTTAACATCTCTTCAATAATATCATCTGTTTGATTAATAATTTTTTTCATTGTTTGCCCTCCAATTTATTTTTACGAACTCCAGTCTTTTTCCCCGGCTTTTTTAGCTTCTGCCATAATCTGTTCAAGATCATTTGAACTCCCTGCAGTAATCGCTGCTGCAAATGCGCCTTCAACAAGTGGACCATCGACAAGATAATAACGTTCTTGTTGGTCTTCTTCTAGCATATCTTTTGCCATTTCAGCGTTGAGAATTGCACTACCGATATCAGCAAAAACCAAGAAAGTATCCTCTTTAGAAGCTTCGTTTACTGCATCTACAATTTTCGTCGGATCAGAACCTATTTCATCTTCTGTCGTACCACCTAGTGAATAAATGGATACATCATCGGAAGTTTGCATTTGTTCAATCATTTTTTTAATCCCATCAGTAATTTCCTTACTGTGCGAAATGAGTAAAAAACTAGTCTTCATCTTATTATGCTCCTTTACTTGAAACTGACAGTTAAGCTTTTGCGTTTATTTCATTTGCAAAAGTAAACGTTTTATTCAATTTCAATCATATCATAGCTCAAAAAAAATAACAATTTTTTGAAATAGCTTTTGCTTTGATTATCAAACAATCTAACCATTAGCTTGGCACATGGCCCCTTATCAGATTGACTTTGGGCCGTTAGCATAGCTTTTGGTCCTTCTTTTAACTGGGTTTAGGCCAAGTTCTCCACTTGTGGCCCTTCTTTTGATTATCCTTAGGCCAATTGTTTCTCCTTTGGTCCCAACTCAGAATGACTTTAGACCAACTTCTCCCTTTATATTTAGAGATATAAAAATAAAAATTTCCAAGCAAAAAACCAGCGAATTTATATGGCTCTATAATTTCTAGTGTTGGTAGACAAGAATGATTTTCTTGTAGCCCATACGAGTTTTTTTATGTTTTCTGAGCAAAATAGAAAACAGACACCTTGAAAACTCGTAGAATAAAGGTACCAAA
>NZ_BSUG01000007.1 GCF_030161475.1 Tetragenococcus halophilus subsp. flandriensis | reverse complement strand
TTTGGTACCTTTATTCTACGAGTTTTCAAGGTGTCTGTTTTCTATTTTGCTCAGAAAACATAAAAAAACTCGTATGGGCTACAAGAAAATCATTCTTGTCTACCAACACTAGAAATTATAGAGCCTAAATTTTTTATAGGAAAAAGTAGTTAATAACTACTTTTTCCTATTTTTTTACTCTTTTGTTGTTTCAGAATCTGAGTTTTCAGTATCTGTTTGGCTATTGTCTTCGTCTGTTTCAATAGGCAGACCTTGCTCTTGACGCAGCAGATCACGAATTTCAGCTAAGTAATCTTCTGCAGCTGGAGCTTCTTCTTCTTGTTGTGTAAGTTTAGCTTTATTAGCAGTTTTGACAATTATAAATAAAATAAAACCGGTAAGAATAAAAATGATTACTGCGCTAACGATCTCACCAAATTGAAAAGTTACACCAGCTACTGGAGACCAATCAAGTATGGATAGGGAACTTTCAAGATCTCTTGTGCCTGTAATGGCAGCTACAAACCAGCCAATCAGTGGCGTGATCAAGCCTTCAACAACTTGAGTGACAATAGCAGTAAAAGCACTACCAATAACGACACCTACAGCTAGATCTAATACATCACCAGCTAGAATAAACTCTTTAAATTCTGAAAAAATTCTTTTCACAATTACACCTCCAATTTTGCTTATTTTAGTATAACGAAACGAAATATTTTTTTGAAATAAATTGTTTTTAAAAAGTTAACATTAAATTGAATTTTTCTTTTCTCAAACTTGTGTATGTTATAATTACTTTTAAATAAAACATAGATTATCTATAATTTAGATTAAGGAGTATTAAAAATGGCCATTTCGTTACAGCCAGGTGTAAAATTAACAGTCATTCCAACAGAAAAGTTTAAAACTGTTCGTTTATTTGTACGTTTTTCTACTAAGCATCAAAAAGCGGTCGCTAGTAAGCGGGCATTACTAACAAACTTGTTGGAAACCAATAGTTTTAACTATCCTACTCAGACAAAATTAAGTGAAAAACTTGCTGATTTGTATGGCGCAAGTTTTGGGTTAAATGTCAGCAAAAAAGGAAATATCCACCAAGTGAATTTAATGATGAATTTGGTGAATGGTAAATACATTAATGAACAGGATATTTTTGAAAAAGGTATAAGATTTATTCAAGAAACTTTGTTTCATCCAAATATTAAAGAAGGTGCCTTTGAAGAAGAGACTTTTCAGCGTGAAAAAGAAAATATGATGGATTATTTAGAGAGCATAAAAGAAGATAAACAAGCGCTAGCTGCTTTACGTTTACAGGAACTGTACTTTGCTGAAGATATCGATCAAAAAACACCCAGCTTTGGCACAAAAGAAGATCTAAGTTCATTAAGTGCTTATGATTTAGTGCAAACTTATCATGAAATGATGACGCAAGATCAAATTGATATTTTTGTTGTAGGAGATATTGAAGAAGAAAAGGCAAAAGAAGCAATCCAATCACTAGCTTTTAGACCTAGATCGCCCCTTCAAACAGAAATATTTTATAAACAAGAGCTAAAAGCAGAAGTACAATCAGAAGTACTATACGAACCTGTAGTTCAAGCCAAATTAAATTTAGCTTATCAGACATCTATTTATTATAATGATCAGAGACGTTTCTCTTTATTAGTGTTTAATGGTTTGTTTGGCGGGTTTCCGCATTCGAAATTATTTATCAATGTAAGAGAAAAAGCTAGTTTAGCCTATTATGCTTCTAGTATGTTTGATTCATTTCGTGGAATCGTTACGGTACAAACAGGAATTGACAGTAAAGACCGTAGCCGTGTACTTTCATTAATCGAGGAACAATTAGAAAGTCTGAAATCAGGTGATTTTACTGAAAGTGAGCTGCAACAGACAAAAGTTATGCTCAAAAATCAATTTTTACTTTCTTTAGACAGTTCTCGTGGTTTAATAGAAATTGCTTATTTAAAACAGTGGTTTTCTGAATTAGTAGAAGACGAAAAAGAATTTGAACAGAAGATTATGGCGGTAAGCAAAGAAGATGTGAAAAAAGTTGCAGCAGATCTGCAATTGCAAGCTATTTTTACAATAGATAAGGAGGTAGCTCATGAATAAAAAAGTTTATTCTACTCTTAATGAAGAATTATATACAGAAGTTCTTGATAATGGACTGACTGTATTTATTTTACCTAAAAGAGAATTTCACAAAACTTACGGGCTATTTAGTACAAATTATGGTTCTATTGATAACGAATTTGCTTACCAAGGGGAAAAGCGCAAGAAAGTACCTGATGGTATTGCTCATTTTTTAGAGCATAAAATGTTTGAAAAAAAAGAAGGCGACGTTTTTCAAGAATTTGGACGCTTAGGCGCCTCTGCTAATGCATTTACTAGTTTCACTAAGACAAGTTACTTATTTTCTGCTACCGATCATATTAAAGATAACTTATTGACTCTACTTGACTTTGTTCAAGCACCTTATTTTACACCAGAGACTGTTGAAAAAGAAAAAGGGATCATCGCACAAGAAATCCAAATGTATCAAGATAATCCAGATTGGCAATTATTTTTTGGCCTTTTACAAAACCTTTATCCTAAGCATCCACTGCATATTGACATTGCAGGTACAGTTGATAGTATAGACAAGATTACTGCTGCTGACCTTTACGAATGTTATCAAACTTTTTACCATCCAAGTAATATGATCCTTTTTGTTGTAGGTAATATTGATCCTCAAGAAACAATGTCTTGGATTAAGAATAATCAAGCTGGGAAAAATTTTGCTGATATTCGTGAAATTCATCGATATTTCCCCCGGGAGACACCATCTGATATTAATGGCTATGCTTCTAAGGCAATGCCAGTTAGCCGGCCTAAAGCCACTCTTGGCGTAAGAGGGTTTCAAGAAAATCTACCCAAAGGGGATAAAGCGCAATTACGCTTTAAAACAGCAATGAATTTGTTGTTACAATTACTTTTAGGAAATACAAGTAAAAACTATTTACGTTTGTATCAAGAAGGCATTATTGATGATAGCTTTGGTTTTGACTTTTCTCTAGAACGTAGTTTTCATATGGCGGATTTTTCCAGTGATACAGGGCGTCCTGAAGAATTTTTGCAAGAAATTGAAGCTATTCTTTTAAATTTTGCTAACGAAGAAGAAGTTAATGAGGAAAATTTAGAGCGTCTTAAAAAGAAAATGTTAGGAAAGTACTTCCAATCACTTAATTCTTTAGAGTTTATTGCAAATCAATTTACACAAGATCTTTTTGGGACATTGACTTTATTTGATTTACCAGAGATCATTCGTTCGATCCAATTGCAGGATTGTCTTGATGCAGGGAATTGTTTACTACAAAAAGAAGCTATGGCGAGATTTTGTTTAAAACCAGAAAAAGAAGTTTAAAATTTATTTGAAGGTAGAGCAATTATTATCTTTGCCGGGCTTTTTTATGGTATTCTAAAAGTAGAATGATAAAAAAAGACTGGAGTAGATGTAAGCGTGGGCAATGAAATCATAATTGGTGAAAGATTGCGGCAAGCCCGTTTGGATAAAAATATCAGTATCGATGAGCTGCAACAAAAAACAAAAGTTCAGAAACGCTACCTTGAAGCGATCGAAAAAGGCGATTTTGAAGCATTACCGGGTACTTATTATGTACGTTCATTTATTCGGCAGTATGCACAAGTTGTCGACGAAGATGGTGATTTTTTAGTCGACATTTATGACGAAAAAGCTAGTTTCGAGCCAGAGGGAAAACGGGCGGAACCTGAAACTGTACAAGGTTCTAGAAAAGCGTTGCATGAGGGGAAAGCTCGTGATAAAAAAACGCGAGATTACTTACCGGTGGCCTTATTAGGCATTATTGCATTTATGATTGTAGGTGTAATCGCTTATGTGGCTTGGCAAGACCGTAATTCTGATCCTGTGATCGGACAAACGGCTTCTTCCATGGAAGTAGATGGCTCTGTTTCAACCGAACAAGATTCGTCTACAAACCAAGAAAGTACGGAGTCAAGTCAGACGGAAACTAGCTCTTCTGAAGAAGATGAAATGGAAATCTCAATGGAAGATTCAACGCAATCACAAGCGACAATTCAAGTGACTGACGCAAAAGAACCTTTAGAACTAGAGTTTACGGCTAAAAATGATCGTGCTTGGGTTGGGGTTTCTGTTAATGGCGATTATTCTTTACAAGAAACACTGGAGCCAGGACAAAATGAAAGTACGACAATACCAGAAGGAACGGAGAACTTCGTGGTAACCTTAGGTGCGAGTGCGAATATCGATCTTACAGCAAACGATGAAGAGGTTGATTTTGATGATCCTGACTACGAAGCGTTGCAGAAAAATTTGAATTTTGAGGTAAGCTATCAAGATTAAATAATAAAGGAAAGGAATGTATCACTGATCTTATCAGAGATACGAGGGATATAAAGTGAATTTACCAAATAAACTTACTGTTATTAGAATGTTAATGATCCCCATTTTTATGGTGGTGGTTCTTGCGCCGCTAGATTGGGGCGTATTATCTGTAGGTAATACTCAACTAGCTGTAACCAATTTAGTGGGAGCGGTGATCTTTGCTGTAGCAAGTTTTACTGATTGGCTTGATGGAGAGATTGCGCGTAAACAAGGGCTAGTGACAAATTTTGGAAAATTTGCCGATCCATTAGCCGATAAAATGTTGGTTATGACAGCATTTGTTTTATTAGTTGAACTAGGCAAGGCTCCCGGCTGGGTTGTCGTTATCATTGTATGTCGTGAATTGGCGATCACCGGTTTACGCTTGCTGATTGTTGAACAAAATGGCAGTGTGATGGCCGCAGCATGGCCAGGAAAGATTAAAACAGCTACGCAAATGTTTGCTATTATCTTTTTATATATTAATAATATACCGTTTAATCTCATCTCTTTACCATTAGGAGAAGTCCTGTTATATGTTTGTCTGTTCTTCACTCTATATTCAGGAGTGGATTACTTTGTTAAAAATGCCGGCGTATTTAAAGGTTCGATGTAAGTTATGAATAAAAAGAATAAACGAATGGGCAAACGTTGCGAAGATGTTTGACCATTCGATTTTTTCTTTAAACTAAAAATTTAATTATTTTAAAATGAAAACCAGACTTTTTGCGTACTTAATAGTAGGAGCGAGAAAAATGAAAGCAGAAATCATAGCAGTAGGAACAGAAATTTTGTTAGGACAAATTGATAATACGAATACAACCTTTTTAGCGGAAGAATTAGCTGGATTAGGAATTGAAGTTTATTATCAAAGTGTTGTAGGAGACAATCCTAAACGCTTGGAAGAAGCATTGAAGCTAGCGGACCAAAGAAGTGATTTAACCGTTTTGTGTGGGGGATTAGGCCCTACAGACGATGACCTAACAAAACAAGTTACAGCAAAACATGTGGGACAAGAGTTAGTGACAGATGAAGGGGGTTATCAAAACTTATTAGCTTTTTTTGAAAAACGAGAACGACCAATGACAGAAAATAATCGTTTACAAGCTCTAGTTTTCAAAGATGGAGAATCTTTACAAAATAGTAATGGTTTGGCTGTGGGAATTTTTTATCAGACACCGACAGGTAAATCTTATTTACTATTACCAGGGCCACCTAATGAATTAAAACCTATGTTTTTTAACGAAGCTATTCCTTTATTACAAAAACATTTTCAAACAGATGAACAGTTAATTTCGCGCGTATTGCGTTTTTATGGCATTGGAGAATCAGAACTTGTTACTAAATTAGCAGACCTAATCAAACATCAAAGCAATCCAACGATTGCATCATATGCTAAACCTAATGAAGTTACTTTGCGTTTGACTGTTAGTACCACAGATAAAAATGATGGGAAACAAAAACTGGATCAAATGGAAGAAGTAATATTAGATCGAGTGGGTGACTACTTTTATGGTTATGGAGAAAATAATTCTTTAGTAGAAGTCGTTGTTGAACTATTAAAGAAACAGAAAAAAACCGTAAGTGCGGCTGAAAGTTTGACTGCAGGTAGTTTTCAAGCAATGTTAGGTAGTGTTTCTGGCGTTTCCGAAGTTTATCCTGGTGGTTTTGTTACTTACTCAGAAACTACCAAAGAACAATTACTCCATCTTGATTCGAAAATGTTAGAAAAATATGGAACAGTTAGTAAGGAATGTGCAGAAGCGATGGCAATACAGGCAAAAAAGCTAGCCCATAGTGACTTTGCACTTTCTTTTACAGGAGTAGCCGGACCGGATTCACTAGAAGATCAAAAAGCAGGGACAGTTTGGATAGGTTTAGCAGCTGAAGAAGGCGTGGAAAGTTATTTATACCACTTTACTCGTAATCGGAACGCTATTCGTCATAGTGCAGCCATGACTGGTTTAGATTTATTAAGGAGAAAATTAATAAAATAAATACGAATATTTGTTCGCTTTTTTCTTGCTTTTTTTTGAAAAAAACGCTATGATAGGTATACAATTAAATGAGTACACAAGTAGTTTTTATCATATAAGGAGGTTTATCTTAATTGGCAGATGACCGCAAAGCAGCACTAGATACTGCATTAAAAAAGATTGAGAAAAATTTTGGCAAGGGCGCTATTATGAAACTAGGGGAAAAGGCTGATCAACAGATTTCAACTATCCCTAGTGGCTCACTTGCATTAGATGTTGCATTAGGAGTTGGTGGTTACCCACGAGGCCGTATCGTAGAAGTATATGGTCCTGAAAGTTCAGGTAAAACGACTGTTGCTCTTCATGCTGTAGCAGAAGTTCAAAAGCAAGGGGGAACAGCTGCTTTTATCGACGCAGAAAACGCCTTGGACCCGCAATATGCAGAACACTTAGGTGTTAATATTGATGAACTATTACTATCGCAGCCTGACACGGGCGAACAAGGATTAGAAATCGCTGACGCTTTAGTTTCAAGTGGCGCTGTTGATATTGTGGTAGTCGATTCAGTCGCAGCGTTGGTTCCAAGAGCAGAAATTGATGGCGAAATGGGAGATACTCACGTTGGTTTACAAGCACGTTTGATGTCTCAAGCATTACGTAAGCTATCTGGTTCAATCAATAAAACCAAGACAATTGCGTTATTTATTAACCAAATTCGCGAAAAAGTCGGTGTAATGTTCGGTAGTCCGGAAACTACGCCAGGCGGACGCGCATTAAAATTTTATTCTACAGTGCGTTTAGAAGTTCGACGAGCTGAACAATTAAAGTCTGGTACGGATATCATTGGTAACCGTACGAAGCTTAAAGTCGTAAAAAATAAAGTCGCTCCTCCATTTAAGATAGCACAGGTAGATATTATGTACGGAGAAGGTATTTCACAAGTAGGTGAATTATTGGATATGGCTGTAGAAAAAGATCTTATCGACAAGAGCGGGGCATGGTATTCTTATAAAGAAGATCGGATTGGCCAAGGGCGTGAAAATGTGAAAAAATATATGAAAGAACGTCCGGAAATGGTCGCTGAAATATCAGCGCTTGTTCGTAAAGCTTACGGTATTGATGATTCTGAATCAACAGAAGAAGAAGGACAAGAAGAGCTTCCTTTAGAGGAAAGATCAGAAAAATAAATATTTTTACGCTTTTTATGGGAAATATTTTCCGTAAGAAGCGTTTTTTTGTTAAATAACAATGTGAAAAAGGCGATTAATTAATAACTCTCACTTTTTAAGTTGACACTCCTTAGTACAAACATTAAAATTAAACTGTGTGTATTACACACATATGCAAGTAGGCATATTGGTAATTTATTTGTAAGTATGTTTATCAAAAAACTACAAAAGATGAAAATATAGAGATAGTCTGGAGGTGATTTACCAATGGGATTGAACATTCTCCTCGCTATCATCGGTTTAATTGTCGGACTTTTATGCGGAGTTTTTTATACAAAATATCGTCATCAAAAAGAGATAGACGTTGCCAGTCAAAGTGCTGAAAGCATTTTGTCTAATGCAAAAAAAGAAGCAGAAACTCTGAAAAAAGAAACGTTGCTAGAAGCTAAGGAAGAAAATCAGAGATACCGGTCAGAAATTGAAAGTGAGTTGAAAGAAAATAAAAGTGAACTAAAATCGCAAGAAAATCGCTTACTGCAAAGAGAACAATTACTTGATCGAAAAGATGATTCTTTGGAGAAACGTGAACAATCATTGACGGATAAAGAAAACAATGTCAGTGAAAAACAACAATTAATTGACGAGCGAGAAAATGAGATCGAAGAACTTATTCAAAAACAACAAGATGAGTTAGAAAGAGTCGCTGCACTGTCAAAAGATGATGCAAAAGATATGATCATGAAGTCAACAGAAGAAGAATTGGATCATGAATTAACTGTAATGGTTAAAGAATCTGAACAGCAAGCCAAAGACGAAGCTAATCGTAAAGCCAAAGATATCTTATCTTTAGCTATTCAAAGTTGTGCTGCCGACCAAGTTTCTGAAACGACAGTTTCTGTTGTCAATTTACCAAATGATGAAATGAAAGGGCGTATTATTGGTCGTGAAGGCCGTAATATCCGAACTCTTGAAACGTTGACAGGAATTGATCTAATTATTGATGATACACCAGAAGCCGTCGTATTATCTGGCTTTGACCCAATTCGTCGAGAAACGGCGCGTATGGCCTTGGAAAAATTGATTCAGGATGGACGTATCCATCCAGCACGTATTGAAGAGATGGTTGAAAAGGCTCGCAAAGAAATGGATGCTCGTATTCGTGATTATGGTGAACAAACCGTTTTTGATCTTGGAATACATAGCTTACATCCAGATCTAATTAAAATTTTAGGACGAATGCACTTTAGAACGAGTTATGGTCAAAATGCTTTGAATCATTCTATTGAAGTGGCAAAATTAACTGGAGTATTAGCTGCTGAATTGGATGAAGATGTTCAGTTAGCTAAACGTGCAGGTCTTTTGCATGATATAGGAAAAGCATTAGATCGTGAAGTTGAAGGCTCTCATGTACAAATAGGAGCCGAACTAGCTACTAAGTATAAGGAAGACCCTGTTGTCATTAATGCAATAGCTTCTCACCATGGAGATACAGAAGCAACTTCTGTTATTTCTGCTTTAGTGGCTGCTGCAGACGCGCTTTCTGCGGCTAGACCAGGCGCACGAAGTGAATCCTTAGAAAATTATATTCGTCGTTTGGAAAACTTAGAAAATATTTCTAATAGTTTTGAAGGAGTTTCTTATAGTTTTGCTGTGCAAGCAGGACGTGAAGTACGTGTAATGGTTAAACCTGAAGAAATAACTGATATGGATGCAATTCGTTTGGTTCGTGATATACGTAAAAGAATTGAAGATGAGCTAAATTACCCAGGTAATATTAAGGTTACTGTAATAAGAGAAACTCGAGCGACGGAATACGCGAAATAATAAAGATAAAAAACAAAGGAACGAGCTATTAAATAGACCGTTCCTTTGTTTTTTTATATTTTTCTTCTTCTAGCAAAGTCTACAAAACGAAACTTATCCAAGCGATGGATAGATTCTGTGTATTCAAAACAACGCGTATCTTCTAGATAAACTAAACTTCTAACAGTAACTACATGGCGATCTTCTGGATGTAAGTCCATTAAATCACGGAGTTCTTTATTTATCGGGTCAGCGGTTATTTCCTTTTGCGCATAAGCAATGTCTAGTCCCAATTCGTTTTCAAAGTAATCATAGATGGAATCTTGTGCCTTATCCTTAGGTAGTTGTGGAATAACATCACTAAGAAGATAGTCCTTATCTAAGATCACTACTTCCCCATTTATTTTACGTTGACGGACTAATTTCCACACTTCTTTGGCTACTGGCCAGCCAGTGATCTCATGCAATTTTACAGATACGGCAATTTTTCTTAATTCCACCACTGTTGTCTGACTAGAGATATGCTGATTTGATTGTAATTCTTTAAAACTCGTTAAACCAGAGATCGGAAAATCCAAGCGATGGATATCTAAAACAATAGAACCTTTCCCTTGTTTTTTTTGGATATAGCCAGCATTTCGTAATAGATTTAACGCTTTACGTACAGTTTCTCTGGAAACATCATATAATTTAATCAGCTGGTTTTCACTTGGAAGCAGGGAGTGGGGCGGGTATTCTTCAGACAATATTTTTTGCTCTAAATCTAGAAATATTTCTTTAAACTTATTCATTCGAAACATTGCCTCCTTTTTTGTTTATTATAGGTGTAGAAAAAAGGAAAAGCAATTTGTTATTTTTCTAATAGTTCGTCAACTGTAAGTTCATTTAGCTGTTTTACACGAAGATCTGCTTGATATAAAGGTTCTGTTGTTTCAACGCCTACAGCAAACATACCACAAGCTTTAATGCCCTCGATACCTGCTTGTGCGTCTTCAAATCCGACAGCTTCTTCTGGAGCAATGTGTATGGCATCGGCAGCACGAACAAAAATTTCCGGATCAGGTTTACCCTTAGTTAGTTCGTCTGGATCAACAATGGCATCAAAAGCATCAAAAACTTCTAATTTTTTTAAAATAAATGGTGCATTTTTAGAAGCTGAAGCAATTACACAAGGTACTTGTTTTTCCTTAGCGGCATCTAAAAATTCTTTGAAACCAGCTAGTAAGTCTTGCGGACCTAAGTCTTGTAGTAACTCTACATAATGTTTATTTTTTTCTTCTGCCAGTGTTTCTTTTTGTGCTATAGAAAAATCATCTTTTTTTCCACCGTGAGCTAAGATTTTATCTAAAGATTCCATTCGACTTACACCTTTGAGCTGCTCATTAAAAGCCAAATCAATTTCGATATCTAACGCAGCAGCTAAATCTTTCCAAGCGATATAGTGTAGTTTAGCAGTATCAGTGATGACGCCATCAAGATCAAATACAAATCCCTTTTTCATTATTCTCTCCCCTTATTAATAAGTTATCGTTGTCTGTTCATTAGCAGATAGTTCAATTTTTTCATGGTTAATTTCAACAAAAGTCGTTTGCGTTGGTGTAATTGTGATTGTTTCATGTGAAACAAAAATAGTAAAATCAATGTCGCGAATGGTTATAGAAAATTGAATACTTGACCAAGCTTGCGGTAAATTTGGTTCAAAACTAATGATATCCTTACGAATATCTAGTCCAGCAAAGGTCGTTAGTGGTATATACAAGGTCGCTGCCATGACACCAGCATGAATCCCTTCAGCAGTAGTACCTCCTTGAATATCGCGATAATCTGAGTATAACGCTTCTTGGTAAAGTTGCCATGATAAATCTTGATCGCCAACCATAGCAGCTAGTTGGGCATGTACAACACGGGATAAGGTTGAACCATGTGAAGTGCGTGCTAGATAATAATTAAGGTTCTTTTGGACATAATCGGCAGGCACTTGATAGTCTAAATCTTTTAGTATGGTGGATACTTGTTCTTTAGAGAAATTATAAAATATCATCAAACTATCAGCTTGTTTAGCTACCTTATAATCATCAGCTGACTTTCCTTCAGCATTTAATATACGATCCATTCGATAAATATTACCGTATTCCTGTTTATAATGCTGCCAGTCTAAATCTTTTAACCCAAAGTAACCGTCAAATTGTGCTATAACACCTTTACTGTCAATTTCTAAGGATAATTGTTGTTTGATTTCATCCATTTTTTCTAGTAATTGATCGTTAACACCAGTTTTCTTCTGAATAGTAGCAAAATCTGTGGTAGAGAATTCATTTTTTATTTGGCCAATTTCTTCAAATAACCATACTACCATCATATTTGTATAGGCGTTGTTCTTTAAGCCACTTTCTTTTGCTTCAGGATAGCTTTCATGAAATTCATCAGGTCCCATTACATGGTCAACGTCATAGCGTTTGCTTGCTGGGTTATAGACAGCTGCACTTTCCCAAAAATGAGCAATTTCTAAAAGCATTTCTAAACCGTAATCTTTCATGAAACTTATATCTTGTGTGTTGTGCCAATAAAGCCATATATTATAAGCGATCGCTAGAGAAATATGTCTTTGCAGGCGACTGTTATCTTTTTTCCATGCGCCACTAATTGGGTTTAGATGTAGGTCTTGTGATTGTTCAGAACCATCTAGGCTAGATTGCCAAGGGAACATAGCTCCTTGATATCCGACTTCTTTTGCCTCTTTTTTTGCCATTTCTAAACGATTATAGCGATAGAGCAATAGCGGTTTGATTATTTCTGGAAAATGAAGAATATAAAATGGGAAGATAAATAATTCATCCCAGAAAATATGTCCACGGTAAGCTTCACCATGTAAACCACGAGCAGCTACAGAGGCATCTAATCCTTGATTGCCTTTAGGAGATGCAGAAACTAATAGATGATAAGTGTGCAGGTTTAATAATTTTTGCGACATCAAATCTCCCGTAATATGAATACCAGCTTTTTTCCATAGAGTTGCCCATTCTTTGTTAGATGCTTGTAAGCATTCGTTAAAAGTTGGCAAAGTAACTGCTTGTAGATCGATAACAGGCACTTCATCTTCTATTCTATATTGGTTAACAAGCACGGTTTTTTCAAAGGTATAAGTATTTTGTTCTTCAACCGTTAAGGGTACTTTTTGCATCACCTTATCCGTTTCTTCTTCAATTATTAAATTATCTAATGAGTGCTGGAAACCACGTAATTTTGCTTGTTGACTGACAGTGATATTTGACGTATTTGTTTTTGCTAAAAGAGATACCATTTCTTTATCCGCTTGTAGCTTAGTAACTTGCAGGTGACGACTTGACAGACTACGATAACGCTCAACATTGTAGTTGTAAACATCACCATCAGCTTCTGAGATAAAGGTTACTTCACCTGAAAAGTTAAGTGGCGTAAATGAATAACTTATCGCATATTGATGAACATTTTCCATACTAGCAATTTTTTTCGTTTGAATGGCAATTTTTTTACCATCGTCTAATTGAAGGGTGTAGTAAGAAGAGAGTAGTCCGTTTTTTAAATTAAGCTGTCGTTTCATATATAAAACTTGATTGTTTTCAATATCGATACGCTGACCGTCGACTACTAAATACATCTTTTGTAAGTTAGGCGCATTAACAAAATCTTCATTATAAATCGTTTTATCAGCAACCTGGGAACCAACTTCGTTATAAAGACTTGCTAGATAAAGCGCTGGATAATTATTGTCACTAATTTCCATTTCTGGTGTAGTACCGCGTAGACCGATAAAACCGTTACCAACGGTCAATAAAGATTCTTGAGAATATTCATTTTTTCCTGGATTGTAACCATAATATTCAATATTCCAAGGGATTTGCTCTGCTTTTGTGTCAAAATCTTTTGCCGTACCGCAAATAAATGGGCGATTTGTTTCTTCAGTTAAGTATTGTGCTAATGCAAAGGTTTGCCCATCTTTTTCAAAGAGGGTCTCTTGGTCTATCGTTCCCCCTTCAATTGATTGTGCTTTAATTTCTTTTGTTAAATAGGACAGACATTCATTTAAAGGGGCGGATAAAACTTCAGTGTTACCATTCGGCCAATGAACTATCCATTGTCCGGTTGTTTCTATACGAATATGATACATGGATACTCCTCCTAACTTGTCTATACATGCAATTTCATTATAACGAAAAATGAAAGCTTTTACAATAATAATAAGGAATTTTTTATGATCCTATAGTTAAAAATATATCTTGCGGAAAAATAACGGATTAATTGCAATGAAAGTCTATTTTCAGACAATCTATTACTTTAAAAAACAGAAGTATTATAAAATAAAATACATAAAACGCTTGCAATATAAAATGTCACAAGGTATGATAAAGTTGTAATTATACATGTATATACAATTTTTGCTGAGGAGGAAGTCTTATGGGCAAGTACGAAGAAGATGCCAAGCGACTGTTAAAAGAAGTTGGCGGCAAAGAAAATATTAATGCTGTTACTCATTGTGCAACAAGAATGCGCTTTGTTTTGAATGATCCGGATAAAGCAGATCAAGAAGCGATTGATGATATTCCTAGTGTAAAAGGAATGTTTACCAATGCTGGACAATTCCAGGTTATTATAGGAAATGATGTAGCTACTTTTTACAATGATTTTAAAGAAGCTTCAGGAATAGAAGGTACTTCGACTGAAGATGCTAAATCAGTAGCTAAAAAAAATCAGAATCCATTACAAAGAGCAGTCGGTGCTTTAGCTGAAATTTTCGCTCCTATTATACCCGCTATTATTGTCGGAGGTCTTATTTTAGGTTTTCGTAACATTTTAGAAGGCGTGGATTTTGGCGGAGCTACGATTGTTGCTCGTTCTACTTTTTGGGCCGCTATTAATGATTTCTTATGGTTACCAGGAGAAGCGATCTTTCAGTTCTTACCAGTAGGTATTACTTGGAGCGTTACGCGTAAAATGGGAACTACGCAAATCCTAGGTATTGTCCTAGGTATTACCTTGGTTTCCCCGCAGTTACTTGATGCAAATGAGGTTGCCTCCACTGCTGCCGCGGATATTCCTAAATGGGATCTTGGTTTTACTCAGATAGATATGATCGGTTACCAAGGTCAAGTCATTCCGGCTATGTTAGCTGGTTTCTTGTTAGCTTATCTGGAGATCTTTTTCCGTAAACATATTCCAGAAGCGGTTTCCATGATTTTTGTTCCATTATTTGCCTTATTGCCTACTATTATCGCTGCTCACGTTGTTTTAGGGCCATTTGGTTGGTGGTTAGGTAATATCATTTCTAATGTTATTTTTGCAGGATTGACATCTTCAATCAGTTGGCTATTTAGTTTTGCCTTTGGCTTACTCTACTCGCCTCTGGTTATTACTGGTCTACATCATATGTCAAACGCTATCGATCTACAGTTGGTTGCTTCTGAAGTAACTAATCATACGACTAGTTTGTGGCCGATGATCGCTTTATCTAACATCGCGCAAGGTTCGGCGGTACTGGCTATCATTTATTTGCATCGTGGAGACAAAAAGGAAGAACAGGTTTCAATACCGGCCATGATCTCATGTTACCTAGGTGTTACCGAGCCAGCGATGTTTGGGGTTAATTTAAAATATATCTATCCTTTTGTTGCCGCGATGATTGGTTCGGGATTTGCAGGTTTATTTAATAACTTCATGGATGTACGCGCAAACTCCATTGGGGTTGGTGGTCTGCCAGGAATTTTAGTTATTAACAGCCAGATTGGTGGCGGCTATCTAGCTTTTGCAATTTCGATGGTCATTGCTATTGTTGTTTCATTTATTTTAACAGTGGTCTTTAGAAAACGTGGGATCTTCAATAAAGAAGACCGTGAGGATTCAACACCAGATTTAGCTACTGCTGGTGCGACAGCTGGTGAAGCTGGCCTTTCCTCTTCTGAAGAAGGAGCTTCTGCTTCTTTAACGGATACGCAAAAAGCAACTGAAAAATTATTTGCACCGGTTTCGGGTGAGTTACTTAAAATTACAGCTGTTGATGATCCTGTCTTTTCCCAAAAAATGATGGGAGATGGTTACGCAGTAAAACCGACAGAAGACCAAATTTATGCGCCAGTTACTGGGACGATATCTAGCGTATTTGAAACAAAACATGCTATTGGTATCCTAACGGACGGTGGCGTGGAAGTACTTGTTCATATGGGCTTAGATACTGTTGAATTAAAAGGGGCACCATTTACTATCAATGTAAAAGAAAATGATCGAGTGAGTGCTGATACCCAGCTTGCCACAATGGATCGAAAAGCGGTGGAAGATGCTGGTAAGCAAACAGATGTCCTAACAGTATTTACAAATGGTGATAAAATCAATTCTTTTGCCATCATAGGAGAAGGAGAAGTCGCTGCCCAAGAAGATGTAGGTGAAATAGAAGTTTCTGAGTAATAAGTGTAAAGTTTATTTTCTTAAAAGTGTAAAACCAACGATTATAAGCTGGTTTTACACTTTTTTTATTTTTTAAAATGAAAGTTTCATTGCAAATTAAGGTAATTTTGTATAAAAACTTATTATTTTTTTGTTATTGTTTGTTTTTTAAACTGTTATTTGTGTCTATACAAGAAAAATTTGCTATGATAGAATACAACATGACTATTTCGAATGGGTGGAAAACATGGAAATAATTGAAAAAGCACCGGCAAAAATCAATTTAGGCCTGGATGTGTTGTATAAAAGAGAAGATAATTATCATGAATTAGAAATGGTTATGTCAAGCGTTGATTTGGCTGATCATTTAAGTTTTGAGCCTTTATGCGAAGATCAAATTGTTATTGAATCTAATAAAGCTTTTTTGCCGAGTGATCAAAGGAACAATGTCTATCAAGCGGCCGCTATTATAAAAAAACGTTACGGTATTGCTGAAGGTATTAAAATTACGATTAAAAAAAATATTCCAGTCGCTGCCGGACTTGGCGGTGGTAGTACTGATTGCGCCGCAACTTTGCGGGGGCTAAATCGTTTATGGAAGCTAGAGCTTTCCATGGAGGAAATGATTGATATAGGCATGCATGTTGGTACCGATGTTCCCTACTGTCTGTATGGCACCACATCTTTTATTGCTGGCAAAGGTGAAATTGTTAATGTATTAGAACCGATGCCACCCTGCTGGGTTATTTTGGTTAAACCACAATTAAGTGTTTCAACTAGAAAAATTTTCCAACAAGTGGATATGACACAAATTACACATCCTAATATGAAAGAACTTGCCTCGGCAATTTTAAGGCAGGACTATTCAGATATGCTGTATTACATGGGTAATAGTCTAGAAGATGTGACGATTCCTAAACATCCAATCATTCAACAAATCAAATCACGCATGATGAAATTTGGCGCCGATATTGCTTTGATGAGTGGGAGTGGACCTACTGTATTTGCATTGTGTCAAAAACAAAGTCGTGCTAAACGTATAGTAAACGGGGTAAAAGGGTTTTGTGATGAAGTATATATGGTGCGAACCTTACGATAAAGGCTGGGATTTCCCGGCTTTTTTTATTGAAAAAGTAATGATTTAATCTATTAACTTTTGCTTGACGAAAAATAAAAGTTTTGATACATTAAAGCTTGTCAGTAAATCGTAATGAATACGTTTTGCACTCGATAAATAACTAAGGAGTATAAAATAAAAAAATTTAACAATAGGTAATAATTCAATTGATTGGAGAAAATCTATGATAGAAGGAGGAAAACAGATGCGTTATATCGAAGTAAAGGATTTAACTTTTTACTATGACGAAGAACCTGTACTAGAAGACGTTAGCTATCAAGTAAATGATGGCGAGTTTGTTACTTTAACAGGTGAAAATGGCGCAGCTAAATCAACGCTAGTCAAAGCAACACTGGGGTTATTAAAACCTGAATCAGGCAGCATCTATATTTCCCCTAAAAACAATAAAGGTGGAAAACTTAGTATCGGTTATATCCCCCAATTGGTAGCTTCATTTAACGTAGGCTTTCCTAGCACAGTTTATGAATTAGTAAGTTCCGGACGCTATCCTAAAGGTCGTTGGTTCAAACGTTTCACTGCCCTGGATAAAGGACACGTACAAAAAGCGCTGGAAGCTGTTGATATGTGGGAAATGCGAGATAAACGTATTGGAGAGTTGTCTGGTGGACAAAAGCAACGCATCAGTTTAGCGCGAGTGTTTGCTACAGACCCTGATCTTTTCATTTTGGATGAACCAACGAATGGAATGGACGAACAATCCCGTACCAATTTTTATCGTTTATTACAACATAGCGCACATGAGCATGATAAGGGCGTACTTATGATCACTCACGATCATGAAGATATTAAAGAATATGCTGACCGTCAAATTCATTTGGTGCGAAAGGAGGGAACCCAATGGCGCTGCTTTCATATGAGTTCATGAGAAGAGCCTTTTTAGCTGCTCTTTTTATTGCTGGGATTGCGCCGATGCTAGGCGTATTTTTAGTTATTCGTCGACAGTCTCTTATGGCTGATACATTGTCTCATGTATCATTAGCAGGAGTAGCTTTTGGTTTCTTTCTTAACTTAAATCCTACATTTACCACTATGGTCGTTGTGGTTATCGCGGCTATTTTACTAGAGTATTTGCGGGTGGTTTACCGAGGTTATTCCGAGATTTCTATTGCTATTTTAATGGCAGGAGGCCTTGCAGTCGCTCTTGTATTGATGAATATTACCGGGGGAAACTCCTCTGCTAGCATTCAATCTTATCTATTTGGATCCATCGTGACAATTACCCAACCACAAGTTATTTTCTTAGGTATATTATTTGTTTTGTCCTTGTTATTATTTCTCTTATTTAAACGTCCAATGTATGTTTTAACTTTTGATGAGGAGACAGCCCACGTGGACGGATTACCTATTCATTGGATGTCTATGCTATTTAATGTATTAACAGGAGTAGCAATTGCGATTATGATCCCAATTGCAGGAGCATTGCTGATTTCAGCTATTATGGTTTTACCAGCTGCGATTAGTATGAGAATAGGCAAAAGTTTTAATGCGGTAATTTTAATCAGTGTGTTAATTGGACTTGTGGGAATGTTGAGTGGCTTAGTTAGTTCCTTTTACATCGACACACCACCTGGCGCTACGATTACCTTAGTATTTATTGCTTTATTTTTAGTAGTAAATGCGATCAAAAAGCTCTATACCTTATTCCAACGTGAAAAACGGTTAAAAGAATAAAAATTAACAGGGAACAAAGATGTTCTCTGTTTTTTATTGCTTGTATAAATCACGAACAATTTCTAGAAAAACTTAAAAAATACTCGCTAATTTCCAGAAAAAACTATATAATTAAAACGATCAAATGAAAAAGGAGTTGAATGAAGTGAAAGTTCGTCGTAGTGAACGATTGATCGATATGACACATTATTTATTAGAACACCCGCATGAATTAATTCCCCTGACGTTTTTTTCTAAGCGTTACGAATCAGCTAAATCATCTATTAGTGAAGATTTGGCCATTGCTAAAAAAACATTCAAAGAAAGAGGAACTGGAATTTTAGACACCATTCCTGGTGCTTCAGGAGGTGTTGTTTTTGTCCCTGTGATTGAAAAAGAAGAAGCTAGAGAATATATTAACGCTTTGGCCAAACGTTTATCTGAGCAAGATCGTTTACTACCCGGAGGTTACATTTATTTAACTGATTTATTAGGACAACCTCAATTATTACGACAAGTTGGACGAATTATCGCTTCAAAATATATCAACGAAGAAGTTGATGCTGTAATGACCGTTGCGACAAAGGGCGTGCCTATCGCGCAAGCTGTATCCTATTATTTGAATGCTCCTTTTGTTATTGTACGCAGAGATTCAAAAATAACTGAGGGTCCCACTGTTAGTGTCAATTACGCTTCAGGTTCTTCTGAACGTATTGAAAAAATGGAATTATCTAAAAGAAGCTTAGCCAGAGGGTCTCGTGTTTTAGTTGTTGATGACTTTATGAAAGGCGGCGGTACGATTAATGGTATGCAAGGGTTGATCGATGAGTTCGATGCTGAATTAGTGGGCGTTAGCGTTTTTGCTGAGGCAAACTTTAAAGGAAAAAGAGCGGTTACAGATTACGATTCACTGTTATATGTTAAAGATGTGGACACACAAACAAAAACAATCAAAGTCGTTGCTGGAAATTATTTCGAAAATTAGATGTGTTGTAGAATGGATTCATTATAAAATAATAGGAGAAAAACTTAATGAGTGAACAAACTTTAGTGATTATAAAACCTGATGGGCTAGCTCGTCGTTTGCTAGGACGTATTATTCAACGCTTTGAAGATAAACAACTACAAATTTCTCAAATAAAAATAGAAACTTTATCCAAAGCGCAGTTACATGAACATTATCACCATTTAGCAGATCAGCCGTTCTTTCCTCGGCTTTTAGATTACATGATGGAAGGTCCTGTCTTGTTGATGGTGGTTAAAGGTGAACAAGCAATTTCGCAGACTAGAAAAATTGTGGGCGCCACGGATCCTATGGAAGCAGAAATGGGTACTTTACGTGGAGATTTTGGTATAAATAAAACGAGAAACTTAATTCATGCTTCAGATTCAGTGGATACAGCACAAGAAGAAATTACTCGTTTTTTTGGATAATTAAGAATTGGTCTACCTGTAATTTTGACTCATTGGTTGAAATGTCTAAGCAAGTGGGCTACACTTAAACAAGTAAAAATTAAAAATGGAGTGAGACAGGTGGACGAACGTTACGCAATTATTTTAGCTGCTGGTAAGGGTACACGAATGAAATCAAAGCTATATAAAGTACTACACCCAGTTTGTGGTAAACCCATGGTCGAACATATTATGAATCGTGTTGAAGAAACTAATCCCAATGAAGTTGTAACGATTGTTGGTCATGGCGCTGAAGAGGTAAAGGCACAATTAGGGACACGAAGTGAATATGCCCTACAAGCTGAACAATTGGGTACAGGCCATGCGGTCATGCAAGCAGCTGACTTTTTGAAAGAAAAAAAAGGCACAACGCTAGTTATCAGTGGAGATACACCGCTTCTAACAAGTGAGACTTTGGATCAGTTATTTGAATACCATCAAGGCAAAAATGCTTCAGTTACCATTTTAACAGCACACGCTGAGGATCCTAATGGATATGGTCGAATTTTACGCGATCGTGTAGGTATTGTAGATCGAATCGTCGAACAAAAAGATGCCTCGACAGAAGAAGCACAAGTAAAAGAAATCAATACGGGAACTTATTGTTTTGATAATGAGTTGCTATTTGAAGCTTTAGATAATATCACTACAGATAATGTTCAAGGAGAATACTATCTAACAGATATCATCGAAATTTTAAAAGAACAAGGCCATATCGTAGCTGCTTATCAAACAAATGATTTCGAAGAATCTATTGGTGTTAATGATCGGGTTGCTTTGGCGCAAGCAAATGACATCATGCGTAGACGAATCAACCGTAAACATATGCAAAATGGCGTATCATTTGTTGACCCGAATACGTCCTATATTGATGATGGTGTAAAAATTGGTGCTGAAACGATCATTGAGCCTGGGGTTTCCTTAAAAGGTGAAACGGTTATTGGGGAAAACTGTGTGATTACCCAAAATTCTCAAATCACGGATAGTAGGGTTGAAGATAATGTTACTGTGAAATCTTCGACGATTGAAGAAAGTTCTGTGCATGCAAAAGCAGATGTGGGGCCTTATGCTCATTTGCGTCCTAAAACCGAAGTTAAACAACAAGCTCATATAGGGAACTTTGTTGAAATCAAAAATGCAACGATCGGTGAGAAGACTAAAGTAGGACATTTGACTTATGTTGGGGATGCTACCTTAGGTAAAGAGATCAATGTTGGTTGCGGCACAGTCTTTGTCAATTATGATGGTAAAAACAAACATCATACGACGGTTGGAGACCATAGTTTTATTGGCTCAGCAGTTAATTTGATTGGTCCTGTGAATATAGCTCAAAATACTTGTTTAGCTGCGGGTTCAACAATTACCGATGACGTTTATGAAGACGATATGGCAATTGCACGTGCTCGTCAAGTAAATAAAGAAGGATACGCAAAAAGATTACCATTTTTACAATAAAAAAGAGACCGAGATATTAGTTATTTGGCAGATATTTATGACAAAAGGCTATTATTTCGGTCTCCTTTTCTTGCATGCTTAGAATATTTTGTTAATGTCTTGTCTTCACCGCTTATAAACATTATAATGACAACGTAAGCAACTATTTAAGACGAATAAACGGTTCGTTGGAATGTATAGAAAGTGGAGGTTCCCATGTCCAATCAATATTTTGATCCAAGATTAAAAATTTTTGCATTAAATTCAAATGAGCCTTTAGCGGAAAAAATTGCGGCAGCTATAGGGATAGAATTAGGAAAATGTACGGTAAAACAGTTTAGCGATGGTGAAATCCAAGTTAACATCGAAGAAAGTATCCGAGGAGCAGACGTATATGTTATTCAATCAACTAGCAGTCCGGTAAATGATAATTTGATGGAGCTTTTGATCATGATCGATGCTTTAAAACGAGCAAGTGCAAAAACCATAAATGTGGTAATGCCTTACTATGGTTATGCGCGACAAGATCGTAAGGCCCGCGCCCGTGAACCGATTACGGCTAAGTTAGTGGCAAATATGATTGAAAAAGCTGGCGCGAACCGTGTAGTTGCCTTAGACTTGCACGCTTCTCAAATTCAAGGCTTTTTTGATATTCCAGTTGATCATCTAATGGGTGCTCCTTTAATTGCGGACTATTTTATTGATCGTGGGATTAAAGGCGATGATGTAGTTGTTGTTTCTCCTGACCACGGGGGGGTAACACGAGCACGTAAATTAGCGGAGTTCTTAAACGCATCCATTGCAATTATCGATAAACGTCGTCCCCGTGCAAATGTGGCAGAGGTTATGAATATTATAGGCGATGTTAACAAAAAGACATGTGTGATTATTGACGATATGATTGATACAGCAGGTACAATCACACTTGCGGCAAATGCGCTTAAAGAAGCTGGCGCTACAAGTGTTTATGCTTCTTGTACACATCCTGTATTATCCGGTCCTGCTTTAGATCGTATTTCAGATTCTGCTATTGAACATTTGGTCGTTACAGATTCTATCAACTTACCCGAAGAACGAAAAATTGATAAACTTGATGAAATTAGCGTTTGCGATTTGATTGCAGAAGCGATCAAACGTATCCATGAAAGTAAACCTGTCAGTCCTTTATTTGAAAAAAAGGTTGATTTATAATAAAAGCCCCGATTTTGGGGCTTTTTATTATGTCTTTTCAATAATGAATATCTAAAAGAAAATGACTCTGGAAATGTTTTAATCACTTCCCATGGATTGAGTATTACTGCTTTATTAGATACATTATTTGATGATTTTGAAGCGCCAGCAGATGGCTTGGATAATGCAAGTGTCAATATTATTAAATACAAAGACGGCGACTATTCATTAGAATCAGTTAACGATATGAGTTACGCCGAACAAGGAGAAAAAGCACAATCAGATTGATTTTATTCACTGGATATAAAAATATCTCTTTGACAATATAAAGGTCTATAGATTTCAAATGAATTTGTTAGCGGTATTTTTTTAGTAAAAAATATGTTATCCTGTAGATGTAAATAATTAAATAGAATCTGCTCACAAAGGGGAGTCCATATGGGCTGAGATTGAGTGTTACTCTCTAAACCCTTCGTACCTGTTTCGACCATTCGAACGTAGGAATTGTGACGAGTTGAAGTATATATACTTCTCCTTTGTGAATTGTGAAGATTCTAAAGGAGGAGTATTTTTTATGCATTCAAACACAAAAGTTTGGATAGAAGGAACGATTATTGCTGCATTAAGTGTGATGTTATCACTGATACCTACAGATGCAGGTACAACTTTCACCCTATCTTTAGGTCAAATCCCTTTAGTTGTGTACGCACTACGTCGCGGTACGCGTCCTGGAATACTTGCGGGACTTATTTGGGGGTTCTTACATTTTCCTTTAGGCCAGGTAATTTACCTAAGTATTCCCCAGGTATTAATAGAGTATATCCTAGCCTACCCATTTGCAGGTTTAGCCGGTATTTTTGCAGCACGGCTGCAGCGCTCACTTCAAGTAAAGAACCATGGGCAAGCTCGCTTTAGTATTATTAGTGCTTGTTTAGTAGGTACTTTTGCTCGTTATTTCTGGCATTTTGTGGCTGGATATATATTCTGGGGTCAATATGCGATGTGGGGCTTATCACCGGTCATTTATTCCTTAGTGATCAACGGAGTTAGCGCTTTGTTAACTTCTTTGGCTGCTGTAGTTATTTTGCTGATTTTTGAAAAAGTATTTCCCAGAGTATTTATACCCAAAGACCAGATGTCTATCGGTAGGAATTAATTGAAGAGGTTTTACCTATATGAGACATAAAAAAATAAGAAAACTAACTTATTTAGCAATTATGATTGCCTTAGATGTTGTTTTGTCGCCTATTTTACGTATTGAAGGAATGGCGCCCATGTCTAGTGTGATTAATGTATTTGCGGGTGTGTTGATGGGACCACTGTATGCTACGGCGATGGCTTTCATCTGCGGCATGATACGTATGACATTTTTAGGCATTCCTCCCCTTGCTTTGACAGGAGCAGTGTTTGGCGCCTTTTTAGCAGCTTTACTTTATCGTATCTTCCAAAATATTTATGCTTCAATGGTAGGAGAAATTATTGGGACTGGTATTATTGGTTCATTATTATCTTACCCTGTGATGGTAGTATTCACTGGCTCAAGTAACCAATTCTATTGGTTTATTTATACACCGCGTTTTTTAGGCGCTGCTGTATTGGGTTCAATTGTCGCTTGGTTTGTATGGAGAAAAGTAAAAGATTTACCCGTTTTTCGCCAAATGAAGACTTTATTTAACTAGAAAAGGATGGTTAGATGCAAAATCTTGAAGAAATCGCCAAAGAGGTGTTTCCCTTAAAACAAGCTTCTCTAGTTCATTGTATTACGAATAATGTCACCATAGAAACGATGGCTAATGCATTATTATATGTTAATGCGCGGCCAATTATGACCTCAGATGTTAGAGAATTTTCTACACTTTTTAAGCAGACAGATAGTTCACTGTTAAACCTAGGTAGTTTATCAAAGGAAAGAGAGCAATCAATTTTAACTGCCGCAAAAATGTGTGCTAATCAAATCCCCTTTGTTGTTGATATAGTGGGCATAACGAGTGCACCTACCGCTTATCAGTTAGCAAAGCAGTTAAGTAGACAAAAACCCGATGTTATAAAAGGAAACATTTCAGAATTACGTGCTTTTTGTGGACTAAAAACGACAGGTAAAGGCGTTGATAGTAGCATATCAGATCAAAATGAGGATGAAATTGAAGAGTTGATAAAAGCGTTGAAACAAGAAGATTTAGCTACTACTTATCTTGCCACCGGTAAAAAAGATATTATTGTTGTAAAGGACAGTACATGGATTATGGAAAATGGTGTGGACGAGCTCCAAGGTTTTATTGGAACAGGTGATTTATTAGGTGCGTTGATTGCAGCGTTATTAGGTCTACAATTTAACTCTGAAACGGCTGTTGTTTTAGCATTAAGCTATTTAAATATTTGCGGGGAGTTTGCTAGCAAAAAATTAACGTCCAATGCTGGTTTGGCAGATTTTCGACATGAAACGCTAAATCAACTATCGTTATTAGGAAAAGAGAATAAGGATTGGTTTAGACAAGTAAGAGGAGGCAAACGGTGAAAATAGATACAAGCTTATATTTAGTGACCGCTCGTTACGGAGAAAGTGAGACAGTCTTTTTACAAAAGATTGAAGAAGCCTGTAAAAATGGTGTGACATTAGTCCAATTAAGAGAAAAAGACCTTACAACATATGGATATTATAGCTTAGCTCAAAAAGTAAAAAATGTAACAGACAGCTACCAAATTCCATTGATCATTGATGATCGGGTGGATATTTGCTTAGCGATTGATGCTTCTGGAGTACACATTGGTGATGATGAACTGCCAGTGAAAGTAACAAGACAGCTTATTGGAGATAAAATTCTGGGGGTTTCTGCTAAGAATGTATCTCAAGCACAAAAAGCACAATTGAGTGGTGCGGACTATTTAGGTGTGGGTGCGATGTTTTCGACTACAACAAAAGAAGATGCACAAACGACTTCATTTGAAACTTTACAACAGATCATACAAGAGGTATCAATTCCAGTAGTTGCTATTGGCGGTATTACAGAAGAGCGAATCGCAAGCTTTGATCACATGGGTGTTCAAGGGATCGCTGTAGTTAGTGAAATAATGAAAGCTAATGACATTGGAAAAAAAGTACGGCAGATGAAAGAAAAATTTGCACAATTGGAGGAAAGATAGATGGAAAACCAAACGCCTCAAGTTGTAACGATTGCAGGGTCAGATTCTGGTGGTGGCGCAGGGATTCAAGCGGATTTAAAAACTTTTCAAGCGAGAAATGTTTTTGGTACAAGTATTCTTGTCGCGTTAACGGCACAAAATACTAGAGGTGTACAGGAAAGTTGTCCTGTTTCCTGTTCTTTTATTGATGCTCAATTTAACTCTCTAGAGGATGATTTTCACATTCGCGCGGCTAAGACGGGGATGTTATTTGACCAGGAGCATGTACAAACGGTGGTTAATAATTATAAAAACTCTTCTTTTGGCCCTTTGGTTGTAGATCCTGTGATGATAGCAAAGGGTGGTCATCCACTATTACAAAAAGAAGCGGTGCAAACCATTAAAGAAGAGCTCATACCACAAGCGTATGTTATTACCCCTAATTTGCCGGAAGCTGAAGCATTAACAGCAAGCAAGATAAAAAGTAAAAAAGAAATCAAAAAAGCAGCATTTACTTTACAAAAAATGGGTGTAAAAAATGTGATTATTAAAGGTGGACATGCAGAGGATGAAGAAGCTATAGATTTCGTACTAATGGAAAATGAAACAGCTTTCTGGCTTAGTGCACCTCGTCTTCAAACAAAGAATACCCACGGGACTGGAGATACCTTTTCTTCTTGTATCGCAGCAGAATTAGCTAAAGGAAGATCATTTAAAGAAGCAGCTATTACAGCTAAAGCATTTATTCAAGGTGCTATAGAAGATGGAATCAGCGTTGGACACGGACATGGGCCTACCAATCATTGGGCGAAATTAAGTGAAAAAATTACTGTCAGAAAAGAGAAATAAAGATAATAAAAACGACGGAAAAGCCTCATAAACCGCTTTTTTCGTCGTTTAATCATTTTATGACCAAGGTATGTTTGTCAATGTTTATAAATCCAAGTCTTTTTTATTGATATCAAGCTCCCAAGTCCTTTGGGAAGAATAATAAGTTAAATGTCCAATAAGTGCATCATCTTTAAAGGTAGGGCTTCCCATACGAATATGAGTGTCTCCTACTAAAAACAAAGGGATCTGATATGTTTTGTCTTGGAACTCTGTTTGTTTAAAAGAAAAAACCAAACCCTCTTTCATAAAGTCACTCAAGGTTTTGACAATATTGAGAGGTAAAGACTCGACTGCCTTATTTTTTTGAAACAAAGAACGCCGTGTATTTAAGGTCTCTGAAACTAGAAGGGTAATTTTTTGTGCTAAGACCTGATGAAACTCCTCTAAATAACGATAGTAAACCTTAGATAAATCGTCTTGTAATTCAAAATAAGCAAAGTTATTTTGTAACTTATAAAAAAAAGGTGAATGAAGATGCGTCTTCATATGACCAAAATACAATAACTCTGAGATTTCAGTGGGGGTTAGTTCTTTTAACATCATAACATCAGTGAAATCGATCCATTTATTAGTACCAGTGACTCTTTTTTTATCAACTGCTTGGAAATAATTATCGACGGCTTGTCTGCCGCGAATAGTTTTCATTGCGGTGTGCGCTTCATATTCGCCCCGTTCATTTGAAGGATCCAATAACAATAGGTTTTTAGGGCGGTGAACAATTGCCTGATGAAAATCAGCAGTAGAAAAACCTTGGGTCAAAACAGCATTACTGATATTGTCAATATGTACGTAGATAAAATCAGTCATTATGCAGATCCCTCCTTTTTCCTTGCTTCTTCTAATTATATTTTACAATAAATTTTAGAAAAATGCTTGTTTCGTTTCTTTTAAATGTTTATTACACTAAGTAATATATGGCATCTTGAGCGAGTTGAAAATATCATTTATATTGTAAGCAACGGGAATTTTTATTGACTAACAAAAAAGGGGGAAATTTACGTGGCGTTTAAAAAACTGTATGTTTCTGAACTAGAAAAAGTTCGCCCGATTCTTAGGCAAACAAAATTAGTTTTCCCTTTTTATAACACACATTCTCTTGCTCAAGAAAACATGTTTTATGCTATTTATAAACAAGATTGCTGGGCTACAGAAATACAAAAGCAAGTTGTTTTTTTCAGTATTAAGTTATCAGAAAGGCAAATGAAGATTACAAATATTTTGTGTAGTGAACCTAGCCAAATTTCTTGGTATGCTATTTTACAAAAAATTGAATTGTTTGCGCGTAGCTACTTTACTTCTACTATTCACTTAACATTTTCTGCGCAAGGGCCGCTGTTTGAGTGGTTATTGGCAAATGATTATCAGCCAGATAAACAAGGACTAACTAAGAAATTATCTTATAATACTGCCTTGGTTTTAAGTGGTGGCGGTGCGCGAGGGGCCTACCAAATTGGTGCTTGGCGCGCATTAAAAAGCTTGAATATTTCTTTTTCTATGATCACTAGTGCCTCTGTAGGCGCATTAAATGCTGGGCTCATTATGATGAATGATGAAAATATGGCGCAACAAATTTGGCGTAGGATCAGTACCGAACAAATTCTAGCTTTTCCTAAAGCGGCGGAGGATAATCATTCGTTTAAACAATTAAGACAGCAACTACGTTCTCTCGGATTATCGGCAGTTAAAGACAAGGGTGTTAGTACTTTGCCGCTGCAGCAAATGCTTAAGCAAACTTTAGATGAAAAAACGCTGCTAGCTTCTTCTATAAAACTATATATTTGTACTACACAGTTACGAGGCTTAAAAGAAAAAGTGGTTGCTGTTAAACCAACATCAGATGCATGGAAATGGCTGACAGCCTCGGCAGCTTTTTTCCCTGCCATGCAACCGATGAATATCAAAGGGGAAGACTATATTGATGGTGGATATCGCAATGATTTCCCACTAGATGTTGCTCTTTTAAAAGGTGCAAAAGAGTGTATTTGTATAGATGCACAAGGTCCTGGGATTCGTAAAAAAAATATAAACACAGAAAATACACCAACGATCACCTTACGTTCTCCTTGGTCATTAGGCAGTTTTTTGCTATTTGATAGTCAACGTTCTAAAATAAATGAACAATTAGGTTATTTAGAAACCATGAAATATTTCCACTTTTACACTGGTTTCTGGTATACTTTTACTACTGAAGTAGATTGGCAGACAGAATGGCAAGCCTTTATTTTAACCTTATCTTCGGAAAAAGCCAGTTGGTTACAAGATAAGGCTTTTTGGCAGAAATTTTATAAGCTATACGAAAAAAAGATCCCGTTAGAAAGTGCCGGAGAAGCTTTTGTTGAACTTATTGGCCGTTTTTTAGAACTTCCGCCGAACAAAGTTTATACAAAATCACAATTTTTAGCAGCTTTAGTTGAAGGTAAAGAAAATGTCACCCAACCCTTTGAAGTAACACTATCTTTTATAGAATGGCTTGAAATTTTTCATCAAAATTATTCCTTACTTTCAAAAAAGAAGCAATTTTTGCTTTTTGAGGAACTTTTAGAAAAGGGAATAAAAATACCTGAAAGTCTTACTAAAAAATCGTCGGTATTATTTGTTGCAGTGAAATTTTTCTCTTTTTTAAAAAAGAAATCAACAAAAAATGCGTAGTTATCAGTGAACAACAAATGAAATGAGGGAAGTATATGGCAAAGGATTTTTCCTATGAAATTTTAGAAGAGATAGCGATTCTATCCGAAAATGCCAAAGGTTGGCGTAAAGAATTAAATATTGTCAGTTGGAATGAACGTCCACCCAAATTTGATTTACGTGATTGGAGTCCTGACCATGAAAAGATGGGAAAAGGGATCACGTTAAGTAATGAAGAATTTGAAGCGTTAAAAAAAGCAGTAACTAATATGTAAGTTAAAAATTTTTTACTTATTATTTGTGAAAATAGTGCTTCAACTAAAAAAGTGTTATACTAACGTTTAGTTCTTGTACTTCTTAGAGTAAAGTTATTCTTGAAAGTTGCAGAAAAAAAGTGCAAAATAGACGTTAAGCAAGACCAAGAGGGAAAGGACGTCATTATGACAGAGCGGGGATTATTGATTGTTTTATCTGGTCCTTCCGGTGTCGGAAAAGGAACAGTTCGCAAAGCAATATTTGATAGTGAAGATAATGACTTTCAGTATTCAATTTCTATGACCACTCGTAAACAACGGATTGGAGAAATTGAGGGAGAAGACTATTACTTTCGCACAAAAGAAGAATTTGAAGACATGATTAAAAAAGGACAAATGTTAGAGTACGCTGAATATGTAGGCAATTACTATGGGACGCCCTTACCTTATGTGCAAAAAACCTTGGATGAAGGAAAAGATGTTTTTTTGGAAATTGAAGTTCAAGGTGCTTTACAGGTTAAAGAAAAAGTACCTGATGGCGTATTTATATTTTTAACACCACCAGATTTAGCGGAATTACGTCTGCGCATTACTGGACGGGGGACTGATTCAGAAGATACAATTGATGAACGTATGAAAGTTGCACGTGAAGAAATTGAAATGATGGCTTCTTATGATTATGCGGTCGTCAATGATGAAGTACCTAAAGCAGTAGAAAGAATAAAAAGTATCATATCCAGTGAACACTTTCGTGTAGAACGTGTCATTGGAAAATATAGAAAAATGTTAGAGGAGCTGTAATATTATGATGTTAAAACCTTCAATTGATTCTTTATTAGAATCAGTGAATTCTAAGTATTCCTTGGTGTTATTAGCTAGCAAACGTGCCCATGAATTAGACGCTGGCGCAAATCCGACTTTAGATAATTTTGATTCAGTTAAAAATGTGGGTAAAGCATTAGAAGAAATTGATGCTCAAACAGTGATTAATGATCCTAATCCTGAATTAAAACGAGCAAGAATTCAAATGGAAGCAGAAGAAAAACAAGCGCAAAAAGAACAAGAACAAAAAGATTTAGAAAATCGCGTGCGTGAAGATAGCTAAACTTAACTTGCTGAGGGATCGTGGCTTAAGTAAAATAAGGCAAAATAACCGAACTATATTTAATGAAATTTGTTGTTTGTTGTGTATTTACGACAAGAACCTATCGAAGGTTAGCAACAATTTCTTTATAGTTCGGTTATTTATTGTTAAAGGTTTTTATCACATTTCCCTTTTTAAAAAATAAACAAGCAAGCAAAAAAAATAGGGAGAAACTTTAATTTTATCAGTTAATAAAGACAAACATCTGTAATTTTAGTAAAATAGGTCAGAAAGGAGAAATCGCATGCCATTATTTGCAGAAGTTATTGTGGACGTACCAACAATGCAAACTGATCAACCATTTACTTATATAGTGCCAGATGAGCTATTGGACGTCATTGAAATTGGGATGCGTGTAGAAGTCCCTTTTGGCGATGGGAATCGTCATATCCAAGGCTTTGTGACTGCGCTGAGTTCAACAAGTACATATGAAGAAAAACTTAAACCAATTATTCGAATGTTGGATTTGTCTCCTGTTTTAAATCAAGAATTACTAGCTTTGGCAGATTATATGAAAGAAACAACTTATGCTTTTAAAATTACTTGCCTGCAAACTATGTTGCCGAGTGTGATGAAAGCTGAATACCAAAAAAAAATCGTGCTAAAGGATCCTTCACATCCAGTCAAACATCAGTTTTTTTTAGAAAGTGATGAAATTGATTGGCAAGAAGCAGAAGAAATGGGTATACTCCAGCAATTAAAAAAATTACGGGAAGAAAATGTTGTTGAACTTCGTTATGTGGTCAAAAAGAAAAACAAAGTAAAGAAAATCCGCTATGTTAATAGTCTTTTGACACAAAGGGATGCAGCAGATATTTACCAAGGGATCGATAAACGAGCACCCAGACAAAAGCAACTAGTTGAATTATTAGAAAATAACGCGCATCAACCGACAGCTTTTTTTACAAAGCAAGGAATTTCTTCAGCTGTATTAAAGCAGGGAGAAAAGAAAGGTTGGTTGTCTTTTGAAGAAGTAGAAGCTTATCGCGATCCTCATCAAGGAAAAGTCTTTAATAAAACATCAGCACTGTCGTTAAATAACGAACAACAACATGCAGTAGATCAAATACTTGCGGCTGAAAAACAAGCCAAAGATGAAGTTTTTTTGCTAGAAGGAATTACGGGTAGTGGCAAGACAGAGGTGTATTTGCAGTCAATTTCAAAAGTATTGGCTGAAGGCAAGACAGCCATTATGTTGGTGCCAGAAATCGCGCTGACGCCGCAAATGGTCGAACGTTTTAAAAGCCGCTTGGGAGATGCTGTAGCAGTATTACATAGTGGTTTAAGCCAAGGAGAGCGTTATGATGAATGGCGCAAAATTGAACGTGGCCAGGCTCAAGTTGTCGTAGGCGCTCGTTCAGCGATTTTTGCGCCCCTGGAAAATATTGGTATAATTATTGTCGATGAAGAACATGAATCTTCTTATAAGCAAGATGAAGCGCCGCGTTATCATGCCAGAGATTTAGCAATATGGCGTGGGAAGTATCATCATTGTCCTGTAGTATTAGGCAGTGCTACACCGTCTTTAGAATCTCGCGCTCGCGCGCAAAAAGATATCTATCATTTACTTTTATTGCGTAAACGGGCGGATCCGGCAGCAAATTTACCAAGTATAGAAATTGTCGATTTAAAAAAAGAGTATGAAAGAAAAAATATGAGCAATTTTTCAAAAGAATTACAAGCAAAAATTGCAGATCGCTTGGAGAAAAAAGAACAATCCGTCTTAATGCTGAATCGTAGAGGGTACTCTTCTTTTGTGATGTGTCGAGATTGCGGGTATGTACTTCCTTGTCCGAATTGTGATATTTCTTTGACTTTGCATATGGATACTAAAACAATGCGTTGTCATTACTGTGGGCATGAAGAAGGTATTCCCAGGCACTGTCCAGAATGTGGTAGTAACAAAATTCGTTATTATGGGACAGGAACGCAAAAAGTACAAGAAGAATTGCAAGAATTATTTCCAAGTGCCCGGATTTTGAGAATGGATGTTGATACTACGCGGCGAAAAGGTGCACACGAAAAAATCTTACAAAAATTTGGTGCACAAGAAGCTGATATCTTATTAGGAACACAAATGATCGCTAAAGGTTTGGATTATCCTAATATCACCTTAGTGGGCGTCTTAAATGCAGACACGGCTTTAAACTTACCGGATTTTCGTTCAAATGAACGTACTTTTCAGTTGTTAACGCAAGTAGCCGGGCGTGCTGGGCGGGCCCAAAAAGCAGGAGAAGTGATTATTCAAAGTTTTAATCCTGATCATCACGCGATTGTTTTAGCCCAAAAACAAGATTATGAAGCATTCTATAAGCAAGAGATGTTTTTGCGGCATCAAAGCAGCTACTCCCCGTATTATTTTACGGTGAAAATTACTTGTAGTCATCAGGAAGAACAAGTAGCTGCCAAAAAAATGTTTCAAATTGCTCAGGAAGTAAAAACAGCTTTAAGTTCTGATAGTATTATTTTAGGTCCTACTCCTGCCTCTATTGCACGAGTAAAGAACCGTTATCAGTATCAAATGATTATAAAATACAAAAAAGAGCCTGCTCTTTCTCAAGTGTTGAAAAAAATCCTTGATAATTCGCAAAAAGACCAACGCAAGAGCTTATATGTAGCAATCGATAATGAACCAGTAAACTTTATTTAAAGGAGAATTTAAATGACAAAAATTGTATTTATGGGGACACCGGAATTTTCTGTTCCTATTTTGGAGGGGTTGGTAACGGCTGGTTACGAAGTGCAAGCCGTTGTTACTCAACCTGATCGCCCTGTAGGCCGTAAGAAAAAAATTGTCGCCTCTCCTGTTAAAGAGAAAGCTTTAGCATTAGGCATTTCTGTTTTACAACCAGAAAAAATAAGTGGCTCAAAGGAAATGGAAGAAATCGCAAGATTGCAGCCTGACGTTATTATTACAGCGGCATTTGGGCAATTTTTACCTGAAAAATTATTACAAATACCCAAATATGGTGCATTGAATGTTCATGCTTCACTATTACCTAAATATAGAGGAGGGGCTCCTGTTCATTATGCGATTATAAATGGCGAAGAAAAAACAGGCGTCTCCATTATGGATATGGTGAAAAAAATGGATGCTGGTGGCGTCTATGCACAAAAAAGTACACCAATTACATCAACTGATGATGTGGGAACGATGTTTACCAAATTAAGCTTAGTAGGACGTGACTTATTACTTGAGGTTTTACCGCAAATTTTGGCTGGGACCTTACATTCTGTTGCGCAAGATGAAGAGCAAGTGACTTTTGCCCCTAACATTAAGAAAGAAGAAGAAGCCATTGATTGGCAGAAAACTGCAACTGAAATAGAACAAAAAGTCAGAGGGATGCGCCCTTGGCCGATTACCTATACCACTTATCAAAAGAACCGCTGGAAGATTTGGACAGTTTCCCCTGTAAAAGAACGGACAAATGAAAAACCCGCTACAATCGTGCGGTGTGATAAGGGACAATTATGGATCGCATGTGGGCAGCAAACCGTTCTGGCAATTGAAGAATTGCAACCTGCCGGAAGAAGTAAACAAAAGGTTGCTGAGTTTTTAAACGGCGCAGGTAAAAACATAGCTCTTGGAGAACAGGTGGGACAAAATGAGTCATGATGCGAAAAAAACTGTTCGTTTTGCGGCCTTACAAGCGCTAGAAAGAATTCAAAAGGGCGGCGCTTATTCTAACTTACTTTTAAACGAAGAAATCAAAAAAGGACAACTTAGTGCTAAAGATAGCCGATTGTTGACTGAACTTGTTTATGGAACTGTGAGTCGCCAGCTATTGCTGGAATTTTATTTGAAACCCTTTATTGCAAATGCAAAAAAAATAGACGCTTGGGTAAAATTACTTTTAGAATTATCGATATATCAGCTTTATTTTCTTAATCGAATCCCTGACCACGCGATTTTAAATGAAGCGGTCGATATTGCCAAAGTTCGTGGAAATGCAGGAATTGGTAAGTTTGTGAATGGTGTGTTACGTAATATTAAACGGCAAGGTTTATCGGATACCGCGACAATAGATGATCCAATCAAACGTTTAGCCACACAAATTTCTATGCCACAATGGCTAACTAAACGATTAGTAGAAGAAATAGGGATGGAACAGACCAAACAATTAGGAATTTCTTTATTTTCTCCTAGTCAAGTAAGTTTAAGAGTAGATACACGTAGAATCACGCGAAAACAGGCCATAGAAAGTTTAGCTCAAGAAGGGATCGAGGCTATAGAAAGTGCTATTTCTGAATATGGTATTATAGCAAAGAAAGGTTTTGTCGCAAAAAGTCAGTTGTTTAATGATGGCTTATTGACGATTCAAGATGAAAGCTCTATGCTGGTAGCACCAGCTTTACAAATTGAAAATAAGCATCAGGTATTGGATGCTTGCGCTTCTCCAGGTGGGAAGACTACGCATATTGCTTCTTTTTTAGATGCGCAAGAAAATGGACAAGTTACAGCACTTGATATTCATAAACAAAAAGTACGTTTGATTGAAGAAAATGCTATCCGAATGCATGTTGAAGATGTGGTAAAAACTAAAGAGCTAGATGCTAGAAAAGTAAGTAATACATTTGCGCAATCTTCATTTGATCGAATCTTAGTTGACGCGCCTTGTTCTGGATTAGGTTTGATGCGTCGTAAACCAGATATAAAATATGTAAAGAAACCGGAAGATTTACAAAGTTTAAGGTCTATTCAATTAGAGATTTTGGAAAGTGTTGCTCCGAACTTAAAACCTTCAGGAATATTGGTTTATAGCACATGTACGATTTTACCGGAAGAAAATCAAGAAGTGGTCAAACAATTTTTACAAAAACATCCTGAATTTGAATTGATAGAAGTGCCAGTGAATGAAAATCTAAATGCCAGTTTAAAAGAAAAAATGTTAACAATATTTCCGCATCAATATTATACGGACGGTTTTTTTATCAGTTGTTTACGGAAAAAACGATGAGGTGAAGGAATGGAAATCAGTTTTCAAAGCGACGTAGGAAAAATACGAAATACAAATCAAGATTACGTTGGTGTATTCGAAAACAAAAAAGGCTATACGCTTGCGATGTTGGCTGACGGTATGGGCGGCCACCAAGCTGGTGATGTTGCTAGTAAAACGGCAGTCAATGAAATTGGAAGACAATGGGAAAAAAATAAAATAACCGATAGTGAAAAAGCCGCTAAATGGTTAGTTAAAACGATTCAAGAAGAAAATGCTGCAATCTATCAAGCTGGCCAAGCAACACCTGAATTCGCAGGTATGGGGACTACAATTGAAGCAGTCGCTGTTTTTGAAGATGACTTTACTATTGCCCATGTGGGAGATAGTCGGATTTATACTTTAATTGAAAAGCAATTGGTTCAACTAACAGAAGATCATTCTTTGGTCAATGAGTTAGTCAAAACAGGTGAAATTTCAAAAGAGATGGCTGCCAATCATCCACAGAAAAATATTGTGACACAATGTGTTGGAATGCCTGGTACAATTGAAGTAGATGTATCCTCACATTTGATTGATGCGAAAGATTATTTACTTTTGTGCTCGGATGGTTTGACTAATATGGTGTCTGAAGAAGAAATTGCTCAACTTATTTTAAAGAATCCGAACGCTGAAGAAGCGGTGGAAAAAATGATCGATGCAGCCAATGATCGTGGGGGCCTTGATAATATTACTGCGCTTATGATCGGCTTTGGAGGTGTTGCTGATGCTTGATATTGGCAAGAAACTGAGTGGTCGATATCTAATTAAAGGCAACGTTGGCATGGGCGGAATGGCCAATGTCTTTTTAGCTGATGATTTGATTTTAGACCGAGAAGTTGCCATTAAAGTTTTGCGTTATGATTTTCAAAATGATCAAGATGCCATTCGTCGTTTTCAAAGAGAAGCATTAGCAGCTACCGAGTTAGTCCATCCTAATATTGTTTCTGTCTATGATGTAGGAGAAGAAGACGGAATGCAGTATTTAGTTATGGAATATGTTAAGGGAATGGATTTAAAACGTTATATCCAGACTCATTATCCTATGGACTATTCTGTTGTTATCAATATAATGCAGCAGATCCTTTCTGCAGTTGCCTTAGCCCACGAGCACCGAATCATCCATCGGGACTTAAAACCGCAAAATATTTTGCTAAATGATGAAGGTGTAGTAAAAATCACTGACTTTGGTATTGCAATTGCCTTATCGGAAACATCGATCACGCAAACAAATAGTATGCTAGGCTCAGTGCACTACCTCTCACCTGAACAAGCAAGAGGGAGTATGGCGACAAGTCAATCTGATATTTATGCTATTGGTATTATTTTATATGAGATGTTGACAGGTAGTGTGCCTTTTGATGGTGAATCTGCAGTCACTATTGCTTTAAAACACTTTCAAGATGAAATTCCTTCATTGAGAGAACGTGATGAAAATATACCACAAGCGCTAGAAAATGTAGTGTTAAAAGCAACAGCTAAAGAACCTACAGACCGTTATAAAACAGTTGAAGAAATGAGTAAAGACTTAGAAACGGTTTTATCACCAGAACGTCAGAATGAAGCAGCTTGGCATCCGCAAGCAATGAACAATGACACAAAAATAATAACGCCGATTACAGATAACCCCCTTTCTAATAATGAAGAAGAGGATACAGAAGCTGCTAAAGCAACTGAAGAAGATGAAAAAAATAAAAAACCTAAGAAAAAAAAGAAAAAATGGCTGATTTTATTAGCGATTTTTGTTGCGATACTAGCGATGATCGGCTTGGGCACTTATCTATCTTTGGCTGGCTCAAGAGATGAAGTTGCTGTACCTGAAGTCGCCGGTCTTACGGAATCTGCGGCTAGAGAAAAACTACGTGAAAGTGGAGTACAAGCCGCTGATCAGACAAGAGAATATCCTAGCGATAATCAAGAAGAAGGGCGGATCGTTAAAACAACGCCGCAAGAAGGCGCTGAGATCAAGCAAAGTCAAGAAGTGGTTTTATATATCAGTTCCGGCAGTCCAGAAGTAGAAATGGACGATTATACAGAACAAACTTATGAAGACGCACTGGACAAACTAAAAGAGCTAGAATTTAAAGAAAGTAATATTTCTTCAGAAGAAGAATTTAATGATTCAGTTCCAGCCGGACAAATTATTAGTCAGACTCCTAATGAAGGAGAAGAAGTGGTGCCAGAAGAAACGGAAGTATCATTTGTTATAAGCAATGGTCCTGCCCCGGTGTCTATGGTTAATTTTATTGGTAGCACAGAAGATGCAGCTAGAAGTAGCTTGCGAGGTATGGGCTTGGGAGATAATTCGGTAGAAATTCAGCAAAGTTATAGTGAACAATCAAGTGGAACGATTATTGACCAAACACCAAGCGAAGGCGAAGAAGTAATCCCGGCGGATACTCCTATTGTTTTTTCTGTAAGTGCTGGACAAGAACAAGTTGAAATCCCTGATGTAGAAGGGGATTCCGAAAATGAAGCAGTAGAACAATTGGAAGATGCTGGCTTTAAAGTAGAAAAAGAAGAAGAATTTGACGATTCTGTCGACGAAGGCGATGTTATCAGTACAGATCCTTCGGCTGGTTCAACAGAAGATAAGGGAAGCACAGTGAATATGCTTGTTTCAAAAGGCGAGGAAGAAGAGCCTGAGACAAAGAAATTTACGGTGGATGTAGAAGCTTCCTTTAAAGGTAACGACGACAGTGAAGATAGCAGCGAAGTCAGTAAAGACACTGAAGATAGTGAAGATGAAGAAAATAATGACTCATCGAGTCAGACGATTACTGTTTGGCTTACAGATATGGACCATGATAATGAACAGTATGAGCAAATTATTTTAGACTCAGAAGATGATAAAGAGACAATCAGTGTTCCTGTTACCATTGAAGAAGGAGAGGAAGCAACAATCGCTGTGCAACGTGATGATGAAGAAAAAGTTAGCCGTGAGCTAGATGAAGCTGAAACTGTACAGGTACCTTAATTTAGATAAAAGACGAACGATAAACCCATCGGTCGTCTTTTATTTTTTGCTAAGTATTTGATGATAACAAGACCTTATCCTTTCCAAGTAATGAAAAATTCGTTATAATAAAGGTCAATAATAGTCAAAGGAGGGTCACGAGCAGATGAGTCATCAAAATACTTCTGATATGATTGAAGCTTATTTAAAGAAGATTCTGGAAGAAAGCGAGATGATTGAAATTCGTCGCGCTGAGATGGCAGATTTATTCAATTGTGTACCTTCACAAATCAATTATGTCATCAATACACGTTTTACTGTACAACGAGGTTATACCGTTGAAAGTAAACGAGGTGGTGGCGGCTATATTCGAATCGAAAAAGTTCAAATTTCTAATTATCATCAATTTTTAGAACAAGTGAACCAATTATTTGATCAATCACTCTCAGAAAAAGATGGAATAGCAATTATTCAGAAATTATATGAAGAAGGGATTCTTTCTAAAAGAGAAGGTAATTTATTATTAGTAACAATTAGTAAAGTAGCTTTAGGAAAATCAGTTAAAGAAGAAAACATACGAGCAAATATTATGCATGGCGTACTAGAACGATTGAGCTATGAATTATAAAGATAGGAAGTGAAAATATGGACGAACTATTTACTCAGCGCGCTAAAGAAGTATTACAAATCGCCCAAGAAGAAGCAAAACGTTTTAAACATCAAACCGTAGGGTCAGAACACGTTTTACTAGCCTTATTAATTGAACCTAATGGTATTGCTGGAAAAACATTACGTGAAATGAATGTGAATGAGAATGATATTCGTGAAGAAATTGAACACTTAACAGGTTATGGCACGATGACTAGTTATCCGGTAAGTGGCTATCTACCTTATTCGCCAAGAGCTAGACAAATTTTTGCCTATGCAGGTGATGAAGCGAAGCGTTTAGGCTCATCACAAGTGGGTACAGAACATTTACTTTTAGGCTTATTACGTGATGAAGAAATCCTAGCTTCGCGTATTATGTTGAACCTAGGTCTAAGTTTAGCGAAAATGCGTCAACTCTTGAAGAAAAAAATGGGTGTGAACCAAAATAAAAGTGCAAATGGTGCAAACCGACGTCGTCCAGCTCAAGGAAGACAGCAACAAGCACAAGAAGGCACGCCAACTTTGGATTCACTCGCACGTGATTTAACAAAATTAGCTCGGGAAAAACGTTTAGACCCGGTTGTTGGTCGTAATAAAGAAGTGAAGCGTCTTATTCAAATATTAAGTCGCCGTACTAAGAATAATCCAGCCTTGGTAGGTGACCCAGGCGTTGGTAAAACAGCAATTGCTGAAGGTTTAGCCCAAAAAATTACTAACGGAGAAGTTCCGCAAGATATGCAGTCAAAAAGGTTAATGATGTTAGATATAGGCTCATTAGTTGCTGGAACAAAATACCGGGGCGAATTTGAAGATCGCATGAAAAAAATTATTGATGAGATTTATCAAGATGGACAAATTATTTTGTTTATTGATGAATTACACACCTTAATTGGTGCTGGAGGAGCAGAAGGCGCTATCGATGCTTCTAATATCTTAAAACCAGCACTTGCCCGCGGCGAGTTACAAACCATTGGAGCGACAACTTCTGATGAGTATCAAAAATATATCGAAAAAGACTCAGCATTAGAACGACGTTTTGCCAGAGTTCAGGTAGACGAGCCAACACCTGATGATGCAGTAGAAATCTTAGGAGGCTTGCGGGTTCGCTATGAAAAGCATCATAACGTTGAAATTACCGACGAGGCATTACGAGCTTGTGTTCAGTTTTCTGTTCGTTACATCAATGGAAGACAATTACCAGATAAAGCCATCGACCTAATGGATGAGTCAGCAGCTAAAGTTCGTTTGGATCAGTCCGATGAAGTTTCAGAGACGGCTGTTGTCCAAGATCAATTGCTGGAAGTGACAGAGGAAAAAGAAGCAGCGATTAGAAATCAAGATTTTGAAAAGGCAGCTAGTTTACGTAAGCAAGAACAAGCGTTGAACAAGCAACTGCAAGAAGTTTCTTATAAAGAAGCTAAAGAAGCTTCTGGTTTTACCGATAAAGTGACAGAAGAAGATGTTGCCTCTGTTGTGTCACAATGGACAGGTGTACCGCTAGAGCAAATGGAGAAAAAAGAAAGTCAACGTTTGCTAGATCTGGAAAAAGACCTGCATGAACGTGTTGTCGGACAAGATGAAGCAGTAAATGCAGTAGCTCGTTCTATTCGACGTGCTCGTAGTGGATTAAAAGATCCAAATCGTCCAATTGGTTCTTTCATGTTTTTAGGACCAACAGGAGTTGGGAAAACTGAGCTAGCCAAAACATTGGCTGAATCAATGTTTGGTGAAGAAGATGCTTTGATTCGTTTAGACATGAGTGAGTATATGGAAAAATACAGTACGAGTCGTTTGATCGGTTCACCTCCAGGTTATGTTGGTTATGATGAAGGAGGTCAATTAACCGAAAAAGTTCGTTCAAAACCTTACTCCGTAATTTTACTCGATGAAGTTGAAAAGGCGCACCCAGAAGTTTTTAATACCTTATTACAAGTATTGGATGATGGACAATTGACAGATTCAAAAGGACGTTCTGTTGATTTTCGTAATACGATCTTGATTATGACTTCAAACATCGGTGCTCAAGAAATACGTGAAGAAACAAATGTTGGCTTCAATGTAGTAGATGTTAAACAAGATCATGAAGCTATGCAAAAACGTATCCTAGAAGAATTGAAGAAAGCATTCCGTCCAGAATTCTTGAACCGTGTGGATGAAACCATTGTGTTCCGTTCGTTAGAAAAAGATGAAATCCATGAAATTGTAAAAATTATGAGTAAATCTGTCGTTAAACGTATGGAAGAACAAGATATTCAACTTAAAATCACACCGGCAGCTATCGACGTTATTGGAGAGGCCGGCTTTGATCCAGAATATGGGGCTCGGCCGATTCGCCGTGCTTTGCAAAAAGAAATTGAAGATCGCTTGAGTGAAGCCTTGCTATCTGGAGAAATTTATTTCGGTAGTCGTGTCACGATTGGTGCTTCAAAAGGTAAGATTACTTTGAATGTAAAAGAGCCAAAGAAAGAACAAACATTGCAAGAAGCCTAATTAACTAAATAAGGATGTTTTGCTAGCACGTAGGAAGTTCAACTTCTTACGTGCTTTTTTAGAAGCTTAGAAAAAACTTTTACTCAAAAAACTATTTTGCCTTTTTATTGAAATTTCTTTATAATAAATAGTTGAAAATAAATGATAGGAGCAAAAAATGACGTCTGTACTTTTTGATTTAGATGATACATTATATGACCAATTAGAGCCGTTTAAAAAAGCTGTCCAAAAAAATTTTCTTTTTCCCACTTCTCAAATAGAAGATTTGTACTTATTTAGTCGAAGCTTTGCCGATGAAGTATTTCCTTTGACACATACAGGAGAAATGAAGTTAGAGGATATGTATGTTTATCGTATGCAAAATGCTTGTGCGCAATTTGGTATGCAATTAACATCAACCCAAGCACTGCAATTTCAAGAGGATTATAAATATTTTCAAGGACAAATAGAACTGTTGGAAGACGCTAAAGAGGCGCTTTTCTATTGTACACATCATAATATTTCCCTTGGATTAATTACTAATGGTCCTACTAACCATCAATGGGCAAAAATCCAACAATTGGGATTGATGAAATGGATTTCAGAAAGTAATATTTTCATTTCTTCGTCTGTAGGTTTTAGTAAACCGGATATTCATTTATTTGAGTATGTAGAACAAAGTATGGGGCTAAGTAAAAAAGAGACCTATTATATTGGTGATTCTTATGAAAATGATATAGATGGTGCAAAAAACGCTGGTTGGAAAGCTATTTGGTTTAATCACCGAGGGCGTAAAAAACCACAATCGCCATTTTTGTTTGACCAAATACTCGATAAAAATTCCTCTTTGTATGAAGCTGTCCGAAGATTGTAGAAACATAATTTCTTTGCAGTTTCGCTAGGCTAATGTCGCGCGAAGCTGCAGTTTTTTATATGGCATTATGTATAGATTAAAAAAGGTTGAGCGTAAAAATGTTAAGAAAATTCGTGAACCATTGCACTTACCTTATTGGAAAACAAGTTGGCTTGTGATAGCATATGAAAAAGGAGAGAGAATATGATTGAAATGATTGCAACAGTAGAATCTATTTATCAAGCAACTGAGATTTTACCCAGTGTGGATACTATTTTCTTTGGGGAAGAAAAGTTTGGATTACGTTTACCCCATTCTTTTTCAAAAAGCGAACAAAAGGAACTTGTGGTACTTGCTCATGCAGCAGGCAAACAAGCAATGGTTGCTGTTAATGGGATTATGCATCCAGCTAAAATGAAAGAAATTCCAAAATATTTACGTTTTTTAAAAAGTATCCATGTGGATAAAATATCATTAGGCGATCCTGGAATTATTTTTGTCATGCAGCAACAACCTGAACTGGCGCTTCCGTTTATTTATGATGGGCAGACTTTAGTAACTAGCGCCCGGCAGATCAATTTTTGGGGAAGAAAGGGAGCTAGTGGTGCTGTTTTAGCACGAGAAGTGCCCTTTGCAGAGATGAAAAAAATGGCGACTAGTTTAAATATATCGACTGAAGTATTAGTTTACGGCGCTACTTGTATTCATCATTCGAAACGTCCACTTTTACAAAATTATCTTCATTATACTAAACAAGATGAAGTAGATGACAAATCACAAAATCTTTTTTTGTCTGAAAAAAAACGTGAAGAAACTCACTATTCAATTTATGAGGATAGTCATGGCACCCATGTTTTTGCCAATGATGATATTTGTTTAATGAATGAGTTGCCTGAACTTACGGCAAACGGTTATCAAACTTGGAAACTCGATGGTATATTTACGCCTGGGCAGAATTTTGTAGAAATTATTCAATTATACGATATTATTAGAAAAGCAATTGAAAAAAACACTTATACTACAAGACAAATAGCTTATTATGCTTCTCGAGTTAATCAACTACATCCAGTGCATCGAACATTATCCACTGGCTTTTATGATATAGATCCAGAAAAGATTAAATAAGGGGTAATAAAAGTGACGGTAAAGCAAATATTAAAAAGACCAGAAATTTTAGCGCCAGCTGGCACTTTGGAAAAATTAAAGACGGCAATTAACTATGGTGCGGATGCTGTTTATATTGGAGGAAATGCTTATAGTTTACGTAGCCGAGCAGGTAATTTTTCTTATAAAGAGATGGCAGAAGGGGTTCATTTTGCTAAAAAACATGATGCAAAGGTTTATGTAGCAGCAAATATGATAACACATGAAGCTAATCAAACAGGCGCTGGAGATTTTTTTCGAAAAATTCGTGATATAGGCGTCGCAGCTGTGATTATTTCTGATCCGGCTTTAGTTGAAATTTGTATTACTGAAGCACCAGGACTAGCCGTTCATCTGTCTACCCAAGCGTCTGCTACAAATTATGAAACATTGGAATTTTGGCGTAATGAAGGCTTGGAGCGGGTTGTTTTAGCACGTGAAGTTTCGATGGAAGAAGTGGCAGAGATTCGTCAGCATACTTCAGTTGAAATCGAAGCTTTTATTCATGGTGCGATGTGTATTTCTTATTCGGGAAGATGTACTTTATCAAATCATATGTCAATGCGAGATGCTAACCGCGGCGGGTGTTCTCAATCTTGTCGTTGGAAATATAACTTATTTGATCTGCCTTTTGGCACAGAACGTAATTATTTAGCTGAGAATAAGACATCCGAAAAGTTTTCAATGAGCGCTGTAGATTTATCAATGATAGAAAACTTGCCTGATCTTATTCAAAACGGTGTTGATAGTTTGAAAATTGAGGGAAGAATGAAGTCTATTCATTATGTTTCAACCGTAGCTAATGTGTATAAAAAGGCGGTCGATAGTTATATGACTGATCCAAAAAACTATAGTTGTCAACAAGAATGGATTGATGAGTTATGGAAAGTTGCCCAGCGCGAGTTATCCACTGGCTTTTATTATCATATACCGACAGAAAATGAACAATTATTTGGGCCACGACGGAAAATTCCACAATATAAATTTGTTGGTGAAGTGATTAGCTATGATAAAGATACACAAATTGCTACTATAAGACAGCGTAATGTTTTTAACCTAGATGATCGTATTGAGTTTTACGGACCAGGAATGCGTCATTTTACTCAGCAAGTCTCAGAAATGCATAATGAGCAAGGTGAATTGATTGAACGTGCGCCTCATCCTATGATGATATTAACCATGCCAGTGAAACAAGCAGTACAAGTTGGAGATATGATAAGAAAACAAAAGTAGTTGTGAACAAGCTGCGATTTTATTAGAAAAAGAGGAATTTTGTTATGGATATAGAGATTCATAGATTACATCATATAGATAGCACTCATTATAAACTACTGTTAGAGGCCGATCCTTCTGAAAAAATTGTTGAGGATTATTTATCACGTGGTTTTTGTTTTGCGGCGCAAAAAAAGCAAAAGTTATTAGGTATAATTTTATTATTACCGACCCAGCCAAAGACTTTAGAAATCGCGAATATAGCTGTACAAAAGAGTTTTCGTGGACAAAAAATCGGACAACAACTTATTTTATTTGCCCTATCTTTTGCTAGGAATAATCAGTATAAGATAGTGGAAATTGGGACAGGTTCGACCGGTTTTGAGCAACTATACTTATATCAAAAGTGTGGTTTCCGTATGACATATATTGAGCGTGACTTTTTTATTAACCATTATGCAAGGCCTATTGTTGAAAACGGCTTACAGTTGAAAGACATGGTGCGCTTAAGTCAAACAGTTCAGTATCTTGACGGATAGATACGGGAGTGATAGCTTTATTCTTAGACAGAAAATATCAGAGGAGGATACCATGGAAACATATGATTATATCGTCGTTGGCGGCGGAAGCGGTGGCATTGCCTCTGCAAATCGCGCTGGTATGCATGGCGCTAAGGTATTACTAATTGAAGCCAATGAAGTTGGCGGGACTTGTGTCAACGTTGGTTGTGTACCTAAAAAAGTAATGTGGCAAGCAAGTGATATTTATCAAACCGTTCAAAGAGATGCACCAAGTTACGGTCTTCAAGTAAAGGATAAAACTTTTGATTTTAAAACCTTGGTTAAAAACCGAAGAGACTATATTGACTTTTTACATGGTGCTTATAAAAGAGGCTTTGATAATAACGGTGTGGAATTATTAAAGGGGTATGCACAGTTTATAGACGGTCATACAGTTGAAGTAGATGGCAAACAATATACAGCACCACATATTTTGATTGCAACTGGTGGACATGCTACTAGCTTAGATGTTCCAGGTGGTGAATATGCCATTGATTCAGATGACTTTTTTGACTTAGAAGAAGCTCCGCAACATATGATTGTTTTAGGGGGAGGCTATATCGCTGCTGAACTTGCAGGCGTGATTAACGGGCTAGGAAGTAAAGTTTCCTGGGCTTTTCGCAATGACCGTCCTCTTAGAAAGTTTGATGCGATGTTAGCTGATAACCTAGTACAAGAATACGAAGAAGAAGGTATTTCTATTTATAAAGAAAGCATTCCTTCTGCTATTGATAAAAATGGTGAACAATACACCGTTAGTTTTGAAAATGGTGAAAAAATTACAGGAGACTGCGTATTATTTGCTGGAGGAAGGAAAGCCAATGTGCAAGGTTTTGGCTTAGGCAATACCGAGGTAAAACTAGATGAACGAGGCTTTATTCAAGTAGATAAGTACCAAAATACAACAGCTGATGGGATTTATGCTATCGGTGATGTGATCGGTAAATTGGAATTGACCCCGGTAGCGATCGCAGCTGGACGCCGACTTTCTGAGCGTTTGTTCAATGGACAAACTGAACTTTACTTAGATTACAACTTTGTCCCTAGTGTTGTGTTTACCCATCCACCTATTGCTACAATCGGTTGGAACGAAGATCAAGCACTGGAAAAATATGGTAAAGATGAAATCAAAGTGTATCATTCACGTTTTACTCCAATGTACTTTGCATTAAACGATTATCGACAAAAATGTGAAATGAAACTTGTTTGTTTAGGAAAAGAAGAAAAAATTATCGGTTTACATGCTATTGGAGTAGATGTAGACGAAATGCTGCAAGGATTTGCTGTTGCTGTCAAAATGGGTGCAACCAAGGCTGATTTTGATAATACAGTAGCTATTCATCCAACCGGAGCGGAAGAATTTGTTACAATGACTTAAAGCTTATAAAATGATAAAACTCACCCAGGACTTGAACAGTGTTCTCAAGTTCTGGGTGAGCTTTTTTAGTAAGGACAAAAAAGTTTCACGTGAAACTTTTTATAGTAGGTTAATGTCTAGTTTGTTCTAGTTAATAACGTTTCTGTAAGTTGATATAAAGTTACTTTGGTATTTTGGGGGTCGTTTGGTAGTTTTTCAATTTTTGTTAACGCATTTTGCGTATAAGTGTTGGCTAGCTGTTGAGCTTTAGCTACACCGTCTGATTCGTTAACTAACTGGTACACTTTTTGTTTATCATTTTCTGACATTTGTTCCTTTTTTTCTAATAATGGAACTAATTGTTGACGATCTGCTTGTAAAGCATAGATCAATGGTAAAGTGTATACACCCTGTTGCACATCCTTTAACACGGGCTTGCCAAGTTCTTCTCCACCTTGAGTATAATCCAAAATATCATCAATAATTTGAAAGGCCATCCCGATTTGATGCCCAATGTTTGAAACATTTTTGGCAAACAATTGACTTGTGCCACTTTCAAATGCGCCGACAGAACAACTTAAAGCAAACAGTTCTGCTGTTTTACCTGAAATATTTGCCAAATATTCTTCGACGGTAATTGCTAGATTATAATGATCCTCCATTTGACCTAATTCGCCAGTTAAAATATTTTCCATACTGTTTGCATTTTTTTGTAAACTACGTAATGTGCCAGTATAAGAAGACATCAATTTAAAGCAGGCTACAAAAAGATAATCTCCAGCATAGACAGCAGTATTATTATCAAATTCCGCACTGATTGTTGGCAGGTTACGCCTTAAGGAAGCGTCGTCCACAATATCATCATGGATCAAAGTGGCTGTATGTAACATTTCAATAGCTGCTGCTAGTGCGATAGTTTTCTGGTGATCTTGCTTGCCCCCAAATCGGGAAAAAAGAAGTTGATAAGCTGGGCGTAACAGTTTTCCTCCCGCACCAATCATCTCTAATATAGCTTTCCTAACAGCTTTATTTTTTAATTGAATGGCGTCTTCCATTAGACTTAGTGTTTGTGTTAGTTCAGCTTGTAATTGTGGGTAGTCGTTCCATATAGGGTGAAGTTCCATAGCTAGCTCCTTTGTTTCAAAAACAATCCGCAATAAATAGTTAATACATCGACCATTTTTCCTGCGTCTGTTGTTCGTGTTCATTTTGAAAGCGTCGTAAAGTGTCGACGCGTCTTAATAAATAATTTGCAGCGATGCCAATAGCGATTCCTGATAAGATACCTAAAAAAGATAAGATGGGTAAATAAAGTAGAACGCTCCATGTTTGAGCAATAAAAGAGGCGGTAAGAAGTTGTCCAACGTTATGCATAAAACCTCCTGTCGCACTGATACCAATAATACTAACATATTTCGGCCCTATTTTTTTAACCAATAACATGCCAAAGTAACTCAACATTGCACCGCTCATACTATATAAAAAAGTTGAAAGGGTTCCTCCTAAAAGAGTGGTTAAAATTAAACGTAAGCAAACCAGCAAAAAACTATCTTTTTTTGACATTGTAAATAAGGCAATGATTGTAATTAAATTTGCTAAGCCCAATTTAGCGCCGGGCGCAAATGCAAATGGGTAAGGAATCATATTTTCGATAAGACCCAGAACTACCCCTTGGGCAATCAAAAGCGATATAAAAATGATTTTTCTCAAATGACTCATAAAGTAACGATTAGATAAATCGTTATCGACCCTCCTGTCTTGTTGCGGGGCTTGTTTATCATTGTAATTTTGCATCTTTTATTCTATTTTAGCATAATAAAAGATGCTGTGATTTATATCTTTAAAAATGGCTGGAACTTTTTAGAAGTCCCAGCCGTTTTTCATTTTATTTTTGCCCGTATAATGATTTAGGAGTACCATAGCGCCATTTTCCTAATGTACGTTGTAACCATGGGATGACCCAGTGATCTAATCCCAGTGCGCGTCCGGAACCATTCATTAAGGCAAAGGCTACGGGGATAAACCAGATGTTTACCCAGTAAAACATTCCTGATAAACAAAAAGTTGCTACAAGAATAATTGTTGCTCCACTAAATAACCAAGTAAATAAACCAGCCATTAAACAAAGGGCAATACCGATTTCGATAAAAACCATCATTTTTTGGAAAAACATCGCAACTTCCATATTAGGCATGATTGTTTTCATAATATTCATAAACCATTCTGGAGAGTTTTCAATGACTGCCATAGGTTCTTCTCCATAAGCATAACTTAAACCAAAAATGGTGTTTCCTGCTTCAACGGCTGCATCGGCACCTGCATCAGAAGCGCCACTAGCTGCATCAGCTGCTTCGCTTGCACCAGAAGCTGCATCTGTTACTGATTGATAGTCCCATGTCCATGGAAACACACTGTCTCCTTCAAACCAGGAGCCTTCACCAAACCAAGTACTTGGCGTAAACCACTTGCCATCGCCCACAATTTTCTTGAAGGCTTCTAAAAACCAAACTAAACCATAAAACACACGTAAAGGAACGCTCCACAACACATTACTATTACGCGAAGTATGGCCACGGGCTACATTACGGTCGTCTTTAACACGGAAAAATTCATGCATGATGTATTGGAACATGTAATATCCGGTACGAATATCGAAGAAATATTTCAAATTGACGATATGTTTCATTATCATAGCAAGAAAGCCGCTTAAGTGGATCTTATCAAAAAGATTAGCAACACCCCACTTAGCCCCGACAGAAACCATAAATCCTTGATAATTTCCTTTAAATTTAGGGCTTTGTCCACCGTTTATTGAACTGATGATATGTGTCGCAGCTGTGTGTCCGGTTTGTTCGGCTGCTTGCACGATTTGTGGTGTTGGTGTGTTGGAGAACTCTTCATAATAAACTAAGTCTCCTACAATATAAATATTCTTATCTTCATAGCCTTTTGCTTGCATGTATTCATTTGCAACTAAGCGATTACCACGAGCCGTTTCTAGTCCGAAATCAGCAGCATCTGAAGTTCCCTTGACGCCTGCTGTCCAAATTAACGTATGAGTAGCAACTGTTGACCCGTCTTTTAATTTGATATGATCAGAACTGACTTCAACAATCGGTGAATTTATCATGATATCTACATTTTTCTTTTTCATATAACGTTCTGCTTTTGCTGCGTCATTTCGTTTCAGCATGTTTAAAATCGTTGGCAGAGCTTCAACAACTTTTAGGTTAATTTCGCTGGGATCTAACTTGTTATCTTTAGCAAGTCGTTCTTTCCAATCGATTAGCTCACCAATCATTTCAATACCAGTAAATCCAGAGCCGCAAACAACGAAAGTAAGCATTGCTTTTCGAATTTCAGCATCAGGTTCTAGAGCCGCTTTTGCTACAGTTTTTTCTATATGTTCACGAATGCGCAAGGCGTCTTCAAAAGACCAAAGAGTAAAGCCATTTTCTTTAACACCAGGCGTACCAAAATCATTTGGTTCACCGCCCATACCAATAATTAAATGATCAAAAGGATATTGTCCATTTTTGGTTTGAACGGTTTTTGTATCTTTGTCAATATTAGTCACAGTGTCTGTTACAAGTTGCACATTTTTCTTGCGACAAAAAAGACGTTGTAAATCATACTGGATTGCACTTGGCTCAACCCTTGCAGCAGCTACTTCATGAAGTTCAGTCATCATTGTATGATAAGAATGACGGTCGATCAGGGTGATCGAGACATCGTCATTTTTTTTAAATTTTTTAGCCATGAATTTTGTAGCTGAGACACCTGCATAGCCTGCACCAACAACAACAATATTTTGCTTAGCCATTGGAAATCTCTCCTTCAATAAATGAAATAATAATTACATAATCGCTTTCATTATATAGTTAAATTCTTCATTTGTCTAAGACTTTTTTAAAAATTTCACAAAAAAATTTTCTTATTTGTATATTTTTAGTTTCAAAAACAGGAGAAATTTTTACTATTTTTTCGCAGATTTTTAAAGAAATGGTTGACTTATTTCAAAATTAATATAAAATGTTAAGTGAATCACAAACTTCTTTGTGAAAAATATTATAAGGGTAAGGTGGGTAATAAAATGAAAACAAGAAGGTTTATGACTGGGGTTGTTGCATTAGCATTTTCTACAATTGTTTTAGGAGCATGTTCTGCAGATGATGCGAATGAAGGAAATGGAGAAGATGCTTCACAAACTACTACAACTGAAGAAAGTGCTGATTCATCTGAAGAGGCTGAAGTGGTATCAGGGGCTTCATTGCAAGATGGTACTTATTCATTGAAAGAGCTAAATGACGATAACGGATATCACGTTGAATTTTCGATTACCACAGAAGATGGTGAAATCACTGACTCAGATTACGATTATGTAAACGAAGATGGAGACTCAAAACAAGATGATGAGGAATACAATGAAAATATGAAAGAAGAATCTGGGGTTTCTCCAGAAGAGTTTATTCCACAATTAAATGAGGATCTTGTAAGTGAACAAAATCCAGAAAGCGTTGAAGTTGTGTCAGGAGCAACACATAGTGCGCACTCCTTCCAAAATTATGCACAACAATTAGTACAAGCGGCACAAGAAGGAAATACTGAGGAAATCGAAATCGATAATGGCGCTGAACTACAAGATGGCACTTATAATTTAGAAGAACAAAACTATAGTAATAGCTATCGTGCAGTATTTTCAATCGAAGTAGAAGATGGCAAAATTACTGAATCAAACTATGATAACGTAGATGAAGATGGCAATTCTAAAAAAGATGACCAAGAGTATAATGAAGCTATGGAAGATGAGTCAGGGGTTAGTCCAGATGAATATATCGATACATTGAATGATGAACTTGTTGACACAATGGACGATGACGAAGCTGCACCTGGCGATGTCGAAGTTGTATCAGGCGCAACCCACAGTTCTGAATCATTTATTCTTTATGCTGAACAATTAGTAAATGCCGCTGAAAAGGGTGATACAGATACAATCGAAGTTGATAACTTTGTTGAAGAATAATTGTTGAAGCAAGGCAAAAAGGGGTTGGGACATTATGTTTCCGACTCTTTTTTGCTGTGAATCACAGCGATTCAGCAACCGAAGGGAGCTGAGAGCTGATGATGAACAGTACTAGGGGAGGGAAGCGACCGTAGTGTCCGAACTTTCCGAATCACAGCGATTCAGCAACCGAAGGGAGCTGAGAGCTGATGATGAACAGTACTAGAGCGAGCGCAAGCGAGATGTAGTGTCCGAATTATTCTTATAAGAATAATTCGGAGTAAATACCTAGGTAAATTTGTGAATGAACTTTTCATTCTGGGAAAAACAAGCTATGATAAGTAAATGAAGAGAAAGTGGAGGTTATTATGAAAAGAAAAATAGGCGTTCTTCTTACACTTTTTGTTGTATTTATCTTTAGTGCAGCTTGCAGTAGTGAAGAAGAGACTGATCAGTCAACAGAAACTTCTTATGCTCAAGGAATGAAAAAAGAACCTTATACACAAGAAGAATTTTTACTAGGAACGTATACGCGTATCCGTGTTTTTGATGAAGATAAAGAAGATGTATTACAACCAGCTTTTGATCGGATTAAAGAATTAGAAGATAAGATCACAATTAACCAGTCTGGTTCTGAAATTGATGAAATTAATGAGAATGCAGGGAAAAAACCAGTAAAAGTATCAAAAGATGTCTATGATTTATTAAAACAAGCTCGTGATTACAGCGAGGAATCTGATGGTGGTTTTAATTTGATGATCGGTGCGATCACACAACTTTGGCGCATTGGTTTTGATGACGCACGTAAACCATCACAAGATGAAATTGATGAAGCCTTAAAACATGTGGATTATAACGATATAGCCTTTGATGATGATGAACAGACAGTTTATCTAGAAGATGAGGATGCAATTATTGACTTAGGTGCGATCGCTAAGGGCTATATTGCTGACGAAGCAGTCGCGGTGCTAAAAGAACATGAAGTGGAATCAGCGATCGTTGATTTAGGCGGTAATATTTATGTTGTTGGTCATAGTAATCGTGGAGAAAATTTAGATTGGACTGTAGGAATACAGGATCCCAATGACGAACGTGGTTCTGTTTTAGGTTCGATCAAGGAATCTGATAAAACAATCGTTACTTCGGGAATTTACGAACGCTATCTGGAAGTAGACGGAGAAACTTATCATCACCTTTTTGATTCAGAAACGGGCTATCCTTATGATAACGATATTGCCAGTGCAACGGTTATTACTGATAAATCGATCGATGGCGACGGTTTAACTACGGTAATTTTTGATAAAGGAGTCAAAGATGGTTTGAAATATATAGAAGACAATACGCCCGAAGGTACTTCAGCGGTCTTTGTGACAAAAGAAGACAAAGTGTATATGACAGAAGACATTGAAGATAGTTTTGAGTTGGACGAAGACTCGGGTTATTCCTTAGGTGATAGAAGTGAGTTACAGTAAATAGCGATTTAGGAGTAGGATATGTCTTTAAAAGTTTTTTTTGAAGTTGTTGAAATTAAGACAAAGGTGGCTAGCGTATTTCCTTTTATTATGGGGATTCTTTTTTCTATTTCTTACTTTCAAGAATTCCATTGGGGATATACATTATTGTTTTTCATCGGAATGATTATTTTTGACATGACTACAACGGCTATCAATAATTATATGGATTTTAAAAAAGCGCAATCTCAGACTTATAAATATCAAGAAAATGTGATAGGACGAGAGCGATTGTCAGCTGTAAAGATTCAACGAATGATTTTATCTATGCTAACAGCTACCTTGATCATTGGCTTGATTTTAATCGTCCAAACGGGTTGGTTGATGCTTGTGATGGGTGGTGTTGTATGCTTTATCGGTGTTTTTTATACTTATGGCCCGATCCCATTATCTCGCATGCCACTAGGAGAATTGTTTAGCGGGGTAACTATGGGCTTAGGCATTTTTGCTATAACCATTTATCTTAACACTATTGAACAAAAGGTTTTTTACCTTACACTTGATTTTACCGAGGGAAATTTTTTACTTTCAGGACAATTATGGGGGATTTTAGCTCTGGTTTGGGCTTCTCTTCCTTTAATTTTTACTATCGCAAATATTATGCTTGCCAATAATTTACGTGATATAAAAACAGACGTTAAAAACCAACGTTATACTTTGGTATATTATATCGGAAGTTCTACCGGAATAATGTTATTTCAAGGATTAATGTATGCTTGCTATGTGACGATTGTTGTTGGTTTGATTTTTGGTATTTATACTTGGCCTATTCTCATCATTTTCCTTACTTTTCCTAAAATTTCTCGTAATTTAAGGGAACATGAAAAAAGCCTGCCTCAGCCTAAGAGTTTTGCTTATGCAATCAAAAATATGGTCTTATTCAATAGTAGCTATGCATTAGGATTATTACTTTGTATTTTTTGGCAAAGCATATAAAAACAAGCAGCTGAATACCACTAATGTGTTCAGCTGCTTGTTTTTAATAAATAGCTTCTAAACTGATTTCACCAGAAGAAAGTGCTTTACGCCCTTGCTCAGTCTGGACGATCAACTCTCCAGTATCAGTGATTTCTGTGGCCTTTCCACTGTAAGTGACGCCTTGTTGCTTAAACTGCACTCTTTTACCTAATACAAATGATTTTTTACGATAAATATTGATATATTCTTTATCAGGTAAAGCCTCAAGTAATTCGAAAAAGTATTGCCAAATTAATTGAATTAATTGGTTGCGCGTTACTTGGGGGTTTTTTTGCGGAAAAACGGCGCCAGCTTTTGTCTGTATATTTTCAGGGAAGCTTTGGGCAGGAATTGAAAAATTAATACCACAGCCTAAGATTACATGTTTAATACGCCCGCTTTCAAAATCACTGGTTGCTTCAGATAAAATACCGCAGATTTTTTTTCCGTCTAAATAAATATCATTGACCCATTTAATCTGTGTTTGTTTCCCTGTGTAATGGTCGATTGCTAAACTCACAGCAACGGCAGCCAAAATTGTATATTGAGGCAATTCTTCAAAAGTTTGATTGGGCGTTAATAATAAACTCATATAGATTTGTCCAGTAGGTGAAAAAAATGGTCGACCAAAACGGCCATGTCCTCCTAATTGTTTTTCTGCAATAAAAAGAGCGGGTGTTGGTTGTTGATCCATAGCGGCGACCTTAGCGTCATCCATTGTTGAATTGGTTTCTTCTTTAATAAAAATGGATGAAGTTGGCAATGCTTGACTGCTTATCAATTCTTTTTCAAGAACGTCCGAAGTTAAATAGCGATACCCATTAGAAAGATGCTCAATCTGATATCCCATTTTTTCTAATTCTCGTATAGCTTTCCAGATGGCTGTACGAGAGACTTCTAAGCTGTCGGCCAGTTTTTCACCAGAGATAATTTCTTTATCCTGTCTCAAGATAGTTAATATTTGTTGTTTGGTTGAACTCATGAGTGCAAACCTTCCTCTATAAACTTTTATTACTAAGTATATCGATTTAAAAATGATTACACAATCAGGAAACGCCATTATAAAAAAGTTTATCCAAAACCTTGACGAATATACTGGAATTATGTATAATAAGTAGATGCAAAAACTATCTGAAAATAATGAGCAGGAGCGAAATATTGTCCGTTCCGGCTTGGGAATAAAGAAACAAAAGTAGAAACTCATGCATATGTTGTTCTATTTTTGGTTTTTTTTTGCCTAAAGTTCGCAAAAAATGCTTAATGTTACTTAAATTTAATATTCGTAATTAAATTGTAACATTTTAGATAGCTTTTTTGGAAGACTTTTTAAGGGGTGAACAATTTGGCTGGACACGTAGTAAAGTACGGAAATTATCGTGAACGTAGAAGTTTCTCACGAATCAGCGAAGTACTGGAATTACCGAATTTGATCGAAGTTCAAACTGACTCTTATCAATGGTTCTTAGATGAAGGATTAAGAGAAATGTTTGAAGATATATTGCCAATTGATGACTTTAATGGAAACCTTTCATTGGAATTTGTGGACTATGAATTAAAGACCCCAAAATATACAGTGGAAGAAGCACGTTCACATGACGCAAATTATTCTGCGCCGTTACAGGTTACATTACGTTTAACCAATCGTGAAACAGGGGAAATTAAGTCACAAGAAGTATTTTTTGGTGATTTTCCGTTAATGACAGAACAAGGTACTTTTATTGTTAATGGGGCAGAGAGAGTAATTGTTTCTCAATTAGTCCGCTCACCAGGTGTCTATTTTAGCAGTAAAGTAGATAAAAATGGCAGAGAAGGTTTTGGCTCTACTGTTATTCCTAACCGTGGTGCATGGTTGGAAATGGAAACAGATGCTAAAAACATTTCTTACGTTAGAATTGACCGTACGCGTAAAATCCCTATGACCGTTTTAGTTCGGGCTTTAGGTTTTGGTTCTGATGATACGATTTTAGATATCTTCGGAGATAATGATTCTTTGCGTAATACGATTGAAAAAGACTTACACAAAACAGCAACGGATTCAAGAACAGAAGAAGGCTTAAAAGATATTTACGAACGCTTGCGTCCGGGTGAACCTAAAACAGCGGACAGTTCAAGAAGTCTTTTAAATGCTCGTTTCTTTGATCCACGTCGTTATGATTTGGCTGCTGTGGGTCGTTATAAGATGAATAAAAAATTAGACTTGAAAACACGGCTATTAAACCTTACTTTAGCCGAAACATTGGCTGATCCTGAAACTGGTGAGATTATTCTAGAAAAAGGTACAGAAATCACTAACCAGCTTATGGAAGATACTTTGGCTGAATATATTGATAATGGTTTAAATACTGTTACTTATTATCCATCAGAAGATGGGGTTGTAACTGACCCAATGAATATTCAAGTGTTTAAGGTGTTTTCTCCTAATGACCCTGAGCAAGAAGTAAACGTGATTGGTAATGGCTTACCTGAATCAAATGTTCGGACAATTCGTCCAGCAGATATCGTTGCTTCAATGAGTTACTTCTTTAACTTAATGGAGGGCATCGGTATTACAGACGATATCGACCATTTAGGAAATCGTCGTATTCGTTCTGTTGGTGAATTATTGCAAAATCAATTTCGTATCGGTCTAGCTCGGATGGAACGTGTGGTTCGTGAACGTATGTCTATTCAAGATACAGACACATTGACACCGCAACAATTAATCAACATTCGTCCAGTAGTAGCTAGTATTAAAGAATTTTTTGGTTCTTCACAGTTGTCACAATTTATGGACCAAACCAATCCATTAGGCGAATTAACCCATAAACGACGTTTATCTGCCTTAGGTCCTGGTGGTTTGACACGTGATAGAGCTGGTTATGAAGTACGTGACGTACACTATTCTCACTATGGCCGGATGTGTCCGATTGAAACGCCAGAAGGACCTAACATTGGTTTGATCAATAGTTTGGCTTCTTATGCAAAAGTTAACCGATATGGTTTTATTGAAACACCTTATCGTCGCGTTGACCGTTCAACAGGTCATGTGACTGATCAAATTGATTATTTAACAGCTGATATTGAAGATAACTATGTAGTAGCACAAGCAAACAGTCCATTAAATGATGATGGAACATTTGCAGAAGATGTTGTTATGGCTCGTGCTACAAGTGAAAACTTGGAAGTTTCTACAGATAAAGTCGATTATATGGACGTATCTCCCAAACAAGTGGTTTCAGTTGCTACAGCTTGTATTCCATTCTTGGAAAATGATGACTCAAACCGTGCTTTGATGGGTGCAAACATGCAACGACAAGCAGTACCGCTAATTAATCCACGTTCACCTTGGGTAGGTACTGGTATGGAATATACTTCAGCACATGACTCAGGCGCTGCTCTGTTATGTAAAGCAGCGGGTATTGCTGAATATGTAGATGCAACAGAAATTCGCGTACGTCGCGATAATGGTGCATTGGATATTTATCATATTACAAAATTCCGTCGTTCTAACTCAGGAACAAGTTATAATCAACGACCTTTGGTTCAACAAGGTGAAAAAGTTGAAAAAGGCGATATCTTAGCTGATGGTCCTTCAATGGAAAATGGCGAAATGGCACTAGGTCAAAACGTTGTTGTTGGCTTTATGACCTGGGAAGGTTATAACTATGAAGATGCGGTTATCATGAGTCGTCGTTTAGTTAAAGACGATGTTTATACTTCTGTTCATATCGAAGAATATGAGTCAGAAGCTCGTGATACGAAATTAGGACCAGAAGAAATCACACGTGAAATTCCTAATGTTGGTGAAGATGCATTAAAAGATCTTGATGAAATGGGAATTGTTCGTATTGGTGCCGAGGTCCGTGATGGAGACCTTCTGGTCGGAAAAGTGACACCAAAAGGAGTAACCGAATTATCGGCAGAAGAACGTTTATTGCATGCTATATTTGGTGAAAAAGCTCGTGAAGTTCGTGATACTTCACTTAGAGTTCCCCACGGTGGCGGCGGGATCATTCACGATGTGAAGATCTTTACTCGCGAAGCTGGAGATGAATTATCACCTGGAGTGAATATGCTTGTTCGGGTTTACATTGTACAAAAACGTAAAATCCAAGAAGGCGATAAGATGTCTGGTCGTCACGGAAATAAAGGGGTTGTCTCTCGTATTATGCCCGAAGAAGACATGCCTTTCCTACCAGACGGCACACCAATTGATATTATGTTAAACCCACTAGGTGTTCCATCTCGGATGAACATCGGACAAGTATTAGAATTACACTTGGGAATGGCCGCTAGACAATTAGGTATTCATGTTGCGACACCAGTCTTTGACGGCGCAAATGATAGCGATGTTTGGGAAACTGTGGAAGAAGCAGGTATGGCAAAAGATGCTAAAACAGTGCTGTATGATGGACGTACTGGCGAACCATTTGATGGTAGAGTTTCTGTAGGCGTAATGTATATGATCAAATTAGCTCACATGGTTGATGATAAATTACATGCTCGTTCAATTGGACCTTACTCATTAGTAACGCAACAACCACTTGGTGGTAAAGCGCAATTTGGTGGCCAACGCTTTGGTGAAATGGAAGTTTGGGCACTAGAAGCTTATGGTGCTGCTTATACCTTACAAGAAATCTTAACCTACAAGTCAGATGACGTAGTAGGAAGAGTAAAAACTTATGAAGCCATTGTCAAAGGGGAACCTATTCCAAAACCAGGTGTTCCTGAATCCTTCCGTGTGTTAGTTAAAGAATTGCAATCACTTGGATTGGATATGCGCGTTCTAGATAACGAAAATGAAGAAGTAGAATTACGCGATATGGATGACGAGGACGATGATTTAATCACTGTAGATGCGTTAGAAAAATTTGCTGAAAAACAAAATGCTGAAAAAGTAGAAACTGATGCTGCAAGCAAAGAACCAGAAAAGAAACAATTGGATGAAGAAAACAATCCAGCAGATACTCCTGTAGATTAATTAAAATCATCTTTTTAGAAGAAACAGGGTTGCTATTTATAAAAATATTTTTATAAATAGCTGTCCGTTTTTTCAAAGTTACTTACATTTTCTGATCGAAGTTGCGAATTGAAATGGAGGGAACCCTTTTTGATCGATGTAAATAAATTCGAAAATATGCAAATAGGCTTGGCTTCTCCCGAAAAAATTAGAAGCTGGTCTTATGGTGAAGTCAAAAAACCTGAGACCATTAACTATCGTACATTAAAACCTGAACGTGAAGGTTTATTTGATGAGCGTATTTTCGGTCCTACAAAAGACTGGGAATGTGCTTGTGGAAAGTACAAGCGAATTCGTTATAAGGGTATTGTTTGCGATCGTTGTGGGGTAGAAGTAACACGTTCAAAAGTTCGTCGTGAACGAATGGGACATATTGAACTAGCTGCTCCTGTATCTCACATCTGGTACTTTAAAGGTATCCCGTCTCGTATGGGACTTGTTTTAGACATGAGTCCACGCGCGTTAGAAGAAATTATCTATTTTGCTTCTTATGCTGTTATTGACCCAGGTAATACCAGCTTAGAAAAGAAACAATTGTTGACTGAGCGCGAATATCGTGAAAAACGCGAACAATATGGACAAGAATTTAACGCCGCAATGGGTGCTGACGCGATCAGACAACTATTGGAAAGCGTAGATTTAGATAGTGAAGCAGAAGAACTAAAAGAAACCTTGAAAACTGCTTCAGGTCAAAAGAGAACAAGAGCTATTCGCCGTTTGGATATCTTGGAAGCTTTCCGTACATCTGGAAATGAACCAAGCTGGATGGTAATGGATGTTGTTCCAATTGTACCGCCAGACTTACGACCAATGGTGCAATTAGAAGGTGGCCGTTTTGCTACTTCTGATTTAAACGATTTGTATCGTCGTGTGATCAACCGTAATAACCGATTGAAACGTTTGTTGGATTTAAACGCCCCTAATATTATTGTTCAAAATGAAAAACGTATGCTGCAAGAAGCAGTTGACGCTTTGATCGATAATGGTCGTCGTGGTCGTCCAGTTGCAGGACCAGGAAATCGTCCGTTGAAGTCTCTTTCTCATATGCTAAAGGGAAAACAAGGACGTTTCCGTCAAAACCTATTAGGTAAACGGGTAGACTATTCTGGCCGTTCGGTTATCTGTGTTGGGCCATTTTTGAAAATGTATCAATGTGGATTGCCAAAAGAAATGGCAATAGAATTATTTAAGCCATTTGTTATGAGAGAATTAGTTAAACGTGAATTAGCTTCTAACGTAAAAAATGCTAAACGTAAAATTGAAAGACAAGAAGACGATGTGTGGGATGTATTAGAAGATGTTATTAAAGAGCATCCTGTACTATTAAACCGCGCACCTACGCTTCACCGTCTAGGTATTCAAGCTTTTGAACCTGTATTAGTAGAAGGACGTGCTATTCGTTTGCATCCTTTAGCTTGTGAAGCTTACAATGCTGACTTTGACGGGGACCAAATGGCTGTTCACGTACCTCTAAGTGAAGAAGCTCAAGCTGAAGCTCGGGTAATGATGTTAGCTGCTCAACATATCTTGAATCCAAAAGATGGAAAACCAGTTGTTACACCATCACAAGACATGGTTTTGGGGAACTACTACTTGACATTAGAAGAAGCAGACCGCGAAGGAGAAGGTATGATCCTTCGTGACATGAACGAAGCAGTTACTGCTTGGAAAAACGGCTACGTTCACTTGCATTCTCGTGTAGCAGTTGATCCTGAACGTTTAGGTGGTAAGCCATTGACAGACTTCCAAAAAGGTCGTTTGATGGTGACAACTGTTGGTAAAATTATCTTTAATACCATTATGCCAGCAGAATTTCCTTACTTGAATGAACCAACTGATTTTAATTTAACCGTGCAAACACCGGATAAATACTTCATTGATGCTGGGACAGATATTCCTGCTCACATTAAAGAACAAGATTTGATTGAACCATTCAAAAAAGATAATTTGGAAGATATTATCGCTGAAGTCTTTAAACGCTTTAAGGTAACTGAAACTTCACGTATGCTTGACCGCATGAAAGACCTAGGTTATAGTCACTCTACTCATGCTGGTATTACAGTTGGTATTTCTGATATTACTGTTTTACAAGAAAAAGAAGATTTGATTAATGAGGCGCACAAACAAGTTGCTACTGTTTCAAAACAGTTCCGTCGTGGTTTGATTACTGATGATGAACGTTATGAACGAGTTATTGATATTTGGAATGAAGCCAAAGATAATATTCAATTGAAATTGTCGAAATCTCTTGGTAATCAAAACCCAATTTATATGATGTCTGACTCAGGTGCCCGCGGGAATATTTCTAACTTTACCCAACTTGCTGGAATGCGTGGCTTGATGGCAGCTCCAAGTGGTCAGATCATGGAATTACCGATTATTTCTAATTTCCGTGAAGGCTTAACTGTTTTGGAAATGTTTATTTCTACTCACGGTGCGCGTAAAGGTATGACTGATACAGCCTTGAAGACTGCGGACTCAGGTTACTTGACACGTCGTTTAGTGGACGTAGCACAAGATGTGATTGTTCGAGAAGACGATTGTGGAACAGATCGTGGCCTTGAAATCGAAGCGATTAAAGAAGGTAACGAAATTATTGAGCCTTTGGAAGAACGTCTCGTAGGTCGTTATACAAGCAAGGCTGTTTATCACCCTGAAACTGGGGAAGTAATTGTTGAAGCCAATGACTTAATTAATGAAGTTGAAGCTAAACAAATTGTAAATGCTGGTATTGAAAAAGTAACAATTCGTTCAGCATTTACTTGTAACAGTAAACATGGTGTTTGCCGTCTTTGCTATGGACGTAACTTGGCTACTGGTACTGAAGTAGAAGTTGGTGAAGCAGTGGGAACTGTTGCTGCGCAATCAATTGGTGAACCAGGTACACAATTAACAATGCGTACTTTCCATACTGGTGGTGTTGCTGGAGATGACATTACTCAAGGGCTACCGCGTATTCAAGAAATTTTTGAAGCACGTAACCCTAAAGGTGAAGCAGTAGTCACTGAAGTAACAGGAGAAGTTACTGAAGTTGCTGAAGACGCCGCTACTCGTACCAAAGAAGTTACTGTAACTGGCGAAACAGATACGCGGACTTATACGGTACCGTATACTGCACGTATGAAAATTTCTGAAGGAGATTACATCCATCGTGGCGCACCGTTAACAGAAGGTTCTATCGATCCGAAGCACTTATTGCAAGTGCGTGATGTACTTTCTGTAGAAAATTATCTATTACGTGAAGTACAACGCGTTTACCGTATGCAAGGGGTAGAAATTAGCGACAAGCACGTTGAAGTTATGGTCCGTCAAATGTTGCGCAAGGTTCGTGTTATGGATCCAGGAGATACAGATATTCTCCCTGGTACTATGATGGATATTGCAGACTTTAGAGACCAAAACTATAACGTCTTAGTTACTGGTGGTATTCCTGCAACTTCTCGTCCGGTACTCCTTGGTATTACGAAGGCTTCTCTGGAAACTAACAGCTTCTTATCAGCTGCTTCCTTCCAAGAAACGACTCGTGTGCTAACAGATGCTGCAATTCGAGGTAAACAAGATCCACTTCTTGGTCTAAAAGAAAATGTTATTATTGGTAAGACTATCCCAGCTGGTACCGGGATGCCTCGTTACCGTAATATGGAACCTAAAGAAGTAAATACAGCTAGTGAAAATGTTTATAGTATTTCTGACATTGAAGCACAAATGGCTGCAGAAGATGCATTAAATGAAACACAAAGCTAATGTGGATAAAAGATACACTTTGTAATATTGCAAAGTGTATCTTTTTTTTGGTAAATGACCGTTAAGAAGTTTTGACAAACAAAATTTAAACATGCTAGGATACTTTATAATTTCGGTAAAGTAGTTTTAAAAAGGGATTTTAATTAATAATAACTGAGGAGAAATTATGATGTGTGCAATTAATAAAAAAGATATTCCATTTACAGTAGATCATGTGGGGAGCTTTCTACGCCCAGAAGGTATTAAAAACGCCAGAAAAGATTTCTTTAATGGAGATATAACGAAAAAAGAGTTACGGAATATTGAGGATAAAGAAATAGAAAAATTGATCGAAAAAGAAAAAAAGGTCGGTCTACACGGAATCACTGATGGTGAATTTCGCCGTACTTTTTGGCATTGGGATTTTTTAGAACATCTAAATGGCATAGAAGGTTATACCGCTGAGCATGGCCGTAACCAGAAACTTCTTGCTCAAGCAGCTCCTGATTATCATATTCGTGTTATTGATCGGGTTTCTTTTAATAAGGACCATCCCTTTTTAAATGATTTTGCCTTTTTAAAAGAGAAGTTAGAAAAGGATGAAAATGTCATTGCTAAAACTTCTATTCCTAGTCCGAATATGATTTTGCGTCAAGAGTTACTAGCAAATGATGATACATCAAGAATCCATCGCATATATCCGGATTTGAATGACTTTTACCACGATTTGGCACAAACTTATAAAGATGCTATTAAAGCTTATTACGAGAAGGGTTGTCGTTATCTACAATTCGATGACACTAATTGGGCATTTCTAGCGGATACAGATAAAAGAAAAGCATTACAAGAGCAAGGAATTGATCCAAAGAAAGTAGCTCGAATTTGTACTGAAATTATAAACGAAGCTTTGGCGGATAAACCCAAGGATTTAACACTGACAACCCATATTTGTCGAGGAAACCATGCGTCTTCCTGGTTATTTTCAGGTGGTTATGAGCCAATTGCTGAAGAATTGTTTGCCACAAATTATGATGGCTTTTTCCTAGAATATGATTCAGAGCGTGCCGGTGATTTTGCCCCTTTACGTTACTGGAATAACAAAGATAGTAAAATTGTTTTAGGATTAGTCACTTCAAAATTTCCAGAATTAGAAAACAAAGAAGAAATAAAGAAGAGAATTAAAGAAGCCACACAATATGTTCCATTAGAAAATTTAAGTATTAGTCCCCAATGTGGTTTTGCTTCTTCTGAAAAAGGGAATCGTCTGTCTGAACAAGAACAATGGGAAAAAATTAAATTGTTGGAAGAAGTCGCTGCAGATGTTTGGAAGATATAAAAATTAGTAAGGGGTGCAAGAGCAAGGCTTGACAAGCAAAATTTAAACATGCTATTATATCAGCATTATATAAAATTCCCGTGATTTAGAGAGTAAACTTTAAACTTTTTCAGAGAAGCGCTGGTTGGTGAGAAGTGCTGATGGTAAGAAGTTGAAAATGGCTAAGGAGGAACTTTTGGCGATAAGTAGCTAAAAGCGGAAGGTTCTACCGATAAAAAGAACAGCCAATAAGGAAGGTGTTGGTTTGAGTTTTTAAAAGGTGGTACCGTGATGAAGTCGCCCTTTTGTCAGTTTTGCACTGACAAAAGGGCTTTTTTTATTAATAATGTTGAGGAGGAAATTATATGAGTAGATTTGAAGCAGCAGAAATACCATTTACAGTAGATCATGTCGGGAGTTTTTTGCGCCCAGAACGTTTAAAAACAGCAAGAAAAGATTATTTTAATGAAAAGATAACAAAAGAAGAGTTAAGAAAGATCGAGGATGAAGCAATTGAAGAGTTAGTCGAAAAAGAAAAAAAGGTCGGCTTACACGGAATCACTGATGGAGAATTTCGTCGTGGTTTTTGGCATCTGGACTTTTTAGAAAACCTTAATGGCGTAGAAGGTTATGTTCCTGAGGGCGGCTATAATCAGCGATTTCATGGGAAAGCGGCTCCTTCTTACAATATTCGTGTAACCGACCGAATTTCTTTTAATGAAGATCATCCATTTCTAGAGGATTTTATTTTCTTAAAAGAGAAAGTCGGAAATGATAAAAGTACAATTGCCAAGGCTTCTGTACCTAGTCCTAATATGATTTTACGTCAGGAGTTATTAGCAAATGATGGTACAACAAAAATTTATGAAATATACCCTGATCTAAAGGACTTTTATCATGATTTGGCACAAACCTATAAAGACGTTATTAAAGCTTATTATGAAAAAGGTTGTCGTTACTTACAATTTGATGACACCAACTGGGCATTTCTAGCGGATGCAGATAAAAGAAAAGTACTACAAGAACAAAGGATCGATCCCAAAAGCATTGCTCAAATTTGTACCGAAATTATTAACGAAGCTTTGGAAGATAAACCCAAAGATTTAACACTGACAACCCATATTTGTCGAGGAAATCATGCATCTTCTTGGTTATTTTCAGGTGGTTATGAACCAATTGCTGAAGAATTATTTGCCACAAATTATGATGGCTTCTTCTTAGAATATGATTCAGACCGTGCGGGTGATTTTGCTCCTTTGCGTTACTGGAAAAACAAAAATAGTAAAATTGTTTTAGGTTTAGTTACATCGAAATTTCCAGAATTGGAAAGTAAGGAAGAGATAGAATCAAGAATTAAAGAAGCCACAGAATATGTTCCGCTGGAAAATTTAAGTATCAGTCCGCAATGTGGATTTGCTTCAACAGAAGAAGGTAATCGTCTGACTGAAGAAGAACAATGGGAAAAAATTAACTTATTACAAGAAGTTGCTGCGGATGTTTGGAAATAGCAAAAAAGAAAGATCATTTATCTTTTTATTTGAATGATCTTTCTTTTTTTATTTGTACACGCTAAAATGCAAATAGATGAATGATAGTAAGGTGAAGAGCAATGAAGAAAATTTTGATTGTAGAAGATGATAATGATATCAATAATTTGTTAAACGACTTACTCGAAACTGATTATGACGTAACGCAAGCTTTTGCTGGGTCCGAGGCTAAGCGACTTTTAGCGGATGAAAGTTTCGATCTTATTTTGTTGGATTTGATGTTGCCAGGACTTAGTGGTGAAGAATTAATTGCTGAAATTCGTTTAACAAACGCTACGCCAATTATTGTTATCACCGCCAAAAACGAACCTAGTGTTTTATCTGAAGTATTTGAAACAGGAGCTAATGATTACATAGCCAAACCTTTTAATACTGTTGAAGTAATGGCCAGGATAAAAAATCAGTTGCGAAGTCGTACAGTAGAGGAAGCTAAAGACTCTATTTTAACAGTGGGTAACATTACAATGAACGATGAAACACATGAAGTCTACTACCAAGATCAGTTGATCTTATTGACACAAAAAGAATATGAATTACTAAAAACCTTTTTACAACATCCTAAAAAGGTTTTCACTAAGGCAAATTTATATGAAAGCATCTGGCAAGAACCTTATTTTGGGGATGATAATACCATTACAGTTCATATCTCTCGTTTACGTAATAAGTTTCAAGTATTTACAGATAAGGAAGTTATCAAAACCATTTGGGGTGTAGGCTTTCAACTAAATACTTAGTCAATTTAATACTTTTGTAAGATTTACGACAGGGTTTTGAAAATTCTCCTTACTAAGATAAAAGTATACTCAAAAAGCTAAAGGAGAGTAAGTATGGAAAACCTACTGAGCACTCATGCTGTGACAAAGACTTATGGTAAACAAGACGCTTTGCACGATGTTTCTATTCATGTCAGACCTGGAGAAGTATATGGACTGGTTGGTAAAAATGGCGCAGGAAAATCGACTTTATTTAAAGTAATAATGGGTCTTGCGGTACAAGACAGAGGCGAGGTGTCGATTTATGATCAACCTTCTATCGAGAATTTAGAAGGCTCTCAAAAAAATATCGGTTTTATGTATGGTTCACAGTTTTTCCCCTATCTAAATGCTCGGGAAAATTTAACTTATACTTGTAAACTTAAAGGAATCACGGATAAAACAGAAGTTGATCGTGTGTTGAAACTAGTCGAGTTGGATAAAGTAAAAAAGAAAGTTAAAACATTTTCTATGGGAATGAAACAACGTTTAAATATTGCCAATGCTTTAGTTGGTAAGCCCGATTTAATTATTATGGATGAGCCGATCAATGGTTTGGACCCTCAAGGTATTGCTAGTTTTAGAAAGCTAGTGCAAAAATTGAATCGTGAGCAGGAAATTACTTTTTTAATATCTTCACATATTTTGGGAGAACTAGGGATCATGGCTACACGTTTTGGCTTTATTCATGATGGCGAGTTGCTAAGTGAAATTGATCGAAAAACTTTATTAGAAAAAACAGAAGACCAAGTGATTATCAAGGTAGATAACCCAGAAAAAGCGGCCTATCTATTAGAGGAACAGCTAACTCCTTTAGATTATGTCGTTAATGGTGATAAGGAAATTATTCTTTCTGACCATATTGATGAAACAAATAAAATTGCAAAAATTTTAGTAGATGGTGGGCTTGAACTATATAAATTAACGCCCCATCAACAAACTTTGGAAGATTACTATCTTTCTCTTATTCATCAAGGAGGTCAAGAAAATGTTTAATTATATTAAAGCGGATCTTTATCGGATTTTTCATAAACGAAGTAATCAGTTGTATTGGTTGGTTTTGGCAGTTTTATTTTTAATATTTGTTATTTTTGGCTCGGGTAATGCTAATTTTCTCGATAATAAAAGCGAACTTACAGAGATGTATTTTTCCGTAGCAGTGATGCCACTTGCTTTATTTGGCTCTTTCATTATAGCTCCACAATTTTATTATGCGGTTTATTTAGATGAACTTAATAACAAAGGTTTTGTCCGTTTATTTAGTTCTGGCTTACGTAAAAGTGAATATATTGTGGCAAAAATCATTAGTTCCCTTATTTATATGCTTGTTGTGTTTGTCTTTTTAGCAATTGCTTATCTGGGTGGATTTGCTATACTTGCATTATTAAATAGTGGGATACCCTTTTTTACAATGAGTCAAATTGGAGTCTTGCTTAGCTTAGTCGCCTATCTAGCTTTATTTACAATTGCTTTTTCTTCATTGACTAATATAATTACTTTGAAATGGCAGGGCGGTAATATTCCGTTATTTCTATTTTTCATTATTTCCAATGGTATTATAGGCAATCTTATTAGATGGGTGAATCATGCACGAGTTTTACGTAATTTTGATTTAAGCCCTTATCTACTTTCGACAAATACTGGAAAACTACAAGAGGCTTTGAGAAATGGAATTTTTTATGGGCAACAAGGGCAACCCGCTAATCGACCGCCAAGTGCACAAGCAGCTCTGAAAACGATAGATTCAATTGGCGCTCAACCCTTTGTTATTATAGGTATTTATATTATTGTAACGACGGTTATTTCATTTTTTATATTGAAACACTCGGATGTCAAAGATAATTAGTAGGTGAGCTTTGTGATATGGATTTTGTACATTAGTATTGGAATGAACGTATTGCTTATTTTAGCTTGGATTTTTTACTATTGTGAATTAAAAGATATGATTTTACAAATTAAGGCAATTAAGCAAGGGAATTCTCGTACACCTTTGAAAAGGGTTGGTGTATCAAAACGTCATCTTCAACTAGTAGAAGAAGTGAACGAATTGGTGGACTCTTTTAATCAAACCTCAAAAGAAAATAAGCGAATGGCTAAACAAAGCAAGGAAATGATTGCTTCAATTTCCCATGATTTTAGGACACCCTTGACCTCAATGATCGGATATATACAAATGATGGACAAATCCGGGATGAGTGCGCGTGATTTAAAATATTTAACCATTATTGAAGAGCGCACGCAGCTGATTTCGTCACTTATTGATGAATTTTACTTGCTAAGTTTGTTGGATGCCGATGACTATAAAATTCAGGAAGAAGCAGTCAACCCCATTACACTAATTCAAGAACAAGTAGCGCAGTACTATGAAGAATTAACAGCTGCCTTTGATGATATCAATATTGATTTAACAGAGGAAAGAATCGTGCTTCAGACAAGTCGCATTGATTTTGAACGAATTATACAAAACTTGATTAAAAACGCCTTTACTCATGGCACACAGTATTTTCATATTCGTTTAGAAAAGCAGGAAGAGCGACTACGCTTTGTTTTTGAAAATGAGATACTAGAAGGCCAAAAGATGGACGTTACTCGTTTATTTGATCGTAACTATCAGAGTGAACCAGCACGACAGAGGGATAGCTCAGGGCTGGGTTTAGCCATTGCAAAGCAGTTATCGGAAAAATTAAATTTTTCTTTGAATACGCAGCTACAAGGGGATTTATTACAATTTTACTTGGATATTCACTTAGATTCTTGGAAAATTCGAAACTTTTAAAATGGAAATATGTATACAAAAACAGATAAGCAAAAATGCTTACCTGTTTTTTTGTATACTCTCAAAATTTATTGCGGCACCAATTAAATTCGCGTTATTTTGATAATGACAGCTTCTCACTTCAGGAAGTATTTCGACTACGCCTTCCTTTGTTAATAATACTTGTAAACGTGTTTGAAGCGCTTCGGCTAGTTCAGGACGTGCTGAAATACCACCACCTAAAATGACCATCTCCGGATCTAATGAAACTTGGATATTATAAAGTGAATCAGCTAGATGATCATACATGTCTTCAATGGCTTGAGAAGCTCGTTTATCACCTGCTTCTTTTTGTTCAAATAGTTCGATCCCTGTGATTTTATTACCATATTGTTCTGAGAAACGTTTGGCGGTATTAACAGCTGTTCCATTATAGCTTAAAGTTTTTCCATTTGGGTTATGCATTAAACCAACTTCACCACCAAAAAGATGAGCGCCTTTATATAAACGATTATTAATAAATATAGCGCCTCCCACACCTGTTCCAATAACTACAAAGATAGCATTTTCAACATGTTTTCCAGCACCTAGGGTCATTTCACAAATCCCAGCACAATTCGCATCATTTTCGATAGATACTGGTAAACCTAGGTAGGATTCTAATTCATCAAAGATAGGTCGTTGATGAATATAAGGAATAGCACTGATTCCATCGATGCTGCGATTTTTGACATTAACAGCGCCTGGTGAACTAAAAGCTACTCCTGTGATTTGATCTTTGTTGGGGGTAATGATTTGTTTTAATTGAATTTGTAATTGTTCAAAGGTGGCTGGCGTAGCAAAACTTCCTGTTTGATGGAGCGTTTGCTGATCCCATAAACCATATTTTATAGAACTACCACCCATATCAAAAACTGCAAGACTCATTATTCTCCTCTTTTCTTAATAACCGTTATTTTGGGCAGTTTCTTTATACCAAAGACCACTTTTTTTCAAACTACGTTTAAAATCATTTCCAGATTCTAAGCGGTAAAAGCCATAACGATTACGATAGCCATTTAGCCATGACCAACAATCAATAAATGTCCAAGTATGATAGCCAAAACAATTACTACCTTCCTGGATTCCTTGGTAAAGATAATCTAAATGTTCCTTCATAAAATCGATTCGATACTCGTCTTGTATCATGCCATCTTCATCCATAAAACGTTCTTCATTGGCAACACCCATACCATTCTCACTAACATACCAGGGAAAGTTATTATATTCATTTTTCATCATCATAGCCACATCGTAGATAGCCTCAGGATAGATTTCCCAGCCGCGATAAGGGTTGATCCGTTTTTCCGGCCAATCATAAGGTGCATATAGATCTTCTGGATCCTGAGCTGGAAAACTAGGGTCTTCGGGTGCTTGTACACGCAAGGGTTGGTAATAATTTAAACCGATAAAATCAACAGTGTTTTCTTTTATTAAATCCTTATCAGAATCTACTGTTTCCGGCGTTAAATTATGCTGTTTAATTAACTGAATCAAAGCATTAGGAATCTGCCCTTTGACAGCCGGGTCTAGAAAACTTTTCATTGTTAATAAATCAGCGTTTTCTTTTGCTGTCTGATCAGCTGGTTGATCGCTGCGTGCATAAGCAGGAGTAATATTTAAAATAATACCAATACTGCCTTTAGGTATAACTTGGCGAAAGGCTTTTACAGCATAAACATGGGCCATCAAAGTATGATATCCGACTTGAATAGCTTTTTTGAAATCATGAATCGCTGGGTAATGAGCACCGTTTAAATAACCACATTCAATATGTACTATAGGCTCGTTAAAAGTTGTCCATGTTTTTATCAAGTCACCAAATAGCTCGAATGCAGTTTTAGCGTAAAAAGCAAAAGTATCAACAGACTCTCGAGTCTCCCAGCCACCTTTTTCCATTAACCACATTGGCATGTCAAAATGGAATAAATTAATAATTGGTTGAACATCGTTTGCAATCATATGTTTAAAATAATCACGATAAAAATCAACCGCTTCTTGATTGATATGTTTACCATCTGGTAGAAGACGTGCCCAAGAGATCGAAGTTCTAAAAGAGTTAAGACCAATTTCTTTCATTCTCTTGCAATCTTCTTGATACATTTCGTATATATTAGATGTATTTTCAGGACCTTGTTGTTCGTTAAATTTTTCAGGATTTTTTTCAAACCAATAGTCCCAAGTCGTCGCCGCTTTTCCATTTTTTGAACTATGGCCTTCAGATTGGGGAGCTGATGTAGCTGAGCCCCACAAAAAATTTTTCGGGAATGTTTTCATAAGTTTTCCTCCAGTTTTAATTGTATACCGATAAACTCTGCTTGTTGTAAAGTAGAAATACTTTGGCGATCAAATAAGAGTGTTTCTTTTGTTTCCATGTTGATTACTTTTTTTATCCTTAATGGGAAATTTTCCAAATCTAGTGAAATTTTTCCTCCTATATTTTTATGAAAAGCATAGATATTATTTTTCTTCCATGTAAAAAACCAATCTTTTTGTGTAAAATCTTGATAAGGTCGAGTTTCGTAAATGCCTTCTCCATAAATTTGTAACCAATCACCTAATTGGCTCATAATATTTTGTGCTTCTTTTGGTAGTGTACCATCAGGTTTTGGTCCGACCCCTAAAATGATATTACCTCCTAAGGAAACAACTTGCACGACTGAACTTAAAATTTCTACAAACGATTTGTACTCATCGTTTGGTACATACCCCCAATTTTTTGCCAAAGGTATGTTACTTTCCCAAGCTTTTTTTGGTGGTGTTTCGGGAATTTTTCGTTCAGGAGTAACATAATTTTCGTATTTTCCACCCACTGCACGATCTACAATCAACAGATCTGGTTGGATTATCCTTAATTCAGAAGCGATATCATCCATTGGTAGGTATTCATTATGAGTTGTATTTATCCACCCACCATCCAGCCATAGGATATCTGTCGGACCATAATTTTTAACCAACTCGATTAGCTGATTTTTTACATATTGACTAAATTTTTTCCAAGTTTTTGAATCTTCCTTTGGATCATAGCTAGCATACCTTCCAACAGGCTTTTGTCCATCTTTCCAGTAGTAAGGGGAATGCCAATCAGCTTTAGAGTAATATAAGCCTGTTGCTATATCTTTTTTATGAAAAGCATCTATAAGGTGTTTTAATATATCTGCTTTTTTATTTGTGTGAAAACTGCTATCAGCAGCTGTAATTTTGTAGTTACTATATTGCGTATCATACATGTTAAAGCCATCATGATGTTTTGTAGTAAAGATCATATAACGAAAGCCAGCTGATTTTGCCTTTTCAGCCCAAATTTGAGGTTCAAAATTTTCTGGGCAAAACACGTGGTTTAATGCCCAGTAATCTTTACGTAAGGTGTCGATATCATTACGCCAACTTTCTTTTTTTCGTGCCCAGTCATCTTCCTGAGATAGTTGCCATGACTCTACGATACCAGCCTGAGAGTATAACCCCCAATGGAAAATGATCCCGATTTTTTGGTCTTGGAACCATTCTAATTTATCTTTAATTTGAGAAGATAAATTAGAATAGTTTTCTTGCAAAGCTGTTGTGTTTTCTTCAATATCTTTTCGGATTTTTGACATTGTTTATTTTATTCTCCTTACTGAATCACGCCATAAAATTTTATTTGGGATAACAAATTGTTTTCCTTCTGATGATTCGGTTTGTTGAATTTTTTTAACTATTTGTTTAGCAGCCAGCAGGCTCATATCAACTACTGGTTGACGAATGACCGTCAACTTAGGTTTGAAAATATCACTAGAATCAAAATAATCAAAGCTAGCAAAGGAAAGCTCTTTTCCTAATAGAATATCTTTTTCATAAATCGCTTGTAAAGATCCAAGTGACATATTGTAATTACAAATAAAAATTGCGCTAATTTGTTGTTTTAAAAGTTCATTTACTCCCGTATATCCGCTTGCCTTTGAATAATCACCATAGTATACTTTTGCATACTCTGAGATAGGAAGTAACATTTCATTGAAGGCATCAAAAGCTCCTTTTAAGCGTTCTCTGGCAATATAGTCTTTTTGTAAACCAGCAATAATCCCAATTTTCCGATGGCCATAATCTATCATTTTTTTTACCACTTTTTTTGTACTTTGACGATTATCCATTATAATTGAATCAACTTTAGGTAAATCTAGAGGCGTATTTATCGAAACAACAGGGATATCTAGGTCTTTAAAACGTTGCACTTCTTTCCATTCTGGTTCAGCTTCAAAGACAATTAAGCCATCGACTTTTCTAGAAAGTAGAAATTCTAGTTTAGTTTCTAAGTGGCTTTTATTTTGGTGAAATCCACTAAATAGCATACTGTAGCCAAGTTTTTCCAATTCGTCCGCTAAGGTAGCAATCATTGATGCCGAAAAAGTACTTTGTGCATTATTTATTAATAAACCGATTGACATAGTTCGGTTGCTTTTTAATCCCTTAGCTGAGAAATTTTGTTTATAATCTAGTTCTGTAATTGCTGCCTCGATTCGCTTCATATTCGCTTCTTTTAACTTATGTCCATTTAAATAACGAGAAACGCTACCGACAGAAACGTTTGCTAATTTTGCAACTTCTTGAATGGTGGCCATTATGTTCCTCTTTCCTATAAGTTTTTTATTCTATATTCTCTCGCATTCCACGATTTGCTGCAAGTACAAAAGGCATATAAAGGAAAATATCAAGTACAAATAAAATAATTGAAAGCAAAGTAGCTGGAATATCTCCTGCTGTAGTTACCCAAGTTGTAACTATTGGAGGTAAGACCCATGGCGGAATAACTACACTTCTACCGACAAGACCTAAAACAGTTAGGGGGTAAGCGATAGCTAAGTTAACAAGTGATATTCCGATAAAAGGAATTGCCAAGTAAGGATTCATAACAACAGGTAAACCGAACATAACGGGTTCTGAAACATTAAACAAACTAGGTAGGAGACCAATTTTAGCGATATTTTTATAATCTTGTCGCTTTGACACCCATATAATAGCTATTAATAAAGGCAAAATTGCACCTGTCCCACCAAATAATGTATACATACCAATCCAAGGGTTTGTCACAATATTAGGAATTGCGTCGCCGACGTTAAATGCGTCTACGTTTTGTTGAATGGCTGTTAACATTGGAGGAGATGTAACAGAGGATACAATATTTTGACCGTGTAAACCGAAAAACCATAAAACTTGTGTAAATATTTGAACAACAAATAAACCAACAGGGCTTTCCATTGCTTTTTGTAGAGGAACAGAAATGATTAATTGAATAATATCTGGAATAGATTGTCCGGTTCCTTTAACAATAGTAAAAGTTATAATAGCAAAGATAGCGATTGTTAGACACTCAGGAATCAATGCATTGAATGATCCAGCAACAGCGGGAGGCACGCCATCAGGCATTTTAATACGTAACTTTTCCTTACTTGATAACCTCACTAAGAGTTCAGTTCCTAGTAAAGCCGCGATGATTCCGACAAACATACCACCAGAAGAAGTAAGTGATTGTAAGTAGACGCCTGCAACTTCTACTGGTTCTTGTGAATCAACTGGAGTTACTTCATTAAATAAAGGAAACATGATCATAGCGAGTGCTAAACTCAAAATTCCTGCGTGTAGTTCACTAAGGTTTTCCCGCTTGATTTTCCCATTTGAAATATAATGATTTGCCATGCGATAACCGATTAAGAAAGTAACAAATATTGTCATAATTCCTAAAGTTCCATTGTTTACCATTAATGCTAAATCGGATAATGAAGATAAGTCCACATATTCGTTAACCGTTTCGTTTGAAAAAAGAAGCGCATTCAATAAAATAAATAAGGAGTTGGCAATAATAATAGGACTTATATCGACAAAACTATCTCGAATTGCCACTAAATGCCGTTGATTAGCCATTTTTGAAGCAAGTGGCATTAACCATTTAGAGATTCTTTCTGTTATAGACAATTTTTTCACACTTTCTTTATTATATTTTTGAATCGATTCAAAAATATAATATCATAAATTTTTTTAGTTGCAAGGGATTTCATTTAAAAATATATGACTATATTTTTAAATTCAATAAGGTTATTAGCTCTTATTAGAAGTAAAATACGAAGCATCTTACCTTGACATTTTCCTCAGTCTTGTCTATACTGTTCACAAATCATATGTAAAGCAACGATAGAGAAGAGTAGCTGATGCATTTGTTAAAAGAGAACCCGGATGGTGAGAAAGGGAGCAAATAATAGTCGGTGAAGATGAGCTCTGAGCTTTTTATTCAGTTGACGCTGGATAAACGGAAATAGCAGCCGATATACTGCCGGGTATCTAAGGTACCGTTGAGGCATTGACTGTGAGGTTTATGCAAATAAGGGTGGTAACGCGAAAGTCTTCGTCCCTTTGTTTATCATAGATGGTAAGCAAAGGGATGGAGATTTTTTTATCTCTAAAAAATTTTTAGGAGGAAGCTAAAATGGCAGAAGTAGAAAGTTTTACATTGGATCATACAAAGGTAAAAGCACCATATGTACGTTTGATTGGAAAAGAAAATGGTAAAAAAGGTGACGTTATTTCTAATTATGATCTACGTTTCTTACAACCAAATGAAAAGGAACTACCAACTGCTGGTATGCACACAATTGAACACTTATTAGCTGATTTATTACGTGATCGTCTAGAAGGTATTATTGATTGCTCTCCTTTTGGTTGCCGTACCGGTTTTCATTTAATCATCTGGGGCGAATATTCAGCAACAGAGGTTGCCCAAGCATTAACTGAATCTCTTAAAACTATCGCTTATGAAACAAAATGGGAAGATGTGCAAGGTGTTGATATTACTAGCTGTGGTAATTATCGTGATCATTCACTATTTTCTGCAAAAGAATACGCTAAACTTATCTTAGAAGATGGTATTAGCGACGATCCTTTTGAACGTCATGTAGTTTAGGAGGTATTGTTGATGTATTTTCCTGAGTTAAAAGAGAAGGTTGTTTTAGTCATTGGTGCGTTTCAAGGTATTGGAAAAAGCGTGTTGGAGACTTTTCAGAAAGAAGAAGCTATCGTTATTGCTTGTGATATTGCCTTTGAAGAAGTCAAGTTGACGGAAACTGCTACAGATTTTTATAAAATGCATTTGGATATTTCCGAAGAAGAAGAAGTTATCCAATTAACTCAGCAATTAGAAGAAAAACATTTAGTACCTGATGTACTTGTTCATGTAGCGGGGATATCTACTGTAGATTTTCTCACTGAAAGTAGGACTACAGATTTTGATAAAGTACAAACAGTAAATACACGTGGGGCATACTTAAGCAGTAAGTACGTGACTGCTTTAATGCAGACGCACAATAAAAATGGTCGAGTAATTTTTGTTGCTTCACAGGCTGGTAAAAATGGTTATAAAGGTATGTCTGGTTATGTCGCATCGAAGCATGCAGTCCTAGGCCTATGTAAAACTTTAGCCTTGGAAGTTGCGCCTAACAATATCTTGGTAAATGCTGTTTGTCCTGGAATTGTTGAAACACCGATGAAACATAGAGAGCGTGTTGAAGGCGGAGAAATTCGAGGAATGTCTGCCCAAGAGGTATTAGAAGAAGATCAGAGTCAAGTGCCATTGGGGCGTACTGGGACTACACAAGATGTAGCCAATGTTATTTTATTTTTAGCAAGTCCGTTGTCTAGTTATATGACAGGACAGGCTATTAACGTAACTGGCGGTATGACGATGAACTAAAGCACGAAAATAAGCGGAAAAAGCGGTAATTTGATATTTCCGCTTTTTTTATAAAATTTTTTAAGATATGTTTTGTTTACTCTAAAAAGAAGGCAACTAATGTAGACTTCCCTTCTTTTTTTTATAAAATCAAGGGAAGTAAAAGCAACTCTCCCTCTTTTTATGCAAAATCAACGGAAGTATATTTGGTTTTTCTTCATTTTAATGATTTTATGTAAATAGCATAGGATAACAGGTATTTCACTCGTTTTGTTAAATTATTTAAAAAGTATCCGTTATCGTTTTGTAAACATTAAAGGAGTTTTTTTATGAAGAAAATGTGGTCAGGGTTTATTATTGTATTAATGTCTGTTGTAATGACTGCTTGTAGCAATAAAGCAAGTAATGAAGGTCAAGATGACTCGGTTATCCGAGTCGGATCAGTTGGTGCGGATGCAGATATTTGGCGTTTTATTGCAAATTCGGATGCCGCGGAAAAAGCTGGCGTTGAAATTGAGGTAGAAGATATTGAAGATGGCGTAGCCAAAAATACCGCGACGGCAGATGAAGATATTGATGCCAATGCTTTTCAAACAATTGGTTATTTAGAAAGTTTTAATGAAGATAGTGCAGAAAAGTTGGTTCCAATAGCTACAACATATGTAGAACCAGTAGGTATTTATTCGGATAAATATGATAAGCTTGATGAAGTAGAAGATCATGCTGTTGTTGCCATAGCTGATAATCCAGCTGATGGCGCCAGACAATTGCGTGTATTAGAAAAAGCAGGTTTAATTGAATTAGATGAAGATTTTGATGATGGTGTTGGTACCACTGATGATATCAGTGAAAATCCTAAAAATTTAGAATTTGAGCTGATTGATGATTGGACAGGTCCACGTATTTTACAAGACGTGGATATGGCTTTAATTGGGAATACGATTGCTCTTGAAGGTGGGTTGAATGTTTTAAATGATGCAATTTATCGTGAAAAAGCAGATGAATCCAATCGTATCAACCTAAATATTATTGCTGTGAAAGAAGATCGACAAGACGAAGAACAGCTGAAAAAGTTAGGTGAATTATATCACGATCCTGAGGTGCAAGAATATATAGATGAGGAATTTGATGGGACAAAAGTAGAAGTAGATTTATCACTTAGCGATGTTTGGGATGATTAAACTAGACATATTTTTTTAAGCGTGTTAGACTTTTTTAGTTGAATAATTTTACAGTAAAGCTGTGGACAATTTTGTTCACAGTTTTTTTACGGGTTTTAGATTTTGTACATAGATAGGATAGGATAAATATTGTTGAAATTAGTTAATATCTCGCAACAATTTGGGGATAAGTTATTATATGAAAAATTAAACTTACAAATAAATACTGGAGAACATATTGGTTTGATCGGTCAAAATGGTGCAGGTAAGTCTACATTGGTTAAAATTATTACTGGTGAAGTTTTACCCGATGAAGGCTTTATTGAACTACCAAAAAACCAAAGTGTTGGATACTTAGATCAATATGTGAGAGTTGACGAACAGTTAACGATTTATGAGTTTTTAAAACAAGCTTTTGTAAAGGAATTAGCAATTGAAGAAGAAATCAGTGAGCTTTATGAAAAGTATAGCCAAACATTTGATGATCTTTTATTAGAAAAAGCGGGGAAATTACAAACGAAATTAGATCAAAGTGAATTTTATCAAATGGATACTTTGATTCAGGAAATGGCTGTTGGTCTTGGACTTGATGTCTTGGGTTTAAATACTTTATTGAAAAATTTAAGTGGCGGTCAGCGTTCAAAAGTTATTTTAGCTAAATTATTATTAGAAAAACCGGATATATTGGTATTAGATGAGCCAACGAACCATTTAGATGATAAACATGTCCAGTGGCTAACTTCATTTTTACAAAATTTCCCAGGGACTTTTTTAGTGGTTTCGCATGATCAAGAATTTGTAAATGAGATTACCACTCATATTGCTGATATCGAGTTTGGGACTCTAACGAAATATACAGGAAATTTAGCTAAAGCGTTAAAGCAAAAAGAAGCTGACCAGGAAAATTACATGAAACGTTATGAAGCTCAAAAAAAGCAAATTGAAAAAACAGAAAACTATATACGTAAAAACAAGGCTGGATCTCGCTCTAAAATGGCCAAAAGTCGTGAAAAGCAACTGGCTAAAGTAGAACGACTAACGCCGCCCACAAATCAAATAAAGCCCAATTTTAATTTTCCTTATAAAGAAATTGTTGCGACTTTTGCGGTAACAACACAAGGTTTAACTATTGGTTATGAGAGACCTTTATTAGATCCTATTGATTTAACGATTCGTTATGGAGAAAAAGTTGCTTTAAAGGGATTTAATGGAATTGGTAAATCGACTTTATTAAAAACATTACTGGGCGAAATACCGGCTTTAGCTGGTGAATTCCACTACCCAGCCAATACGAAAGTGAGTTATTTTGAACAAGAGCTAGTCTGGGAGTCACCTCTGCAAACACCTTTGCAATACCTAGGGAATATTTTTCCTAATGCTTCCAATAAAGAACTGAGAAGACAACTTTCACGTTGTGGTCTTAGCGACCAACTGGTGCAAGAGTCGCTTAAGTTATTAAGCGGCGGCGAACAGTCAAAGGTGAAATTGGCACAACTAACTTTGCAGACTAGCAATTTTTTAATATTAGATGAGCCGACCAACCATATTGACCAAAAGACTAAGGAAAGTCTACAGGAAGCCCTAGGTAATTACCCTGGTACTGTCTTGGTGGTTTCTCACGAACAAGAATTTTATGAGCCTTTTGTAGATCGAGTTATTGATATAGAAAAACAGGAGAAAGATTAAGCCGAAGTGGTTTAACTTAGATAAACCAAGCGACGCAAAAGCCTATTAAATGAATAGTTTTTAATTCATCTGATTGATTGTTTGCACTACGACACCTATGAGTACAAATATAAGACCTAAAACAGCGATAATCCCTTTTTTCGAAACTTTTTTTCGCCGATTTCCGTGCCTATTTACAGAAGCTGGTTGGTTTGATCTTTGCCTCATTTGTTCCTGTTTAGCCAAACTAGGTAAAAACAGCGACATAAAAAGAAAAATGATACCAATCGTGGTAATACCAATGGCAAAGACGGTAGGTTTATTGATTTTTAAATGTTCTAGTAAAAAAGTAACAATTGGATTATCTAACAATTGTGCCTCGGTTGCATTTTGACTAGTTTCAGACGAAGTAAGATTTGTAGATAAAACTACTTCTGATTGATTATTTACTGAGCTTGTGTTTAGATCTTGAGCCGAAGCTGTTGCGTTGAAGGTAAATATACAAAAGAAAAACAAGTAGGTTGTAGCAAGTAATGTTTGTTTAATTTTCAAAATAAGTCTCCTTTATTGCAATGAATTGGATTGATTTAAAATTTTATACCGTTTATTTTATCATATTTTTTATTTTCTGAATAAAAGTTTGCCATACATCAAAATATTTGAGGCAAAAATTATCATTCGTTATAATAGAAGTAGAGGTTGAAAAAGACCTATACTGAATAAGGAGGAAGAAAATTATGAGTAAAATTGCAGCAATTATGACAGATTTTGTTGAAGATATCGAGATAACTTCACCTAAAGAAGCATTAGAAAACGCTGGGAACGAAGTTGTGGTTATTAGTGATAACGGAAAAGATCACGTAGATGGTAAACAAGGTTCCACAATTTCAGTTGATCAATCCATTGAAGATGGAGATGTTTCTTCCTTTGATGCATTATTAATTCCAGGAGGATTTTCTCCTGACCAATTACGTACAGACGATCGTTATGTTGATTTCACTAAAAAATTTGTTGAATCTGGTAAGCCTGTATTTGCAATTTGTCACGGACCACAAATCTTTATTCAAGCTGGTGTGGCTAAAGGTAGAACAATGACTGGCTTTACTTCTGTTCGTCCTGATTTAGCAAACGCTGGAGCAAATGTAAAAGATGAAGAAGTGGTTGTCGATGACAACTTGATTACCAGTCGGACACCAGATGATTTAGATGCATTTAACAGAGAAATCGTTAATGCATTAAAATAACGAAGTGATAAAGCAAGGGTTCTTTTTCGAATCCTTGCTTTTTTTACAAGGTGGGTATAAAAATGACATTAAATTTTGTTTATCAAGATATTACTAAGATGAATGTAGATGCCATTGTGAATGCTGCTAATACACAATTACAAGGAGGTAGCGGCGTGTGCGGCGCTATTTTTAAAGCAGCTGGCTGGCAAAAGTTACAAGCTGAATGTGATCGATTAGCACCAATAAAAACGGGAGAGGCTGTTGTCACTTCTGGTGGAAATCTCGCTGCCTCTTATATTATTCATACGGCAGGTCCTATTTATCAAAAAGAAGGTAAAAAAGCTTCAGAGTTATTGGCTGCAAGTTATCATAATAGTTTAGAAAAAGCAGTCGAAAAAGGTTGTGACAGTGTAGCCTTTCCTTTAATTTCTACAGGAGTCTACGGCTTTCCGCAGGATGAAGCGGTAAAAATTGCTGTGGAGACAATTCGTCAGTTCCTTTTAAAAAATGAACTTACTGTTTATCTGGTCTTCTTTGATGAAGCTTTGTTTACAAAAAGTCAGAAGCTATTCCAGTAATATCATAAATGAATGAACTAATGTAAAACTAGCTAGGTTGGAACTTTTGTTTCAGCCTATTTTTTTATCTTCAAAATGAAATTAAGTAAACTCTTTAATGTTATTTTTTTCACATTTAAAGAACTAATGATCTCACGCTGCATAATTTTCTCCATAAAAGTGGGCTACTAATATCATTGTTAAGTAAGCGCTTTTAAAATATAATGAAAATTGTCAAGGAAATGACGTGTGCACATAAAGATTATTCTTTGTTCGTTATTTTTTAAATGAAAACAATTTGGAGGGAAATACGATGAGAAAGATTAAAGTTTTAGTTGCTTGTGGGGCGGGGATAGCTACATCAACAGTTGTGACACAAAAGGTAGAGGAATTATTCAAAGAAAATGGTATGGAAGCCGATGTAGATCAAATAAAGATCTCACAGGCAGCTGGAAAACAAGATGGCGCTGATATGTTAATTTCTACCACAGTATTACCACAAGAATATGATATTCCTGCCATTAAGGCGATGTCGTTTTTAACCGGCGTAGGTACAGAAGAAACAGAAAAGGAAATTATAGATACAGCTAAACAAATTAGCTGACATTTCTTGAAAGGAGCACAATATCATGGGAGCTTTAATGAATGCTGTACAAGCGGTTTTAGATATGGGACCGAGTGTTATGTTGCCTATTATTATCTTCATTGTAGGGTTGATATTTCGGGTGAAAGTTACTAAAGCAATAACTTCTGGTATTACAGTAGGAATTGGTATGATCGGGATTAATTTAGTTATAGATTTACTAACTAATACCGTTGGACCTGTTGCCCAGGCTATGGTGGAGCGTTTTGGCTTAAATTTAACAATCATTGACGCTGGTTGGCCGGCAATTTCATCCATCACGTGGGCACAACCTATTGCGGGATTGATGATCCCTATTATCTTAGTGGTTAATTTAGCTATGCTTGGTTTGAAATGGACGAAAACTTTGAATATAGATATTTGGAATTATTGGCATATGTCTGCAGCGGCAGCAACTGCCTATATTGTTACAGGAAGTATTATGATGGGGATTTTAGGCGGTATTTTGTATACTATCTTTTGTTTGATTATTGCTGATAAAACAGCGCCAAAAGTACAAGAATACTATGGTTTAGAAGGTATTAGTTTTGCTACTGGTTCGGCAGCTGGCTATGCTGTGTTCGGAATCCCAGCAGCTTGGTTAATTTCCAAAATTCCTGGATTAAATAAAATTAACGTAAAACCTGAGACTATCCAGAGACGCTTTGGCATTTTTGGAGAACCCATGATCATGGGGGTTATTATTGGAGCATTTTTAGCCATTCTTGGAGGGTATGATATCTCTGGAATCTTACAAACAGCTATGACGATGGGCGGTATTATGTTACTGATGCCACGTATGGTAAAAATTTTGATGGAAGGGCTTATTCCTATTCAAGAAGGCGCACAAAAAATGTTAAAAAGCCGTTATAAAGATCGGGAAATCTTTTTGGGGATGGATGCTGCATTAGCAACAGGTTCTCCTGCAGCGTTATCTACAGGTCTTTTAATGGTACCGATTACTTTATTTATAGCAGTAATTTTACCAGGTAACCATGTTTTACCATTTGGAGATTTGGCAACGATTCCATTCTTTGCGGCATTAATCGTGCCTGGGCGTAACGGAAATATTGTGCATTCAGTTTTAGCTTGTACTGTTGCTGTGGTATTTGGTTTATATATGGCTACCAATTTTGCGCCAGTCATCACACAAATGGGAGAAGGTATCGTAGAGTTTCCAGAAGGAGCCGCTCAAATCAGTAACTTAGATACTGGCGGTAATATTCTAAACTGGATTATCTTAAAAGGCTCAGAATTATTCAATAGTGTATTTTAATTGAAAGGTCGGAAAAATATGCATGCAACAGAAAATAGCCAACAAAATATAAAAACAATGCAGGCTGTAACAAAAAGAGAAGCTGGATATGACAAAATGTCTCTTGAGACATTAGAAATTCCAGTTCCTAAAGAAGATGAGATTTTAATTGAAGTTGCTTATACAGGAATTTGTGGTTCAGATATCCATACATTTAAGGGTGAGTATAAAAATCCGGTAACGCCAGTTGTTTTAGGACATGAATTTTCAGGACGTGTCGCTCAAGTAGGAGAAAATGTTACGAAATTTAAGCCTATGGATCGTGTAACAAGTCAAACAACTTTTTATGTTTGTGGACAATGTACTTACTGCAAAAAAGAACAGTATAATCTTTGTCCTTACCGTAAAGGCATTGGTACTCAGCAAAATGGATCTTTGGCAAAATATGTGATCGCCAAAGAAAAATATGCGCATAAATTACCAGAAAATTTAGGTTACGAAGGAGCAGCTATGTCAGAGCCTTTGTCATGTTGTGTTCATGCGATGTATCAAAGAAGCCCTTTAGATCTTCACGATACGATCCTAGTTATGGGGCCGGGGCCTATTGGTTTGTTCTTAGTTCAAATTGCGAAAGAAATTGGTGCAACAGTCATTGCTACGGGGATTTCAAAAGATAAGAAACGCTTAGAATTAGCACAGAAATTTGGCGCAGACGCGATCGTTGATACCCAAACGCAAGATCTAACAAAAGTCGTCAACCAGATGACAGATAATGTTGGTGTAACTAAAGTTTATGATGCTTCAGGCTCAGCTGTAGCCGTTAATCAAGCTTTACCTTTAATGAAAAAAGGTGGAGACTTTGTTCAAGTCGGTTTATTTAAAGATAAGTTTGAAAAATTAGATGTAGAATCGATTATTCAAAGAGAAATTCATTATATTGGGAGCCGTTCACAAAATCCGTATGACTGGCCAATTGCCCTACATTTATTAGCTAAAGGTGCCATTGACGTTTCTGCTATGGTAACAAAAAAATTTGCCTTAGAAGAATGGCGAGCAGCTTTTGAAAGTGTGATGTCTGGAGACGAGGTTAAAGTAATGATTCAATCGGGGGCAAGTTTTAGCGGAAAAAACTGAGCCAGAAAGCTTCTGGCTCTAATTTATTCACAAAATAGAGAATACATTTCGAAGGGGAATTCAAATGGAATTAGACGCAAGAACCAATCAACTATTTATCGAGATTTTAAACAACCCTGACGAAACTAGCACTTCTTTGAAAAAAAGACATGATCTAACTCGTTCGCAATTAAGTTATTCGCTACAAAAAGTAAATGAATATTTAGATGAATTAAATCTAGATCCAGTTACGCGAACGACTAATGGTCATTTTATTATAACAAAAGAAACAGCAGAAGAATTTGTTCAAAATAATTCGCAAATTACCAAGGATACGTATTTATTACCGGAAGAACGCGTTCAATTGTTGATATTAATGCTTTTATCAAAAACTGAACCCTTATCGATGAACCATTTTATTGTCGAATTGAATGTTAGTAAAAACACAGTTGCTAGAGACCTTAAAGAAGTGGAGCCATTTTTAGCCAACTATCAATTATGCTTAGAATATCTGCGTTCAAAAGGTTATCGTATCAAAGGAGAAGAATGGAACCGCCGCCAGTTATTAACTGACACAGTGAATACGGTTAATCAATTTATCAATAATGAAGCACTTTTGAAACAATATGGTGATATCACGCAGACACAATTAGTAGAATACAAAAGGAAAGTCAGCGTGCTAGAACAACGCCTGAACTTACGCTATTCTGACGATAAGGTAAATAACCTGCCCGTGTTGACTCTGCTGTTAGATCGACGCATTACAAGAGGAAAAAAGATTAATTATGATTTTGAATTAGACTATGTTGAACTACAAGAAACCAAAGAATATAAGGTGGTTAAAGAAGTATTTTTCCCAAAATATAAGAAGGAGATTAATGAAATTATCTATTTCACTTTACTTTTTTTATCGACGACGCTAACTCAAGTAGATGTTTTATCCAAAGGGCAATTTGAAACGATGCAATTAGCCGTTTTAAATATGATTGATCGTTTTGAAAAAGTTGCTCAAGTAAATATCGACGATAAAAATGAGTTGCTTAAACAGATTATGGTGCATATGCGTCCAGCTTATTATCGTATCAAATATAGTATGCACTTATCAGAAGTTGATATCACAAGACAACAAAGTCGAGAAGTGTCTTCTATTTTTTACTTGGTGAAAAAATCAATCAAACCGCTTGAAGAATTTTTTAAAAAAAGTATTTCAGATACAGAAATTTTTTACTTAGCCTTATTTTTTGGGAGTCATTTATTAGAAAATAATAGCTCTTTATTACGTAAAAAAGACCCCACTGCGGTGATCGTTTGTACAAATGGCATTTCAGTTTCTTTACTTATGGAACAAACATTGAAGGGAGTTTTTCCTGAGGTAGATTTTGTTTCTACGATGTCATTACGAGAGTTTTACGCTCAAGATGTTGAAGTAGACCTGATTTTTTCTTCAGTTCCTTTAGATATAGACAGAAGATATTTTTTAGTAAAGGATTTTTTGACGGATAAAGGAAAGATGCAGCTACGGCAAAGAGTAATGAATGAGACAGTGATCGGCTTAGATGAGACGTCACTGGCTGAAAAAATTGTTGCTAATGTGCTTCAGCAAGCAAAGGTAGACGATAAAGAAAAACTGTTTTTTGAAATATTAAAACTTTTGAAAGACAATACTTCAGAAAATGCTGTAATTGACAATGAGGCAAATCATTTTGATCAATTGATGCCAAAAGATGGCCTAATTATAGAAGAAAACGAAGTATCGTGGCATGAAGCTTTAGAACGACTTAGTCAACCTTTAATCGAAGAAAAAATGATTGAACCGCGTTATCTAACTGCTTTAAAACAAGAACTGTCAGAAATTCCACCCTATATTGTTTTTCGCAATCAACTAGCTTTACCACATACAGAACCAGAAAAAGGGGCACGTGGTGTCGCTATGTCCTTTGGAATTTTTAAAAAAGGGATTGTTGCCAAAACCGGTGAAACTATTCATTTTATTGTACTTTTAGCTTCAAACAATAAAGAAAAACACGTCGATGCTTTATTAGAAATTATGGATTTAGCGGGTCGTGATACAGTTTTGGCTGATTTGTTAGCATGTAATGATAAAAGTCAGGTGTGGCGGCTATTACGCTTATATAGAATCAATTACTGGGGGTAAGTCAAATGGAGAAAAGGGTCACGGATTATTTAGAGCATTCCCCTATTTTGTTAGGAGAACGGTATCAGGATAAGAAAGAAATTTTTGATGCGGTGCATAAGTTAGTTTTAGAAAAAAATTGGGTCACAGAAGATTTTGCAGATAAAATTCTGGAAAGAGAAGAAACTTTTCCTACTGGAATTGAACAAGGAGAATTTGGTGTTGCTATTCCGCATACGGATCCTGAATGGGTAACAGAGGAGTTTATTGCATTAATTATCCCTGCTCAATCCGTTTTATTTCAAAGAATGGATGATGCCAAACAAGATGTACAAGCAGATTTTATTTTTATTTTAGGATTAAACCAGCCGCATGAACAATTAGCGATGTTACAAAATTTGATGCAATTAATCCAAAATACGGAATTGTTGCAAAACTTATACAAGCAAACAAGTCCCAATGAGCTACTTTCACTTTTGAAAAAATACAATTTTTAAGAAGCGCTTAAAAATACCCATAGATAGTTAAGAATGTTAATGACTTAACTATCTGTGGGTGTTTATTTTTTTTCAATGCAAAACAATATAGGAGGGTCATTTTTTTGGTTAATAAATTGGTAACGCAAAACGTTGTATTGTTCTTGAGGTAAGTTCTGACAGTAATGATCAAGCATAGTTAGTTCTTCTTTTCCGCCAGTGTGTCCATAATAAGAAACCAGTACAATTCTTCCTTTATCAGATAAATGTTTAAGTAAGCTATCTAAAGCTTGTCTAGTAGTAGCAGGCAGGGTGATGAGTGTTTTGTCACTTTTTGGCAAATAACCCAGATTGAATATAGCCGCCTTTATAGCTTCATTTTCAATAAGATAATTTTCTATGTGTTCATGACCATCTTGAATTAATTCTGTATGTTCCATAAGTTTGTTGTCTATTAATCGTTGTTGTGTTTTTAATAAAGCTTGTTTTTGAACGTCAAATGCATAAACTTTACCGTTAGGTTGGACAGCTTGAGCCAAAAACAAGGTATCATTCCCGTTTCCCATAGTAGCATCTACGACATGATCCTGGTCTGTCAGAACTTCCTTTAATAAAGTATGGCTAAATTGGAGTGCATTTTGTAACATCATTATCTCTCTTTTCATTTTTATCCATGCTATAGTTGTTTCTTTTGCAAAACGCGAATGAGTCGTTGTTTGCGATAAATAGGATAAGTAAATAATAGCCATGTTAAACTTTCACAATAACCGCCTAGTATATCGGAAGGAAAATGAACGCCTAAATATATTCTGCTAATCCCGATAAGCAAAATAAAAATAGCTAGTAATCCTTGTAAACCAAGACGCCAAAATTTTGTTTGCATAAATAATGGGACCAAAAGCAACAAGGAACCATAAAATACCATGCTTGCAGTTGCATGACCACTAGGAAAACTAAAGCTAGTTTCGACGACTAAATGTTGCAATGAAGGCCGTTCACGACTGAAAAATAGCTTTAACAAAGGGTTGGCGATGATTGCAATAATAACAACATTGCTAGCTAACCAAAAAGCATCGATATATTTTTTCCCACGAATGAGAACCAAAAAAACCGCTAAAAAAAGTAGAGCGATGCTAACTGAACTGCCAAACTCGGTAACCCATAAGAAAAAACCATCCCAATTTGGAGAAAGACTACGTATAGCAGTGGTGATTGTGTCATCAAAAGGTTTTAGCCATTCAGGATAAAACTTTACGACATAACTCAAAAAAGCAAAAATGAGGAAAGTACAGCTAGCAGCAAGCCGCATATATAATTTTTTGTACATATAAATTAGAAACTCCTTATTTTTTTAACAAAAACAGTATAGCATAACTGTAAGAACAGTCTAAAACTAAATTGCGTAACTTAGAAAATTTTTATTCATGTTACAACTAGATTAAAAAAATATTACATTCGTTTTTTACTTTGCCTATGAAAATATTACATGTATAATTGTAATAAATGTAAAAGTTTGGAGGAGAGTAAATGAGATCGTCTTTGACACGAAAAGAGCGCCGAAAAGTTCAGGAGCGCATGAGTTTATATGGGAATGTTAAAAAGAGTGCAGCTGTCGTTGGCACAACTGCTGCAGCTGTTTCAATGGTTACACCTTTGTTACCGTTAGATAACGTCTTTGCTGAAGAAGCAGATAGTAGCGTAGTAGCATCTTATGAATCAGAAGATGGGGCACAAGATTTTCAAAGCCAAACAGATGACCCAACTATTGAAGATCCAAATGCTGAAGCTGAAAATAATGCAACACAAGGTAACAGTGTAGAAGCTGGGGGTGGAAAGCAACAAGAAGAACCAGCAGATAACGAAGTAGAGTATGAGCAAGCTCAGCAATTTTCAACAGAGGATGAAATGTCGCAAGAGCAAGCTCAGCAAGAAGAACAAGTAACAGAAGATGATGTTCAACAAGAAGCTGAAGCTGAAGCTCAAGAAAATGAAATCCAAGATGATGACACCCAAGAAGCTGAAGTAGAAGAAGATCTCCCAGAAACTCCGGAAGAAGAGGCAGAACAATTACAAGAAATCGCTGGCCAACATCCAGGAGATCAAGGACCAGCAGAAGCGTCTACTTTTTCCGCACAATTTTCACCGGAACCCTCTGCATTTATTGAAGAGCTTGCGGCACATGCAGCACCTGTTGCCGAAAGTAATAATCTGTACGCGTCAGTAATGATAGCACAAGCTGTTGTGGAAAGTGGCTGGGGTTCAAGTGCTTTATCACAAGCTCCTAATCATAACTTATTTGGGATTAAAGGAAGTTACAACGGTCAGTCTGTAACGATGCCTACTCAAGAGTATATCAATGGCAGATATGTTACAGTTGATGCGGCTTTTCGTAAATATCCTTCTTATACTGCATCATTTCAAGATAACGCAGCTTTATTAAGTACAAGTTTGTACAGTGGCGCTTGGAAAAGTAACACCAATTCATACAGGGACGCTACAGCTGCTTTAACGGGTCTTTATGCAACTGCACCGGATTACAATACCGTATTAAATGGCATCATTGAAAGTTACGATTTAACTCGTTTTGATTCAGGAAACGATGATGGAGTTATTGATACTGGTACGGGCGGTAACGAAAGCTCCGACGAAAATAATGATGAAAATACTGGTGAAGATGATAATGCTGCTAACGATGATAATTCATCGAATAGTAATTCAAGCACTTATACAGTGCAAGCCGGAGACTCTGTTTGGTTGATTGCTGATAAAAATGGCATTACCATGAATCAATTACGCGACTGGAACAACATCCAAAACGACTTTGTTTATCCAGGGCAGGAATTAACTGTGTCAAATGGTAATAGTTCAAGCGGTTCAAATAGTAATAATAATTCAAGTAACTCAAATAACACATCTGGCGGAAGCTACACAGTAAAAGCCGGAGATTCTGTTTGGTTGATTGCTGATCAAAATGGTATTACGATGGACCAACTACGTGACTGGAACAACATCCAAAACGACTTTGTTTATCCAGGGCAGGAATTAACTGTGTCAAATGGTAATAGTTCAGGCGGTTCAAATAGTAATAATAGTTCAAGTAACTCAAATAATACATCAGGTGGAAGTTATACAGTAAAAGCAGGGGACTCTGTTTGGTTGATTGCTGATCAAAACGGAATTACAATGAACCAATTGCGCGATTGGAATAATATTCAAAACGACTTTGTTTATCCTGGTCAGAAGCTTACTATAAGCAATGGGTCTTCTTCATCTAACTCATCTAATAACAATAGCTCGTCAAATACTCAACATAGAGTGAAGAGCGGAGATAGTTTATGGATGATTTCACAAGAATATGATATTTCAATTAGCCGTTTGAAGTCTATCAATAATTTAAATTCAGATACCATTTTTATCGGTCAAAATTTAAAGGTGAGCTAAATTTTTATTAAGCGTAGTGGAAATAAAACACGTCATGCGACGTGTTTTATTTATTTTACGAATGTAATTGAATTTATGCTACTTTTTTGATACTATGTATACAGTCTATAAACATATGAAACAAAACTGCTATGGAGTAGTAGAAAGTTCATTCTTTTCAGAGAGTACATGGTGGGTGTGAATGTACAAGGATACTTTTGAACTTGCCTGATAAGGTAGTTAAAAAAGCACATAGGGCGACGGCCGTTAAAACGTGTGAGGCTGAATTCTTTCAGTAAAAATAGGTGGTACCACGCTTATTGCGTCCTATAGGGAGTTTACATACTTCCTATGGGCTTTTTTTTTATTTTAGTAAGGAGGAGAGATTTGTGAAAACTTATGATCACAAAGCTATTGAAAAAAGATGGCAGACTTATTGGGAAAAAAACAATACATTTATTACAACAGAAGATGAACAAAAACCCAAAGCTTATATAATGGATATGTTTCCATACCCATCTGGCCAGGGCTTGCATGTAGGTCATCCAGAAGGGTATACAGCTACAGATATTTTAGCGCGCATGAAGCGCAGTCAAGGTTATAATGTGTTGCACCCAATGGGATGGGATGCCTTCGGACTACCTGCTGAACAATATGCATTAGATACGGGAAATGACCCAGCGGAATTTACTAAAAAAAATATCGAAATATTTCGTAAACAAATTAATTCTTTAGGATTTAGTTACGATTGGTCAAGAGAAATTAATACAACAGATCCTGATTACTATAAATGGACGCAGTGGATTTTTACAAAGTTATATGAAAAAGGTTTGGCTTATGAAGCTGAAGTGCCAGTGAATTGGGTGCCAGAACTGGGAACAGTTATTGCTAATGAAGAAGTTATTGACGGTAAAAGTGAACGAGGCGACTATGATGTCGTACGTAAACCAATGCGGCAGTGGATGTTAAAAATTACAGAATATGCTGATCGGTTATTAGAAGATCTAGAGGATTTGGACTGGCCTGAAAGTATCAAAGAGATGCAAAGAAATTGGATTGGACGTTCTGTAGGTGCAAACGTACAATTTAAAATAAAAGATACAGACGAAATATTTACTGTATTTACAACACGGCCTGACACATTGTTTGGCGCTACCTATGCTGTATTTGCGCCAGAGTTGGATCTCGTTAAAAAAATTACCTCAGCAGATCAAAAAGAAACAGTAGATCAATATATTGCAGAGGCTGCTAAGAAATCTGAATTAAGCCGTACGGATTTAGCTAAAGAAAAAACGGGCGTCTTTACTGGCGCTTACGCAATCAATCCAGCAAATGGGAAAGAAATTCCTATTTGGATTGCTGATTATGTATTATCTTCTTATGGAACTGGCGCTATTATGTCGGTTCCTGCTCATGATGAGCGTGATTACGAATTTGCTAAGAAATTTGATCTAGATATCGTCCCTGTATTAGAAGGCGGCGATATAGAAAAAGAAGCCTTTACAGAAGATGGTCCTCATATCAATTCTGGGTTTTTAAATGGACTAAATAAAGAAGAGGCTATTGAAAAGATGGTGACTTGGCTGGAAACTGAAGGCCTAGGTAAAAAGGAAGTTAGTTACCGTTTGCGTGATTGGCTGTTTTCTCGTCAACGGTATTGGGGCGAACCTATTCCTATTATTCATTGGGAAGATGGAACTACTTCAGCCTTGTCAGAAGACGAATTGCCATTAGAATTGCCAAAAGCGGCCGATATTAAACCAAGCGGCACGGGCGAATCACCTTTAGCTAATGTAACAGATTGGGTTAATGTGACAGATCCAGTAACTGGCAAAAAAGGTTATAGAGAAACCAATACGATGCCACAATGGGCAGGAAGCTCTTGGTATTTCCTACGTTTTGTAGATCCGCATAATAAAGGTGCTCTAGCAGATTATGATCATTTGCAGAAATGGATGCCGGTAGATGTTTACATTGGTGGTGCTGAACATGCCGTTCTACATTTGTTGTACGCACGTTTTTGGCATAAGTTTTTATATGATATTGGCGTAGTGCCAACAAAAGAACCCTTCCAAAAATTGTATAATCAAGGTATGATTTTAGGTACAAATAATGAAAAAATGTCAAAATCACGAGGTAATGTTATTAACCCTGATGACGTTATTGAACAATATGGCGCGGATACATTACGTCTTTATGAAATGTTTATGGGGCCTTTAGATGCTTCTGTTGCTTGGAGTGAAAACGGCCTAGAAGGTAGTCGTAAATTCTTGGATCGTGTATGGCGTTTGTGTGTTGATGAAGACGGAAAAATGCGTGATCGTATTACCACTATAAATGACGGTTCATTAACAAAAGTTTATAATCAAACGGTTAAAAAAGTTACCGAAGATTTTGAAGACTTACGCTTTAATACCGCGATTTCTCAGTTGATGGTATTTGTAAATGAAGCGAATAAAGCTGATTCACTTTATTATGGTTATATAGAAGGTTTTGTACAATTACTCGCACCTGTTGCTCCTCATTTAGGCGAGGAATTATGGGCAATCCTTGGTAATAAAGGAGGCATCTCTTATGTTGCCTGGCCGACTTATGACGAATCTGCTTTAGTTGAAGATCAGGTGGAAGTTGTTTTGCAAATTAATGGAAGAGTTAGAGCTAAAGTCCAAGTTCCGGCTGAAGCGACAAAAGAAGAACTGGAAGAATTAGCTAAAAATAATCCTAACATTCAAGAACATTTGGCAGGTAAAACAATTCGTAAAGTAATTGTGGTGCCTAATAAAATCGTCAATATTGTAGTAAATTAAAGAAAAACGCAAGAATTCAACATAAGTTGGTTCTTGCGTTTTTAAATATAACGGAATAAGAAAAATGAGAGCCGTAACGCTTATTGAACAAAAAAAGAAGCTAGAAAAAACTTCTAGCTTCTTTTGTTACAATTTAATATTCTTTTTATTCAGCAGCTTCGTATTTGACGTCAATATTACCACTTACGGCTTTTGAGTAAGGACAAATACTATCTGTTTCTTGCAAATACTTCACAGTATCTTCTTTGGAAACACCATCGATTTTACCGATAATTGTTACTTCTAAATGAAGTGTAGTATGATCATCTGGCAAATCTCCATATAAAGTTACTTCTGCACGAATTGAACGATCACGATCACCTAAACCGTCACGGTCTAATGGGAATTGGATCGCACCATTAAAGCAAGCAGAAAATCCTGCAGCAAATAGTTCTTCTGGGTTAGTGTAACCTTTTTTATTTGTTCCAGATGTTTTTACTTCAAAATCACCATTTAAAGATCTGCTAACACCTTCGCGTCCGCCTTCGTTAATTACTGTTGAAACAGACATTTTGTTGCTCATGAATTAACACTCCTTTTGTGTTTTTATGGTACAACTTCACTATAGTATAAAAAACAGAAGAAGAGAAATAAAGTGCTTATGAACTGGCAATAAATAAAAATAAAAAATACTCTTAGTTTTTGTCTAAGAGTATTTTAACAAGCCTATTTTTTTGCACGTGCTAATCCTAGAAATAAAGTGGAAGTCGCCACAATTGGGAAAAACCACATTAATACAAAGCCATAAGGAACGGTAGAACGAGTATAATTTTCAATCGTTCCTTGAGCAAGAATAGTCGCTAAAAATTTCCAAGCAAAATAAGCAACTAAAAGAATAACGATAGTACCGATAAAAAGTAGTAATTTTTTGTGTTTAGCAGACATGAAAACGCTCCTTCAACTTATCTATACATTGATTATACAAGAAAAATTGCATAAAAATAAAGGCATACTCCAAAGAAAATAAAAATGTAATAAAAATGAAATAATTAGTTTTCTGTGGCTTCGTTAATTAAGCGTTTAATAATATCAAAATCCCCTTCGTAAGCGGCTTCTGTTCCGCGATATTTCATCATCTTCTCCGTTCCTTTACCGGCAATGATGACTGTATCGTTTGCTTGTGCTTGTTTAAAAGCAGAAGTAACAGCGCTAGCACGATCGAGCTCTAATTGAATATCGGTATCAGGATTTGTGATAGCGCCCTTTATTTCTGCAGCAATATCAGCGGGATCTTCAAAATCTGGATCATCACTGGTCAATATAGCGATATCTGCATATTCTGATAGTGCTTTTCCAATATCAGGTCGGCGGGAGATAGCTTTTCCTCCTGCACTACCTGTGACAATGATAATACGCCCGTTAGGCCTTAATTCTTGCGCAAATTGACCGATAGAATGAATGCTAAGGTAATTATGGGCATAATCGATAAAAATGTAAGCCCCATTTGCTTTTTCCAGTAAATTCATACGTCCAGGTATTTGAGTTAATGGTAAGCTTTCTTGGCATTTTTGTTTTGATACATTTGCTAATCCGCAAGCTAAAATGGCCGCTGTGGCATTTTCGTGGTTAAATTGCCCAAACAAAGCTATCTTATAGTCGCCGCTAATACTTAGCATATCATTGTTTTTTGCAGTTAAATGAAAGCTACGAGCTTCTTCTGTACTTGATAAAAGATAAGTACCTTCGTTATGTCCATAAGTGTATAAAGGAATTTGATGGTCATTACAAGTTTTTTCTAAAATATCAAATTGATCACTTTCATGATTGATCACCATCTGTTTACTGTTTAATAACAATTGCTTTTTACAATTAAAATAATCTTCAAATGTTGGATGCTCGATAGGGCTGATATGATCTGGGCTAATGTTTAAAAAGATCCCAGTTTCAAAGGTCAGATTATAAACTCTTTTTGTTTTATATGCTTGTGAAGATACTTCCATCACTAAATGTGTCAGTCCATTTTCACAAGCAGTAGCCATTTGTCGATAGATATCAAGCGCTTCAGGTGTCGTTAACTTTGAAGGAAAAAGCGTTGTACCATCTAAAGTAGTTTCTTCTGAAGAAAAGAGAGCCACTTTTTTATCGAAAGCATCATCCAATATTTTTTTGATGAAGTAAGCTGTTGTTGTTTTCCCTTTAGTCCCTGTAATGCCGATTTTGTACAATTTGTCTTGGGGGTTATGATAAAAAGCTTGTGCTACAATAGCCATGGCTTTGCGAATATCAGTAACGATTATCGCTTGTGCTGATGTATCATATTTTGTTTCAGAGACATAGACGTTTACGCCTTTACCCACAGCATCTTGTAAAGACGCTACTTTAAAATGGAGCCCTTTGCAAAAAAATAGGGTTTGTTCTGCTAAATCACGGGAGTCATAAGACAGATAGGTGAATTTTTGATCAGTTAGTTGTTCTTTGTTGTTTGCTTCTTTTAATAAATTTTTTTCTGCTAATAGTTGATAGAGCCCTTTAAGGGTTATGGAATACATAAGTTACACACACCTTGCTTTCTGGTAAAAAACTTCTCAACCATTATAGCACAGGAGAAGAAAAACCGGTATTTTTGATAAAATTTTTTAACAAAAGAAGTCGTTTTTAAAAATCATTTGCGCTTGCTAGTGTTTCGAATTAAAATAAGGATTATGTATGAAGAAAGTTGGAGAAGATAATCATGATGAATAATAAAGACCCCGAAACACCAGAGTTAACAAATGAAGACAAGATGGCTCGCGGTTCTGCATGGATGACAATCGGTAATATCGGTTCACGCCTTTTAGGTGTCATTTATCTTTTGCCTTGGATTTATTGGTTAGGCGAGGATGCTTTACCCGCAAATGCGTTATTTGGGATGAGCTATAATGTTTATGCCTTATTTTTAATGATTTCAACTGCAGGACTTCCTTCTGCGATTGCCAAGCAAGTGTCTTACTATAACTCGATAAATGAATATAGAGCTAGTCAAAAACTTTTTATACGGGCTATGCAACTGATGTTAGGATTAGGTGCAGTTTTTGCAATTATTATGTATTTCGCAGCCCCTGCTCTGGCGCGATATGCTGGTGGTGGAGTAGAACTAATCCCTTCAATGCGTTCTTTAAGCGTGGCCATTTTAGTTATTCCATTAATGAGTGTAATCCGTGGTTACTTTCAAGGTTTACAAAATGTTGCTCCCTATGCTATTTCGCAATTAGTTGAACAAGTAGCTCGCGTTGGTTATATGCTGTTGGCTACTTTTGTTATTATGCGCTTAGGAAGTGGCGATTATGTTGCTGCGGTAACACAGTCAACCTTTGCCGCTTTTATTGGTGCATTAGCTAGTATTGCTGTATTGCTTTACTACTATAAAAAAGAAAAAGGGCGCCTGGATGTCTTAGCGGATATGAGCCCCGGAAATGTCAAAGTTAATACAACAAGGCTATTACTTCAAACGATTAGAGAAGCTATTCCATTTATCATTGTAGGTTCAGGAATTACCATTTACAAAATGGTCGATCAATATACGTTTATTCGTACGATGGCAGGCTTTACGGAATATTCTGGTCAGCAGTTGAAATCTCTATTTGCTTTGTTTAGTAGTAATCCAGATAAGTTAGTTATGGTTGTGATTGGTCTTGCCACTTCTTTAGCTACAGTAGGCTTACCTTTAGTGACTGAAGCTTTTGCAAAAAAAGATCGCCCTGCTTTAGCGAGATTGGTTAGTAATAATTTACAATTGTATACTTTTGTGATGTTCCCCTCGACATTTGGCATGATGCTGTTGGCTTACCCATTAAATACGTTGTTTTATCAACCGAATCGTTTAGGCGCGAATCTACTGATTGCGGTTAGTTTTTCTGGTTTATTACTAGGATTGTTTATGCTTACTTCAAGTATGCTGCAGGGAATTTATAAAAATTCTTCCGCCGTGCTTTATTTTGCTATTGGCCTAGCTGTTAAATTTTTGACGCAGTACCTGAGTATTTATATGTTAGAATCTTATGGACCGGTGGTTTCCACCATACTCGGATTTGGTGTAACTTGTTATCTTAACTTACGTAAATTACACAAAGAAACTGAATTTAATATTGCTTTAACTTTTCGACGAGCAGTATTGATATTCTTAATATCTATGGTTATGGTCGCTTTCGCCGCTATTACACGTGGAATTTTCGGTATGCTCTTTACGCAAGAACGCAAAGTACAATCTTTTATTTTAATCCTTATTGTTGCAGTAGTAGGTGTAATTACGTATCTTTATATGATGTTAAAAATCCGATTAGCTGATAAACTTTTAGGAGCAAAAATGGCTTCATTACGTAAAAAATTAAGAATAAAATAGACATAAATAAGTTCGAAAATCGTTTTGGTTTTCGAACTTTCTTTTAAAAGGAGGATAAACTTTGCGCTTAGATAAATACTTAGCAAATATGGATGTGGGTTCAAGAAAAGAAGTGAAGCAATTGATCAAAAAGAAACGAGTGGCTGTTAATGGTAAAACTGAAGTTTCAGATAAGTTTCAAGTCAATGAAAACGAAGATCGTGTCACTTTAGACGAAGAGGAAATTGTTTATCAAAAATATTTTTATTATATACTCAATAAACCTGCTGATATTATCAGTGCTACGATAGATGATTTTGAATTAACTGTTTTGGATATTTTTTCAGATCAAGATTTTCGTTCAGATCTCTTCCCGGTAGGTCGTTTAGATAAAGATACAAAAGGACTACTTATAATAACAAATGATGGCGCGCTTTCGCATCGCTTACTTTCTCCCAAAAAACACGTAGAAAAAGAATATATCGCTGAGGTTAAAGGCGTTATGACGACAAGAGATGTTGAACGTTTTGCTGAGGGCTTAAAGATTGATGGCGATGAACTTTGTTTACCTGCCAAGTTGACAATCGAACAAGTAGATGAAGAAAATGAGGAATCGATAATACGTTTGGTATTACATGAAGGTAAATATCACCAGGTAAAACGGATGGTTCATGCTGTTGGTAAAGAAGTTATTCAGTTAAAACGCATCCGCATGGGGGCATTGTACCTTGATGATCAGTTAGAAGCTGGAGATTACCGAGAACTAACCGAAGAAGAAATAAAGTTACTAGAAAACAAATGAACAATTTTACCAAAGGCCTGGCTTAGCTATTACCTCGATTTGTTTCTGAGTAAATGGGTGAAGGAATTTTATTTTGTAGGCATGTAAAGCCAGGCGCTTTTCTTTTTTGTTTTGATATAGTGGATCACCAACAACTGGATGTCCCATACTTGCTAAATGGACACGTATTTGATGTGTCCGGCCGGTAGCTAGACTACAGTAGATTTCACTGGTTTGTTTGTGCACTTGATGAATTTTTACATAGGTAATGGCAGTTTTACCTTGGTGTTCATTTATGATGCGTTTGCGTTTATCATGGCGATCACGGCCAATTTTTTTATCGATTGTACAGTCTTGTTTTAGCTTTCCCCAAACGATGGCTTGATAGTTTCGATAAATTTTCTTTTGCTCTAGAAGTCTTCCTAAAATAGGTAAAACGAGAGGGGTTTTAGCAAATAAAATGGCGCCCGAGGTTTCTTTGTCTAAGCGATGAACGACATAAGGTTGTTCATCTTTTTTACCTAGGTAAGCACTAAGGTCATTCAAAAGTGTGTTTGTTTCGTCCGGTTGGTTAGGATGGGTTTTTACCCCGGCAGCTTTATTGACAACAATTAAATGTTCATCTTCATATAAAACTTCGATATTTTCCTTTGAGCCAGCTTTTACTGTTTGATAGTTATAATCATCTTCTTCAATTCGCAAGGTAATAATATCATTAGCGTGTACCATTTCATGAAATTTTATCGGTTGGTGGTTACACCAGACATTTTCACGTGTTCGCAGAAAATGACGCACTTTTCGAGGCACCAGCCACTCGGTTTCTAGTAATTCACGAAGTGTCATTGTTTTTTGAAAAGTAGGTAAAGTGATTGAATACTCCATTGATTTTCTTCCTTTCGCTTCATTATTGTATCATGTTTAATGCTTTTTTAATAAAAAAATAAGCAAATCCGCTAAGATAAATGATAAAATGTATAAGATTCATCAGTAAAAATACAACTCGAGCAGTATTTGAGAAAAAAGGAATTATGCTACACTTAACACCAGGAGGGAAAAAGCAATGGATTTTCAGCGCTTTTTTAGTACGATAAAAAAGTATTTATCGTCATTTTGGACATGGCTGAAACCATACCTTGTACAGTTTCATCACTGGCGCAAGAGAATTTGGAAGAAATATCATGTCAATAAAATATTACTACTACTTGGGTTGATTGTAGTTTTAGTAATGAGTATCTATCTTTTTTATATAGCGAAAACAACCAAAGTACAAGAATTAAAAGCGGGCTTGCAAGAAGAGACCGTTATTTATGACAAACAGGAAAACGAAGCAGGAAGTGTTTCTTCACAAAAAGGTACATATATCGGTGTAGAAGACATGTCTCCTTACGTAGTGGACGCAGTAGTTTCGACAGAAGATCGAAGTTTTTACGAACACCGCGGTTTTGATATCAAAGGTATCGCTCGCGCAGGTTTACGGATGGTTATTCGAAGAAATGCATCTGGCGGTGGAGGTAGTACAATTACGCAACAATTAGCTAAAAACGCCTATTTATCGTTAGATCAAACTTTTAACCGTAAAGCTAAAGAGTTATTTTTAGCCATTGAAATTGAGAAAAATTATAGTAAAGATGAGATCATGTCTATGTATTTGAATAACTCTTACTTTGGTAATGGCGTATGGGGCGTGCAAGATGCAGCCAGAAAATATTTTGGTGTGGATGCAGCCGATCTTACACTAGGAGAATCAGCAACAATTGCAGGTATGTTAAAAGGTCCGTCCTTATATAATCCTATTGATCATCCAGAAAATGCAAGTAACCGGCGTGATACCATTTTACAAGTAATGGTGGATAACAATAAAATATCAGAAGAAGAAGCACAGCAAGAAGAACAAGTCGCTATAAGTGATTTAGTCAATGATACTTATCAACAAGAGGATGAAGGTTACCAATACCCTTATTATTTTGACGCTGTCATTGAAGAAGCAGAAGAAAAGTACGATATTAAGGCAGATGACTTAATGAATCGTGGTTATAAGATTTATACTGATTTAGACACGAATTTTCAAAATGGCATGCAAGAAGTATACGACAATGGTAACAATTTTCCAGCTGATGCTGAGGATGGAACAATGGTGCAATCAGCTTCTGTGGCTGTTGATCCTAATACTGGTGGTATACAAGCCATGGTTGGGCGTCGTGGGGAGCATACATTTAGAGGTTTTAATTTTGCTACAGATATGAAACGTTCTCCTGGTTCGACAATCAAACCATTGAGTGTTTATACGCCAGCTCTTGAAGCGGGCTATATGCCAGATAGCACATTAAAAGATGAACCACAAGATTATTATGATGCCAAAAATTTCAATGGCGAGCATGAAGGGGAAGTTCCTATGTATGAGGCAGTTGCTCGTAGTTTGAATTTACCAGCTGTCTGGATGTTACATGAGCTTGGAATAAATAAGGGCTATAACAAAACAAAAGAATTTGGGCTTGAACTAACTGATTCAGATAAATATTATGGACTGGCATTGGGAGGTTTGGAGTACGGCACTTCACCAGTACAAATGGCAGGAGCTTACGGTTCATTTGCGAATGGTGGTACCTTATATACGCCTCATCTGATCACAAAAATTGTGGATGCTAATGGCGCTGTAATCGTTGATAATACAAAGCCTAAAGGAGAAAAAATTATTTCTAAAGAGACATCTAATGAAATGACCAGTATGCTTTTAGGAACATTTTCTAATGGTACAGCTTCCAGTGCTAATCCTTATGGATACACTGTCGCAGGTAAAACAGGTACCACAGAAACGGACTATGATCCCGACCAAAATAACGACCAATGGATTGTTGGATATACGCCTGATACTGTAATTTCTACTTGGCTTGGTTTTGAAGAAACGGATGAAGAGCACAACTTTAGCGGCACTAGTGGTGACGTTGTAGGCCAAATCTTTAAAGCACAGGCGGAAAATATGTTGCCTTATAGTAATAATACACAATTTGACGTGGCCGATGCTTATGCAACTGGCGGGAAAGTAGAAGAGTCTTCTGAAACAGAAGAAGATTCTGGAGACGAAGACGGAGATGGCTGGAAACAAAACGTTGATCAGTTTACCGACGATGCAAGACAAGGGATGAATGAATTTGGCGAACGTGTTAAAGAAGGTGGCAAAGACCTGATTCGAGGCTTTAAAGAGCGCTTTAATAACGATTAGCCAATCAATGTCGAACATGTTACAATAAAATAAATAAAGAAAAAGTGAGGAAAATTTTTATGGCAAATATTTATGATACTGCGAATCAACTGGAAAAAGAAATTCGAGAATTGGAACAGTTCCAAGACTTAAGTGGTTCTTTTGCTGAATTGAAAAAAAACGAAGAAGCTTATCGCTTATTTAAGGAATTTCAAACTTTTCAACAAGAATTACAAGAAAAGATGTCACAAGGCGAAGATATGACAGATGAAGATGCGCAAAGAGCACAAGAATTAGCGCAACAAGTTCAACAAGAGCCTTTAATTAATGACTTGATGCAAAAAGAACAAGTTTTCAGTACAACGATCAATGATTTAAATCGCATTATTATGACGCCTTTGAGAGAATTATATGAAAGTTAATAAAAAAGGTTTTTGAGGAATTCCCTCAAAAACCTTTTTTCATAATCTTGTTTAAAAATTGTTATGATTAGATAGATAAATTTAGCAAAGTTAGTTATTATGGATGCGATTGAGCTAAATATTTTTTAATCTTGCCAAATGTTTCCTTGGCTTCAGTTTCAGTAAAGCCGTAAAAAAGCGTGTGACCATTTTTAAAAAATGTGATCTCAAAACTACCAAGTTGTGTTTTTATTGCAATAGGGTTCTTTTGATAAGTAAGTTTTTGCTGTATACATAATTGTTCTATCTTTTCAAGACGAAGAGAAGAAAAAGTCGTTTGAAACACTTTTCCACAAGTTTCGGACAATTCTGAAGCACTGATATCACTTTGGCTTTGATTACACATCAAACAATCTGCTTGTTTATTTACTTGAAAAGAAGTAATTTTTAAGGGCCATGATTCGACCATATGTAGGGTTTGAAAATCTTTTAATTCTCCTACTAAGTATTGCAAGCAAAGTGAAATTTGGATGCTTGAAATCAACGGAACTATTGGCGTTATTACACCGATAGTATCGCATCCCTTTTTTTCTAATTGATGTAATTGAGGAAAAACACAAGATAAACAGGGACCTTTGCTGGGAAAAAGCGGCATCACTTGTCCTGAAGTACTAGCGACAGATGCAAAAATGAAAGGCAAATTAAAGGCCAAACAGTAATCATTGATCAATCGTCTTGCTAAGTAATTGTCTGTACAGTCTAAAATTAAATTGAACTTTTTATGCTGGTGGAATAAAGCACTATCAAATCGTTCTTGATAAGTATCAATTCTTGCTTTAGGATTGATTTGAAGAAGTTTTTCTTTGGCAGCTGCTACTTTTGCTTTTTGAGCTTGAGCGTCTTTTGTGGTAAAAAGCGTTTGTCTTTGTAAGTTGGTTTCTTCAACAACGTCTGGATCAATTAAAATTAAATGTTGTACGCCGGTACGAATCAACTGTTCTGCAGTGTAAGTACCCAGCGCGCCACATCCTACAATCAGAATAACCGCTTGTTTTATTTTTTCTTGTCCGGCTAAGCCGATTTGGTCAACACGTATTTGGCGATCATAACGGTTCATTTAAAACCCCTCATTTGTTAAATATTGAACTTCTTTTTTTAACATAGCATATATTTTTAGAAATGCAATCCCACTAATAATAGATAGGAGAAGAAATATGGATAAATTAACTCATTTTAATGTGCAAGGTCATGCGAATATGGTCGATGTCAGCGACAAAGAAAGGTCTGTGCGAAAAGCTAGCGCTCAAACAAAAGTGATCATGGAAGAGACGACCTTACAAAGAATTAAAGATGGTACAGTAAAAAAAGGTGATGTGCTAGCAGTTGCACAAACCGCGGGCATTATGGCAGCCAAAAAGACTAGTGAACTGATTCCGATGTGTCACCTATTACCGCTAGAAAAAGTAGATATTATATTTGAAGATAACGAAAAAGATACGCTGACAATAACTGCTACTGTTAAAATGTCAGGAAAAACTGGTGTGGAAATGGAAGTGTTGACTGCCTGCCAAATTGCGGCATTGACTATTTATGATATGTGTAAAGCAATGGAACGTAGTATGCAAATTACAGATTGCCATTTGATAGAAAAAGAAGGCGGAAAAAGTGGACATTTTGTTTATAGTAAACATTAAAAAATATTTGTTTAAAAAAAATCTTTTTTGGCTTATAATAGTGATAAGAAACACAAGCACTTTTATTCATAAATGAAATGTTTGCTGTGCTTTGAGAAAGGAATAAATGAATGGCAATTGTTAAATTACAATATGAACCAATCGATGTTTTTTATTTGTACCAGCAATTAAAAAATAAACAATACGGCGGAGTTGTTGTATTTACTGGTACTGTAAGAGAGTGGACAGGTAAAATTCAGACAAAAGGAATTGAGTATACAGCTTATCAAGAAATGGCAATAAAAGAGTTAGAGAAATTAACGACTGAAGTAGAAAAGAATGGAGCAAGTGCGATTGTTGTGCACCGTTTGGGGAATTTAGCATTGACTGAAGAAGCGGTATTTGTAGGTGTTGCTGCCCCACATCGCAAAGAAGCTTTTGCAGCTTGTCAATATATTATAGACCATTTGAAAGAAACCGTCCCAATTTGGAAAAAAGAAATTGATACAGATGAAATTCGATGGGGAGGCGGATTGAATGCAGACAAAAATTAAAGCATTTGCTTATTTAGGAGAAAAATTAAATCATGAGGTAATCGTTGATTTACCTCTAAAAGTAACTAAAGTGACTGTCTTAGAAGCAATTAAACAACAATTTCCACAATACAAAGCAGAGATATCTGAATGTAGTGTGGCGATCAATCAAAGTTTTATTGGAAAAGAAAGTTATGCCATGGATGATATCGCCGAAATTGCTTTGATACCACCAGTCAGTGGAGGATGATTTTATGTTGAAACAACAAGCCGTCTTGCATGATTCATTTGGACGTAAACACGATTATATTCGTATTTCTGTTACTGATAAATGCAACTTACGTTGTGTTTATTGTATGCCCGAGGAAGGCTTGCCTTTTTTTCCGGATGAGAGTGTATTAAGCTGTGCGGAAATCATTCAGATGGTAAAAAATTTTGCGCGGATGGGTATTAAAAAGGTAAGACTGACCGGTGGAGAGCCTTTGATGCGAACAGACATTATTGAAATCATTGAAGGGATTTCAGCGATAGCAGAAATTGATGATATTTCAATGACTACAAATGGGCTTGCACTGCCCAAGATGGCTAAAAAACTATATCAAGCTGGTTTGGACCGTTTAAATATCAGCTTAGATACTTTTGATAAAAAACGTTATAAAGAAATTACACGCGGTGGTAATTTAGATCGTTTACTAAAAGGAATTGATACTGCAAATAAGTTTCCTTTTAAAAAGATAAAGATCAATACCGTTGTTATAAACGGACAAAATGATCACGAAATTGTAGATTTTTTGCGATATACCTTTGATCATAATGTAAATCTTCGTTTTATTGAATTTATGCCGATACAACAAGATGAACAGTGGGCAAAACAGTATCGCGGTTTAGATACAATTTTTGATACGTGTCAAACAAATCATTGGGGCTATGATCCAATCAGTTTAGATGGCAATGGTCCTTCTGAAAATTTTAAAATTAGAGGTGCAAAAGGAAGTTTTGGACTAATTCATCCTATTAGTTGTAATTTTTGCGAAAGTTGTAATCGCTTGCGGATTACTGCTGACGGTTATATAAAATCATGTCTTTATTGGGATGATGAAGAAAATATCCGAGATACTATTTTTGACTTTGCTAGCTTTCAAGAGAAAATTCAACAAGCACTAGCTATAAAACCGAAGAATCATGAAATGGCATTATTAAATCAAGAGCAAGTGAAAAAGAAAAAACCAACATGGCGACATATGAGTCAAATCGGTGGCTAATCAATAGACGAGAGTAAAATCCTCTCGTCTATTTTTTTAAGTAATAACGTTAAAAATGCACAATTTCACTTGACTATTAATTTATAAGTTTTATAATTAAATAAACAAAAATTTTTTGCACGGAAAAATAAAATTTAGCACAGCGCTTTTGAGCAGTTTTTTTACAAAAGTCAGGCATTATAATGAAAGCGTTTTATAGGTGGTGTGTAATGAATCCAAAAGATGTCACAGGTGTGATATTGTGCGGCGGGAAAAGCAAAAGAATGGGATTTGATAAAGCACTTATTCATTTTAAAGGGCATTACGTGTTGGAAGAAATGGCGATGACTTTAAAAGATATTTTCCCTAACGTCTTGTTAGTAACTGATCATAAACAAAAGTTTCCTACTCAATTGCTTGCTAACCATGTATTTTTAGAAGATGAATTTATTCAAAAAGGCCCCTTGGGAGGTCTAGTCACTGCATTAAGGCATATTGACACTCCGTATGTATTTTTAGTTGCTTGTGATATTCCTGATATCACTGTGACAAAAATTAGACAATTGTTTGAATATGTTGAAGATGAACAAGTGATATTGTTTTCAGGCGAGAAACTTGAGACCTTGTTTGCTTTTTATCATCATAGCTGTTTGCCACAATTCGAAAAACAATTAGCGATGGACAATAGAAAGATACGAACGGCTTTTGATTACTTAGATGTAAAAAAAGTTAAGAAGAAAAATATTGATATCGTAAATATCAATTATCCTGCAGAGCTAATTTATTGGGGACAAAGGGAATGAAAGAAGGAGAAGCATATGAACAGTTATTCGATTGAAGAAACAATGACAGCTTTTGCTAAAAAAGCCAAAACTAAAAGTCAGTTAGCATTTGGGAAACTATTTTTATTAGGTATTATGGCAGGTGGCTTTATTGCACTTGGTTATTTAGCATTCATTCGTGTTTCAGGAACAACACCAGAAGAATGGGGGAGTTTTTCTACCTTATTAGGTGCGATGTTGTTTCCTATCGGTTTGATTGCTATTACTTTTGTAGGTGGTGAATTGGTAACTGGAAACGGCATGACAATGATGTTTGGTCTTTTAGAGAAAAAAGTTTCTATATTAAATGTTTTTAAAAATTGGATGCTCGTTTTACTAGCAAATATCGTCGGTGGCATATTAGTTGCCTACTTTTTCGGTCATATCGTGGGTCTGACAGAAGGAGACTTTGCAGCAAAAACACTGCAAGTCGCATTGGCAAAAACAGCTGATAGCCCTCTTGTTATGATTGTTTCAGGGATAGGATGTAATATATTTGTTTGCATGGCTGTATGGTTAGGAGCAATGAGTAAAGACTTTGTCGGAAAAATATTTGGGTTATGGTTTCCGATTATGATCTTTGTAGTCTGTGGATTTCAGCACGTTGTAGCGAATGCATTTATTTTACCTGCTGCCTTTTTTGCTGGAGCAGATATATCACTTATTGATATGCTCAAAAATATTTTCTTTGTATTTATAGGCAATGAAATTGGTGGCGCTTTATTTTTAGCCGTTCCTGTTTATTTAACTAATCATGCCCCTAAAGAGACGCCAGAAGTAGCAGAAACCATACAAGAGACAACGGAAGAACGGGTGATCTAAGTGAGTGATAGTTTTTATGTACCTAATTTGTTACAAATCGGGTCAACTGGGAGAAATAGTGGAAAAACAACGATTGCAAAGCAAATCATTGAAAATGAAAAAAAGAAACACACCATTGTTGCTTTAAAAATTGTTACTATTAGTGGAAAACGTGGTGTATGTCAAAGAGGGGCAGTCGGTTGTGGTATATGTACAAGCATTTCCTCTGGTTATGAACTGGTAAAAGAACAACATACCCATGGAAAAAAAGATACGATGCAATTATTAAAGGCTGGAGCTGAAAAAGTTTATTTATTAAAAGCGTTTGAAGATCATTTGCAAGAAGGTTTTTTGGATTTTTTAAAACAAGTACCAGCTGATGCAATGATTGTTTGTGAGTCTAATTCTTTACGAAAATACATAAGGCCAGGATTATTTATTATGATGGATAATCAAAAAAAGAGAGTTAAGCCCACAGCTCAAGTTGTTTATGAACTTTCTGATAAAATTTTTGATTCGTCAATAAAGACCAAAGAGATAGGAATAAAAAATACAGTAAAAGGAAGTTTTTGGGAAATAAAAGTCCCCCAAAAACTTTAAAAGAGGTTGATAAAAATGACAGTATTGTCCGTAGATAGAAAAATGGAAATTATTGATTATTATAATAAAAATCCAGAACAAGTATTAAATATGCTAGTTGATATGCAGTTTGAATCAACAGATGGTTATATTGATCAACAGACAGCACGCTTTGTAGCAGAAGAATTAAAAATCACTGAAACGCGTGTATATGAAATGATCACCTTTTATTCAATTTTAAAGGAAAAACCGCAAGCAAAGTACGTTATCAAAATTTGTAATAGTGCACCTTGTCAATTTTCCGGCGGACACTTTATTCGCAATGCTTTAAAAGAAATATTAGGCGTTGAAGAAAACGAAACGACTGAGGATGGCTTGTTTATGTATCATGGTATCCCTTGTTTTGGTGCTTGTGCACAGGATCCTATGATCAAAATTAAAGATCGTGTATTTGCCAATCTATCTATACAACAACTGCAAACGTTAATTATAGATCTAAAAGCCGGTAAGTATCCAGACTTATATAGCGAGGGAAGCTAAAAAATGACAAATAAAAAAGTTTTAACTACACGTTTTGAAAAAATGAATGATCCAACAGATGTACAAGATTATTGTGCTTTATCGGGTTATGAAGGATTAAAAAAAGCGTTACAAATGAAAAAAGAAGATATCTTGGAAGAATTAGAATCCGCTTTATTACGAGGTAGGGGTGGAGCTGCTTTTCCTCTCGGCAAAAAATGGCGACATTTGTTTTATTCAAAAGGAAGTCCTAAATATATTGTCTGTAATGCAGATGAAGGAGAGCCAGGAACATTTAAAGATAAAGCATTATTAGATTTTGATCCGCTTGCTTTGATCGAGGGCATGACAATTGCTGGTTATTTATTTGACTCACCACAAGGGTATATTTATATTCGTGGTGAATACCGTCATCTTCATGATCGCTTAAATGCCGCCTTAGAAAATGCCAGAAGGATGAACTTGTTAGGAAAAAACATCTTAGGTATCGTCGATTTTGATTATGACATACGAATTATTTCTGGTGCAGGTGCTTATGTTTGTGGTGAAAATTCGGCATTATTAAATTCAATTGAAGGAAAAACAGGACGCCCTCGCGTGAAACCGCCACATTTGGCTGATGTAGGCTTATATTTAAAACCGACTTTAGTTAATAACGTTGAATCTTATGCCTGTGTACCCTACATTTTGCGATATGGTGGAGAAGCTTTCAAATCATTAGGAACAGAAGATGGTGGTGGAACGAAACTAATTTGTTTAACAGGACACGTGAAAAATCGCGGGCTTTATGAAGTAAATCTTGGCACGCCCTTATATGAAATTTTATATTCAGAAGAATATGGTGGGGGCAGTAGCACTGGACGTCCATTGAAATTTATACATTTCGGTGGGCAATCTGGACCTATTGGTAGTGTTTCTCAATTAGAAGATTGTATATATTCTTATGATGGTATGTGGGATGAAGATCTATCCGTCGGTTCCGGTGCAATCGTAGTTATGGATGATAGTGTTAGTATTATTGATTACCTTACACAAGTCGCTGCATTTTTTACCCATGAATCCTGCGGGAAATGTACACCATGTCGAATTGGCACCTTACGTATTTTAGAAATGTTAGAAAAATTCCAACAAAGAATGGGAATACCTGGTGATATGCAACGTTTTAATGCTATGTTAACCCATGTGACACAGTTATCTGCTTGCGGTTTAGGGCAATCCGCTTCTACAGCGATTTTTAGCGCTATACAAGCTTTCCCTGAAGAATTTGAACAAGTAATTGATACAAAGGCAGAAAAAGTACAGGAGGTAATGTGGTAATGATGTCAACAGCCCCCACTGCAACAGTAACACTTTCAATTGATGATCAAGAAGTGACAGTCCCAAAAGGCACAACTTTATTAAATGCGGCAAAAGAAATTGGAATTGAGATTCCTACTATGTGTCATTTGAAAGAATTAGCTCCTGATGGTTCTTGCCGTATGTGCGTTGTTGAAGTAGAAGGTGGTCGCAAGGGCGGTTTGGTTACTGCTTGTACTGCCCACGCCCAAGAAGGCATGGTTATTTATACAAATAACAAAAAGGTATCTGACTCTAGGCGTTTTGTCTTAGATTTACTTTTAAGTAATCATAAATTAGAGTGTTTTAGCTGTGCTCAAAATGGAGATTGTAAACTGCAGGATTATTCGATGGAATATAGTTTAGCTGATACAAGCTTTTCTGGAAAACGCCAAGCACCAAATCAAATCGATGATACCAATCCTTTTTTCACTTATGATCCAGAAAAATGTATTATGTGTCGAGCTTGTGCTCGCGTTTGCCAACTGCGTCAAGGACGAGATGTGATCAGTATTTCTAATCGTGGTTTTGATACAAAAATGTTACCTTGCTTTGGTGAAGATTGGAAATTGTCTGATTGTGAATCTTGCGGGAATTGTGTTTCAGTTTGTCCAACAGGTGCATTATCTGTAAAAGATTCTGTAAAATTTAGAAAATGGGAAACCTCCAAAGTAAAAACGACTTGTCCTCATTGTGGTACTGGTTGTCAAGTGAACCTTTTAGTAAAAAATAATGTTATTGTAGGCGCAGAGCCTGCCAACGGTCCAGCCAATAAAAATATGCTCTGTGTTAAAGGAAAATTTGCTTCCTATAAATTCGTTGCTTCCGGTGACCGATTGCAAACACCGTTGATCAAACGAGAAGGAAAATTTGAAGAAGCAAGTTGGGATGAGGCGCTTGAGTTAGTTAGTAAGAAGTTTATGGATTTAAAAAATAACTATGGTCCGGATAGTTTAGCTGGTTTTTCTTGTTCTCGTTCAACCAATGAAGATAATTTTATCTTTGAAAAAATGGTGCGTACTGCTTTTGCTTCCAATAATGTGGATAATTGCGCGCGTGTATGTCATTCAGCTTCTGTTCATGGTCTAGCAAATACTTTAGGAAGCGGTGCAATGACAAATACGATCGAAGATATTACAACCGATGTCGATGTAATTATGCTAGTGGGCTCAAATCCTACTGAAGCGCACCCCGTGATTGGCTCACAAATTCGTCAAGCAGTACAAAATGGAACAAAATTAATCGTTGTGGATCCAAGAAAAATTGATTTAGTAAAAAATAGTGAATTACACCTACAGGTTAAAGCAGGGACGAATGTTGCTTTTGCCAATGGTATTATGAACGTTATCCTTAACGAAGGATTAGAAGATGAGAAATTTATACAAGAACGGACAGAGGGTTATGAAGAGCTTAAAGAACTTGTAGCTGATTATACCCCAGCTGTTGTAGCAAAAATTTGTGAAATTGAAGAAGAAGATTTAATCCAGGCTGCAAGACTGTATGCCAACGCGAAAAAAGCTCCGATTATATATTGCCTAGGTGTTACCGAGCATTCTACCGGTACCAAAGGAGTAATGAGCATGTCTAATATGGCTATGCTAGTAGGTAAACTGGGACGACCTGGTTGTGGAGTGAATCCTTTACGTGGTCAAAATAATGTGCAAGGAGCTTGCGATATGGGATGCTCTCCTTTTGACTTTCCAGGTTATCAAAAAGTTGCCAATGAAAAAATCAGGCAAAAATTCGAAAAAGCTTGGCAAACTTCACTTAGTTCAAATACTGGCATGACTTCTACTCAGGTATTACCAGCAGCCACAAAAGGAGATATTAAAGGACTCTATATATTTGGTGAAGATCCAGTCGTCACAGACCCAGATGTTTCCCATGTACGAGAAGCATTAAAGAAATTGGACTTTTTAGTTGTACAAGAATTGTTTATGACTGAAACAGCTAAATACGCTGACGTTGTTTTACCAGGAGCAGCTTTTGCTGAAAAAGATGGGACTTTTACGAACACAGAACGTCGTATCCAACGTATTCGTAAAGCAGTAGATGCACCAGGGGAAGCTCGTGAAGATTATAGGGTCTTTTGTGATGTTGCAACTAGGATGGGTTATCCGATGCATTATGAACATCCTAGTGAAATAATGGATGAAATTGCTTATTTAGTTCCTAACTTTGCTGGAGTTAACTATGAAAGATTGAAGCAAGAAAACGGATTGCAATGGCCTTGTAAGAGCTTGGACGATCCGGGCACACCGATTATGCACGTAGGAGAATTTGCGCGTGGGAAAGGTTTATTTAAAGCAATTTCCTATCAACCAGCCCAAGAATTACCAGACAATAAATATCCGTATCTGATGTCTACTGGGCGCATGCTCTATCATTACAATACACGCTCTATGACTGGCAGGACACCAGGGATTAATGAAATCTCGAATAAATCTTATATTGAGATCAATTCTGACAGTGCAACACAATTAGGCATCAACCATGGCGATAAAGTAAAAGTTTCTTCAAGAAGAGGTTCTATTGAAACTTTTGCTAAAGTGGGAGATCGTGTTCGAGAAGATTCAGTATTTATGACTTTCCACTTTCAAGATGGAAATGTTAATGAAATTACGAACGCAGTTTATGATGATATTGCAATTATCCCAGAGTATAAAGTTTGTGCTGTATCAATTGAATCGTTGGGAAATAAAGCAAGTGAAAGTCAATAAAGCGAGAAAAGAAGGGATTTTTGTGTTAGAACTTACAGAAGCAGTAGGGCGTTTGAAAGAAAATTTTCATAAACAAAAACTTACTGAGCTTATTGCCTTAAGTAAAAGCTATGGGCGTATTGCAGCTTTTGATATCCCTTCTCCTATCGATGTACCCAATTTTTCAAAATCAGCAATGGACGGTTATGCATTATTTGCAGAAGATACAATGGCAGCAAAGCAAGAAAAACCGATAACACTATCGGTGATTGCTAGTGTGTATGCAGGAGATGATCCATCTAGTATAAATGCCACAAGAAATACTTGTGTTCGTATTACAACTGGAGCAAAGATACCGCAGGGTTATAATGCTGTGGTTAAACAAGAAAATACGGCAAATGATGACGACAAACAAATAGCAGTATTTACCTCGGTAGTACCTGGTGAAAATTATATAAAAAAGGGCGAGGATTTAGTTACAGGAGAGCTTATAATACAGGCTGGTACAATAATAGATAGTGAAATTATCGGTACATTAGCAGCTGTAGGACTTACAAAGCTAAACGTGTTCAAAAGGATACGCGTTGGGTTGATCGCTACAGGTAGTGAATTACTTTCTCCTGGTGAAGAGTTGACAGTTGGCAAAGTTTATAATAGTACTGTTTATACTTTAGCTTCTTACATTGAACGATACAATGGTACAATTATATTTCAAGAAAAGTGTCCAGATGATCCTGTACGTTTTTCTCAAATTTTAAAACAATATGCAGGAAAGTTTGATGTTGTTTTAACTACAGGTGGCGTGTCAATAGGGGATAAAGATTTTCTTCCTCAAGGGATTAAAGAGTTAGGAGCAGAGGAAATTTTTCATTTTATTAAAATGAAACCGGGAACACCAGTAATGGCTTCTAGATGGCAAGATACAATTATTTTATCCCTTTCGGGTAATCCCTTTGCGAGTCTTATAAATTTCCATCTTTTTTATTGGCCGTTACTTGCTTATTTTTTTCAAAATGAACAATTTTTATTAAAAGAATATGATGCAGAAATTGCAAGTGGTTACCGAGAAAAGAGCAAGTTGACACGTTATACTCGAGCAAAATTAAATAATGGAAAAGTCATTTTACCAGCTAAGAAAAAACATTTAACGACGGGGTCTTATGACTGTATTGTTGTACAGCCGGCCAATAAAGAATTAGGGCCTAATTGTTTTGTGAAAACATATCTTTTACCTCGATAAAATATATAAAAATATCCGAACTATAGACAGAAAGACGTTCCAGCATTTTGTCAGAAATTAGTCATAAATTTACGACTAATTGAAAGTCTTTTTAAATATAGGTCGGATATTTTTCTGCATTTAATTAGCTTACAGTGTATTTTATTTCCAAAATTGATACCATTTTTTATTTTTTTGTTGTTTCAAAGAAGACAGTTCTGTTTCCAGTGCTTCTTTTTCTTGTTGGATTGCTTCACTTTGTTGTAACTGCTTTTGCAATTGTGCTAATTGTTCATCTTTTTGTTGTAACTGTTCATCGTGATTTTCTTTATCTTTAGTATCTTCTTCTTTGGGTGCTTCAAGTGATAAATATTGGTGTAATTCTTTGATTAAATTTTTATCTTCAGCATTTAGTTGTTGCTGTTGATCAACTAGTTTTTGCAATTGATCAATTTGTTCATCTTTTTTACTTAACTGTTCAACAAGGTAATCAAAAGAAGGGTTCACTTGGTATTCCTCTTCTTCTTCATCCTCTTTATTTTCTTTGATGTCATCTCCTAAGTCATCAACAATTTTTTGAATGCCTGAATGACGCAAATAGATTGTATTATTTTCTTTAAAGTAATCTTCTTCTGGAAGTTTTTTGTAGCGGTAAATTATTTTATCACGAGATACATTTAGCTCATTGGCTAATTGCGTTAAAGTTTTTTCTGTTTCCTCTGCCATATTGTAAGTCCTCCATTGTTACACTAATTCCTTAGGTATAACCTAAGGGTTGCCTAGGTAGATTTTAGCATACTTTTTATAAAAAAACGACGGTTAATTTCTATATTTTAACTGAGCCAACTATTTAAAATATTGAGAAACTTTCTGAGAACTTTTTAATGGTATATAAGATAAAATATATTAAGCAATTAAATAGAAGTAAATCTTAGGCTTTCTTAGAAATAAGTAGAATTTTTAACGGGCAAAAAAGCGAAAATTTGTTCGCTTTTACTGACTTCTAAATAAAAAAATGCTAAAATAAAAGGCAAAAAGGAGGTCGCCAGTATGTTGCGTTTTATTCATTGTGCGGATTTACATTTTGATCGTCCTTTTGAGGGGCTTCATTCAGTTGCAAGTAAAACCAAGGAATTACCTAGGGAAAACGGACAAGTGCTTGCTAATATTGTAAAGCTTGCTATTGAGGAAAAAGTTGATTTTTTGCTTTTTGCGGGTGATACTTTTCATCAAAATCGACCTACCTTAAAAACTCAGCAACAATTTTTTCAACAAATGGAACAGTTAAATAAGGAAAATATTCCAGTTTATATGATTTTTGGCAATCATGACTATTACGAAAAAGAACGTTATTGGTTTGACTTCCCTTCGAATGTCCATTTGTTTAAAGAAGAAAAAGTTCAAACAATTAGCGGACAGACGGATACAGGTGAACGGTATTTTATCAGTAGTTTTAGCTATTTAGGACCACAAATCAGTCAGAAAAAGGTTAGGGAATTTCCCATAAAGCAAGCAGATTATCATATAGGTATGTACCATGGGGATATGTCAAGTAAGTATTTTGCACCTTTTCAATTACAAGAAATGAAAAGTAAAAATTACGATTATTGGGCGCTGGGGCATATTCATGTTCCAACGGTTCTTTCCGAAGAAGCTGCGATTGTATATGCAGGTACGCCCCAAGGTCATACTCAAAAAGAGGAGTCGACGGGTGTTAATTATGTCATAATAGATCAAGGACATGTCACTTGGCAAATCAAAGACGTTTCTGCAGTGAAATGGGAACAAAAAGAAATTTCACTATCAGGAATTAGCCGGCAAAAAGCTGTATTAGATAAAATAATCGAAGCCTTTCAAGTATCGGAAAGAAAATTAGTGAAGTTACGTCTAAAGGATACGGACCTCTTACCGAAAAACTGGCTACAAGAAAAAGAAACGCTGGAGCTACTTGAGTATGTAAATGATTATTTAGATAAATATCAGTTTGAACAACTTGTTTATCAAGTAAATATAGCCGAGGAAATAGTAGCTGAAAAAATTGGAGTGCCAGCGGATAAAGAATTGTTGGAGCAATTGTTAACTACATATCAACAGTCCGATAAGTTTAAGGAAACGATCAACGAACTTATATCTTATCCTTTAGCTACTCAAGCAATACCAATGGATCAATTACAAGAAGAAACTTTTGAACAGTTACAAGAAAAACTAGAAAGTGAATTTAGTTGGAGGAAGCTAGATGGAATTAAGGAAAGCTGAAATTACAGGATTCGGCCACTATCGTAATCAGATATTTGAATTTTTGCCTGCTAACCAGCTTTTTTATGGTAATAATGAAGTAGGTAAATCAACGCTCTATCAATTTATTTTAGCCATGCTGTTTGGTTTTCCCAAAAAAGGTAGTAAGAAAAAAGATTATACACCACGTGATGGCACAGCTTATGGTGGACGTCTCTGGGTGAGTATTGAACCTTACGGCGATATTTTAATTGAACGTTACCGTAAAGTTAACCGAGGAAAAGCCAAACTTTTTATCGACGGAGAAGAAAAAGACGAAAAAATTTTAACTCAGGTTTTGTCTCCATTAAATAAAGATGTTTTTCAAGATGTTTTTACCTTTCAACAAGAACAGCTCTCACAAATTGATCGCCTGCAAGAAAAAGAATTACAAACATCGTTGATTTCCTTAGGTATTACTGGAAGCCAACAATTGATGGGAAAAATACAGGAGTATCAAAAAGAAAATCAACAATTATTTAAGCCGCGCGCAAAAAAATTGACTTTAAACCAACAATTAAAAGATTGGCAAGACTTAAAAGAAACCATTCAGCAACAAGAAGCTGAAGAGGAAAATGTACAAAAAGCCTATCAAAAAATTTCACAGTTTGATCAAGAACTACAAAGTTTATCTGATAAGCAAAAAGAGCTAAAAGTAGAAGAAAAAGATTTAAACCAAAAAAAATCACACTGGTCATTATATGAAGAATGGAAAGACTTAGAAAAAGTCAAAGAAAGTCGTGTTTCAGAAAAAGAGCAAAAAGAATTACAAGGTTTCTATCATGAGTATCAAAATCTTACTGAAAAAATTCAAAAAAAAGAAGATGAATTAGCTCAGCTTGAACAAGGTCAAGAAACAGATCGTTACTTTTTTTATTTAGACCATGAAAAAGAGGTGCAAGATTTACTACAGTTAGATGTTCCTATTATGCGCTTGCTCGATAGGCAAAAGGAACTTTTCCAGGAAAAAGAAAACGTTGATCAAGTATTTTTTAAATTAAAGCAAAAATGGGGCTGGACCAAACAACAGCCACCACAGACTTTGTCGTCATCGATAGATTCTTCACTTGATAAACTAGAACAATTACAAGAACAGATACAGCAAAAAGAAACACAGATTCAATGGTTAAAAGAGAGAAAACAATCTGTTGAAAAAGAAATTGATCAGTTAGAAGAGAAATATCCTGAATTATTAAGTACTACGAAAAATAAAAAAAATTATTCTCCCTTAATTTTAACTTTTGGAGGAATAATTGCTGTCGTAGGTTTATTTTTATCATTTCCCTTTAATTTGCTTGCTTTTATTGTTGGTTTTATATGTGTGGCTGCAAGTTTGTTGAAAAATCATCAGAAGAAGAAGCCTTCTACTGACGTTAAACCAACTTGGCAAGAAAAGTTATTGCAATCCGACGCTTATTCAGAGGAAATTTTAAATGAAAAAGAAGATTTAAAGAACTCACAACAAGAAGCACAAAAAATTGACACGATATTACAAACAACTTTGGGTCATAAAAATGTTGAACAGACTTGGCGGTCGTTAGTACAAAGTTATCAAAAAGACCAAGAAGAATATGAAAGGGCAGTACTAAATGAATCTTCTTTACAAGATCAGTTAGCGTCACTCAAAGAGCAAAGAAATGATTTAGAAGCGCGATTCCAGTTTTTAACAGAATGGTTACCTTTAGCTGACAAAAATCTACAAGAAAAACAAGATATCGTGAAAAAATTTGCCGCTCAGATGCAAGAAACTAAAATGACGCGCTTACAACAGCCGAGCACCTTACTTGCACAGCAATTAAAGCAAACAAAAGAAGAGCGAGATGAATTATTTACCAGCAATGCTAGCTTATTGGAGACAGTCGGTTTAGAGCAACCGACAGAAATTCCACTATGGATAAAGCAATGGGAAAGCATGCAAAAAAAATTGAATAGAAGAGAAGAATTGGCTGCTATTTTGCGCCCCATTTTTCCTGAAGATATAAGCTATGATCAACTAACACAATACTTAACAAAAAACCAAACCAAGCAAGAAGAAAATCAAGAAGCAATGAACCATTTACTGGAAGAAAAGCAGCGTTTACAATTGCAAGTTGAATATTTACAAAAGAATGGTACTTTGGATATGCTTTACCAAGAAGAAAGTCGTATGCTATCTGAGATACACGAAACAGCTTTAAAGTGGAGTACTAATCGTTTATTAGTTGCTTTTTTGAGTGACTTGGCGACTGAGCTATCGGAACAACAATTACCACAATTGTTGAGGCAAGCTTCATATTATTTTTCTTTGTTGACAAATGGAAATTACAAAAAAGTAACTTTGGTAGAAGGAACCATAAACGTTGTTTCAGATGAAGAAACATTTGCGATTTATGAATTATCGACAGGCACCAAAGATCAGTTGATTATGTCAATTCGTTTTGCTTATCTCTTTATGCAAAAAGAACGTAGTATTTCTCCGGTTATTATTGATGATGGCTGGTTGCATTATGATAGTATAAGAAAAGGAAATTTAGCTAAATTGCTCAGTGAATTCGGTGATAACTATCAGGTAATTTGCTTGTCCTCTGATAAAGAAATGGTAAGCTATTACCAAGAGCTAAGACAAGCTGTGATTAAATTTTAAGTAAAGGATGTGAAAAAGCGATACTTGTAAAACAAGTATTCGGCAATTGCAATGAAAAAAATACGAGATTTGGTTGTAGACGAAGATTTTCAAGGATTTGTATTAATTAAAAATGCAGACGTACGTACTGCTAAAAATGGCAAAACCTTTATTGCTTTTACCTTCCAGGATACTTCAGGTTCAATCGATGGAAAATTCTGGGATGCCTCTAGTGAAGAAATTCAACGATTTGAAGTTGGACGGGTTGTTCATTTGACTGGAAAAAGAGAAGTTTACCAGGGCAATCCTCAGGTGAGAATTTATAAATTGCGTTTAACAAACCCTGAAGAGCCTAATGATCCAAACTTATTTATGGAACGTGCGCCCGTAAAAAAAGAGGCTATGGAAGAAGAGATCAATCAAGTACTCTTTGAAATCACAAATCCTCATTGGAACCGTATTGTTCGTTTTCTGTTAAATAAATACAAGAAAGAGTTTTTCGAATACCCTGCAGCAAAGAAAAATCATCATGCTTTTGTTGGAGGTCTAGCTTATCATACGACAACGATGTTGCACCTAGGTAAAAGTTTGGTAAAAGAATATCCGCAATTAGATGGAGCTTTGCTTTTTGCTGGAATTATTTTACATGATTTAGGTAAAGTGATTGAATTAAGTGGTGCTATGTCCACAGAATATACAGTAGTGGGAAATCTTGTTGGTCATCTAGTTTTAGTAAACGAAGAAATCACTAAGGCTTGTTTAGCGTTAAAAATTGATGAAAGTGCAGAAGATGTTGTTGTATTACGTCATATGGTGTTAGCTCATCATGGTCAATTAGACTATGGTTCTCCAGTACGTCCTCGAATAATGGAAGCTGAAATCTTGCATCAAATTGACAATATTGATGCATCGATGCAGATGTTGACAAATGCAATTTCTAAAACAGAAGCAGGGGATTATACAGAGCGTATTTTCGGGATGGATAATCGAAGCTTTTATGTACCTAGAAATTTTGAATAAGCTACTAATAAAAAGGGCCCAGGTATAAACTCAATAGAGTTACTTTACCTAGGTCCTTATTTTACAGTTTTAAGTTATTCGTTACTGGAATCTTCAGTTTCAGTTGCTTCAGTTGATTCTTCCGTAGCAGAATTCGCAGTACTGTTAGATTCTTGTTGCCCACCTTCAGCTGCATCAGTAAATTGCGTTAAAATGTCGCTGAAAGCTTCATCTTGTACTTTTACATTAGCATCTTGTAGTTCTTCTCCGATAACTTGTGTCGTAAATTCTTGGTCATTTATCTTATTGTCTGTAGCAACTTCTTGAATTTCATCTTCATATTCATTCATATCGTCGCCTTTATCTTGGTTCTTGTTCATTTTTAGGATATAGTAGCCACTTCCATATTCTGATTCTACAGCAATTGGATCGGTAATTTCTCCGTCGTCCAGATCCCAAGCTTCTTCTTTTACTTCGTCAGGGACTTCTTCGGCTGGTGTTGTGGAATCAAAATTTACTTTACCCTCGTCATCTTTAGATGGAGCAATAGAATTTTCTTGAGCAATTTCGCCAAAATCAGCGTCATCTTCGTCTACTTGTTCCTTGACGTCGTTTGCTTCATCTTCAGAGTTAACAGCGATTAGTTGCGTTTCAACTTGTGGATGATAAGAGTCCCAAGCTTCTTTTAGGTCTTCATCAGTCAAATCGACATGATCTTTTAACCCTTCTTGTAAAGCTAGACTTTGCTTATAGGTTTCTTCTAATTCCCCACGACTCATTTGTGAAGCTTCTAATTGTTGATTTAAGGTATCTTCATCTCCAAAAGTATCTTTAATTTGTTGATCTACCTCATCATCAGAGACTTCATCACCGTATTTTTCCATAAATACTTGAGAAATTATCATGTCTAATACAATTTGTTGGCTATTTTGATCCGTCTTTGCTTTATCGTAAAAATCGCCTACAGTGATTTTATCACCTTTCATTGTCGCAATCTCATCATCAGTGTCGGACTCATCAGAACAAGCTGCTAAGCCAAATACACCCAATAAACAAGCCAATGATAAAATCATTTTTTTCTTTTTCATGTTTGTATGCACTCCTGTTATCTATAAATTAAATATTAACAGGATTTACTATATCATAGTTCTTTTTCGATTGGAAAGCTTTGTCTAAAACTTTCCAATAAAATTCAAACAATCGACACAAACAACTTTTACTTTTTATCTTCTGTAGAGTTATCGGAAATATCTGCAGAAAAATCAGCAATATGTGTCTGTAATTTTTCTGCTTGCTCATTTGCTCGTTCAATCCGTGGTTCTGCTTGAAATTGAAAAGCTTCGATATCTTTTTGTAAAGAGTCCATCACCGACGGAATAGTTTCTTGAATAGTTTTTTGTGTGTGGCTCATTTCTGTGCCAAAATTTTTGACACTTTGTTGTAATTCTTTTGCTGAATCAGTGGCATCATCCAACGAATCACTTACTTCATCTACATAATCTTTCAATAATTGTTGTGTCTGTTTACCGCTTCGAGGAGCCCACAGTAGCCCACTGACACTACCGGCACAAGCACCGAAAAATAGACCTTTTACAAAATTCTTTAACATATTAGCTCACCTGCGCTTTGATTGTTTGAGCGATTTGCGTCATTTCTTCTTTACTGCATTGTTCAGAATGATCACCGAAATGTATCGAAAAATCATCATCTTTTCCATAACGAGGAATTAAATGTACATGCGAATGAAAAACCGATTGATAAGCAATTTCTCTATTATTGTTGAGAATATTAATTCCTTGCATTTCTGGAAAGGCTGACTGTAACGCCCGGGCAATTTTAGGAATCCGTGTAAACAAATCGGCTGACAACTGCTCATCATATTCGAAAATATCACTAACGTGCTCTTTAGGGATAACTAAAGTATGCCCTTTAGTAACTTGTGACATATCTAAAAATGCATAAACTTTATCATCCTCATATACTTTATAACTAGGGATTTCTTGATCTTTAATTTTACAAAAAATACATTCATCCATATGATAAGGCCTCCTTTTTTCTCTTATTTATACTTTACCATATTTTTTTAAGGGATAACATAAATTCACCATTTTTACTGTTAATGCAGAAAAAGACGCAATTTATATGTTATTAGTTGAAAGAAAACGGATTTATCAGTACAATGGTTTGAGAAGAAACAAGGGGGAAATAAAAAAGATGTCAGTTCTTACTTTAGCAGATGCTGCAAAACAAGCGACAATAGCCATACGAGTAAAAGATAGAGATAAAATGATTGCATTTTATAAAGATACGATTGGTTTTGCTTTAAAAAGAGAAGAGAATACTCTAGCAATTATGGGAGTAAAAGAAAACGATAGGCAATATTTATGGTTGGAAGAAAGCCCGCGGGCGGCAGAACATTTTGGAGAAGTGAAAAAACTAAAACAATATACGATAGCAGTTTCTAATGTAGAAGAATTAAGCGATATATACTATCGACTAAAGCAAGCGTCATATCCTGTTGTGCAAACATCATATGATGATAAGGCGCGTATATTAGTGGATGATCCAGAAGGCAATCGTTTAGAAATTATTGCAGATATGAATGAGAAACAACTAGAAAATGATAAGCAACTTTTGGCTTTAGCTACAAAAAAAGCTACTAAATTGTCCCAAGACACCTTATTGCAACAAATACAGATAAATGTCACCACACCAGAAAAGGAAATAGACTTTTTACAAAACAATCTAGGTTTTTACCTAGGTAATAATAACTCTGCAACACGTTCAGCTAAAAATTCTGATCTTGAAATTGTTTTAGAAAAAACCGATAATCAGCTAGTGGATGCCGAAAGTGCTGAAGTTTTAGGGCTTGAAATTGTCCGTTTTGTTGTTACTAGCGATGTATTAGAAGGGATTCAAAAACATTTAGCTAAAATAGGACGAGATTTTTACATCGATAAGAAACAAACGATTCTTACTGTTTATGATCCAGCTGGAATCGAATGGTGGTTTGTTCTTAAAAATGACAAGTAACACGCGTATTTTGCGCGTGTTTTTTATTAGGAAGGTATAAAAGGGGGGAAACAATGTATCCGAAAACGCAGGAAAAAATAAATGAAGGTTGGCAGGAAAATATTTTCCCAGGTGTTGTTTACCGTTTTATTGAGGGAAAAAAGAAAGAAACGAAGGTACTAGGAAATGCAGCAATTATACCTCAAAAAGAAAAAATGACCCAAGAACATCTATTTGATGTTGCTTCTTTAACAAAGGTCGTTTGTACCACTACTGTCATACTTCGTTTATTAGAAGCTGGGAAAATTTTTTTAGAAGATTCAGTACAAAAATATTTACCACAATTTCCAGATAAAAGGCTAAACTTACGTCATTTATTGACTCATACTGCTGATGTTACTAGTTGGATTAATCAGCGGGATCAGTTAACAAAAAGTGAATTAAAACAAGCTTACCTTTCTATACGAGCAGGAGATAAGATAGGAGAAAAAGTAAAATATACTGACAGCGGCATGATTTTATTAGGCTTTATTTTGGAGGAGATTTATCAAGAAAATGTTAGCACGATCTTTCAAAAAGAAGTATTAAGTCCGTTAAAAATGTCGAATAGTTATTTTTCTCCTATTCAAAAACCTGAAATTGTGCCTACAGAGCAATTAAAGTCTGGAAAAATTTTAAAAGGAGAAGTTCATGATCCCAAAGCCCGTGTTTTACAAGAACATGCGGGAAACGCTGGATTGTTTACTACAATAGATGATCTTGACCGTTTTTTACAAATTTATTTGGACAATACGGATTTTTTAAGCGAACAGACAATTAAAGTCTTGTTAAAGGATCATACGTCCTTAAAAAATGGCGGTAGAAGCTTAGGTTGGGATCTACAAAATAACATGTTATTTCATACTGGTTATACCGGTACTTTTTTAGCCGTTGATCCGTTAAAAAAGCAAGGGTTCATTTTCTTATCCAATCGTATTCATCCTAGAGATTGTAAAACAACTTATGTAAAATATCGTGATGACTTAATCAGCACTTACTTAAATGAAAAATCTTTAACTAAGATGGTATAATAAAATAAAAAAAATAATTTAAATGAGGTGTATTTATGGAACCGTTGTTTATGGAACCAGTATTTCAAGAAAAAATTTGGGGAGGGAATTCCTTACACTCAGAGTTTGGTTTTGAACTTCCAAGTAAAAAAATTGGCGAAGATTGGGCAATAAGCGCTCATCCCCATGGTGTTAGTACCGTGCAAAATGGGCTTTTTAAAGGGCAAAAACTTGATCAACTTTGGCGTGATCATCAAGAATTGTTTGGGAACCAAGAAGGTAATGTTTTTCCTCTTTTAGTAAAGATTTTAGATGCAGCAGATGATCTATCGGTACAAGTGCATCCAGATGATAATTATGCTTTAAAACATGAAGGTGAGTTTGGAAAAACTGAATGTTGGTATATTATAGACGCTAAACCGGGTGCGCAGATTATTTATGGCCATACAGCCAGAACCCGCGAAGAATTGGCGCAAATGATCGAAGAAGGACGTTGGGATGATTTGTTGCATAAGGTTACTGTAAAAAAGGGTGACTTTTTTTATGTACCTAGTGGCACTATCCATGGTATTGGAAAAGGGATCATGATTTTAGAAACTCAACAAAGTTCCGATACTACTTATCGTGTCTATGATTATGATCGTAAGGATGATCAAGGAAATCCTAGAAAATTACATATCGAGCAATCGGTAGATGTAACAACTGTTCCAGCGCGAGAAAACACCTTGAATATCTCAGAAAATAAACAAGGAAGCTCCTCTGTCATTACTTATTTACAAACGGAATTTTTTAATGTATATGAATGGCAAGTCCGTGGCTTTTTAAAATTAAACAAACAGGCGCCGTATACATTGGCCACCGTTACAGATGGTTATGGGAAATTAATTGTAGAAGATAAAACCTATGAACTAACAATGGGCTCAAGTTTTATTTTGCCTAATGTCGTTGAAGGTTGGGAACTTCAAGGGGAAGCTACACTAATTGCCTCTGAACCAGGAAAAAATGCTTAAAATAAAAATTACCTCGGTGAATTAACAAATACACATTTTCACCGAGGTAATTTTTTGTTCTTAAAGGATAAAATAACAGCGTCGTACTATATTAGAATTAAATTGCTTGGGTTTTAATCGTTAGACTATCTGTTAAGGTATATGCATTTTGATAAACATTAACTGTTAATGGGGCGCCTTCTTTTAATTGAAGTTCAACTGTATCAGAAGAAATTTGGATAAATAGTAAGCGTCCACGATAATTAATATGAAAAGCATAAGATTGCCAAGTTTTTGGCAACATGGGCGCAAAGTTTAGTGTTTCATTGAAAGTTTTCATTTGAGCAAAACCATGTACTATAGCAAGCCAACTACCAGTCATAGAAGTAATATGAAGTCCGTCTTCAGTGTCGTTATTGTAATTATCCAGATCTAGTCGTGCGGTTCGTTCATACATTTCTAAGGCTTTGTCGGCCTTGCCGATTTCCGCTGCTAAAATAGCGTGTACACAAGCAGATAGGGAAGACTCGTGGACAGTCATTGGTTCGTAAAAATTAAAGTTACGTGTTTTTTCTTCTAGACTATATTGGTCACCAAAATAATATAAACCCTGTAAGACGTCCGCTTGTTTGATAAAACAGGAACGTAAAATACGGTCCCAAGACCAGTGTTGGCTTAGCGGTAATTCATCAGCTGATAAAGAATCTTTTGTCATTAGCTCTTTATCTAAAAAAGTATCGTGCTGTACAAAAATTCCTAGCTTCTCCTCTGTAGGAAAATACATATAATCAATGATATTTTGCCATTTTTCTTGCTCTTCTTCTGATAATTGTACCGATGTTTCATTTTTAAATTTTTGATAACTATTTAGGGTATATCGTAGTACCCAGCTAGCAATTTTATTGGTAAACCAGTTATTGTTTATATTGTTTTCGTACTCATTAGGTCCAGTCACGCCATGGATCATATAAGCATTATTTCTTTTAGAAAAATGTACTCGATCGGCCCAAAAGCGCGAAATAGCAACAAGAACTTCCAATCCTTCGTTTTTTAAATAAGAAGTATTCCCTGTATAGTTGGTATAATTATATATCGCATAAGCAATTGAACCATTGCGGTGAATTTCTTCAAAAGTGATTTCCCATTCATTATGACATTCAATACCGTTAAAGGTTACCATGGGATAAAGAGCACCCTTTAACCCAAGCTTCTCAGCGTTATAATAAGCTTGTGGTAATTGTTTATGCCGGTATTTTAGAAGATTCTTTGTTACTTCTGGTTGAGCTAGCGCCAAATATAAAGGAACGGCAAAAGCTTCTGTATCCCAATAAGTTGCTCCGCCATATTTTTCCCCAGTAAAGCCCTTAGGACCAATATTTAAACGTTCATCTTCACCATAATAAGTAGAAAAAAGCTGGAATAAATTAAAGCGAATCCCTTGTTGAGCTGCCTTATCGCCTTCAATAAGGACATCAGAGAGTGCCCAGCGTTTATGCCAGGCTTTGCTGTGTTCGGCTTTTAAGGCAGAAAAGTCGGCACCAAAAGATTGTAATAGCGTTTGGGCATGACTGATTTGCTTTTCTTCTGCTACATCACGACTTGTTACTACAACAACTTCTTTTTCTAAGTGGGCAGTTTCACCAGTAGCTAGAGAAAACTCAAATTCATTACTAATCGCCAATGGTTCTTTTCTTGTTTTTACCGGTGTTAAATTATGTTTCATGCTTGAAGTAACAACAAATTGTTCAACATCAAAAGGATTTTCAATGGTTTGTACGGTTAAAAAACTGGCTGTATCTGTAATCTTTTTATCTCGTTCTTGCCAAAACATCTCCTCATAATTACTATCTTCATTTTGTACATTATTATCTAACTTTGAAATGACATAAATTTTTGCTTGTCCTTCTAAGACTTCAGCTTTCATAGTGATACATGCTAGTTCTTTTTTAACGATACTTGCAAAACGTTCAAAAGAAAATTTCACCTTGGTATTACCGATGTTAACAGTAAACTGACGATAAAGAATGCCGTCATACATATTTAGCTCGATATAAAAATCTTCATAATCACAGCTAGCCAAATCAATTTGTGTGCCATTAACATAGAGATCTAGTGCAATAAAGTTTACCGCGTTAATGACTTTTCCATAGTAGTCAGGGTAACCATTTTTCCACCAACCCACACGTGTTTTATCTGGATACCAGACGCCAGCCAGATAAGTCCCGCGGTGATGGTCTGCGCTGTAATGTTCTTCAAAGTTCCCACGCATCCCCATATAGCCATTACCGATACTGGTGATAGACTCATGAAGCCGTCGATTTTGTTGGTCAAGTTTAGTGCTAGTAATTTTCCAGGGATGAATATCTAAAGTTGAATTTGTTTTTTCCATATGGAGCCCTCCGTTCATTGGTTCATATATCCATTGTAATTGAAAACGATTTCAACAGTCAATAAAATTTATGATAAAAAAAGATATGCAAGCCTACAAAGCCTACATACCTTCTTTATTAATCTAATTCAAACAATTCATCTTTGGCGTTCACTGCTTTTTCTTTTACACTTGGAAATTCTTTTTCTTCTGGAAATAGGACCATCAAAGTATCAATTTTTTCTTGTTCTTTTAAGTAGGCGCGATCCATTCGAGCCAGAAGTGTGTCGCTTTGTACTTTATCATCAACATCTACAAATACTTCGAAACCTTCACCCTTTAATTCTACGGTATCGATACCAAAATGAAGCAGCACTTCTTTGCCATCTTTTGTTTTTAGCCCAATAGCATGTTTTGTTGGAAAAACATTGGACACCGTTCCTTCCACGGGAGAATAGATATCATCTGAAGAAGGTAAAACCGCAATGCCAGGCCCCATCATTCCTTGCGAAAAAACCGGATCTTCAACCTTTGTTAAGGGCACTAACTGTCCATCGGCAGGGCTAAATAAAGCGGTTTTTTTCTTTTTTAAAAAAGAAAACATAATTAAAACTCCTCTCGGGTATTAAAATATAAGAACCTTTATACTACCTATTAACAGTATAAAGGTTCTTATATAATAAAAAAAGACTTTTTAATTAAGAAATAGCTTGGCTAGCTTGTTCACCATATTTATTTACTAAAGCAGTGTCGATTAACCGTTTGGCTAATATTTCGTTTCTTGCCAGAATTGGACCATGGAAATAAGAGCAAAAAACATTGCGGTAATGAGCGCCTTCTGTTTGATCTTTTCCGTTATTTCCATAACCTTCAATAATTCTGCCTAGCGGCTTTTCATTTTTCCCTAAGACTGTATAGCCATTATGGTTCTCAAAGCCAACATAACTTTCATCGAATTCATCATTATAAATTTTGATATCTCCGATAAAGCGATTATTATCTTGACTTAAGGTATAGTGGTCTAATGCAGAAATTCCTTGAATCTTTTCTCCGTGAGCGCCAGTGTAATAATGACCTAAGAGTTGATAACCTCCACAAATTGCCAACATCACACCATCGTTTTCGATATATTCAGTCAAACTTTCTTTTTTTGCTTGAATATCTTTTGAAACGATATACTGTTCAAAATCTTGTCCGCCACCAAAAAATACTAGATCGTAGCGCTTAGGATCAAAAGCTTCATGGATACTGACGATTTCGGTATCTAAACTAACACCTGAATTTTGGGCTGTGTAGCCAAGCATCAAAATATTCCCGTTATCGCCATAGGTATTTAATAAGTTGCCGTACAGATGTGCCATCTTTAATTGATAATCAGCCACGATCCATTCCTCCTTTTATATAACCCATATCTGCTAGTTTTTTACGTAATTGTAAAACAGCGGTATAGGTGGATAAAATATAAACTTGTTCGCTAGGTAATTGTTTGATCTGTTCAACGACCTCATCTAAATTCTGCGTTTCCGTAATTTTATCTTCGGGAATGCCTGCAACTTTTAAACGCTTGGTCATATCTTCATGACGTTCTCCACCGGAAATTACTTGAGGTATATCTGTATTGCTAAAGGCTTCGTAATTTCCATCCCAAATCCAACTAATATCTGTACCATCAGCGTAATTAGCATTTAGTAAAGAAACAAGAGAAAAATTGTAAGGCGATAAACCAATCATGTCAATTACTTGATTTAGACCAACTGGGTTTTTAACTAAAACCAAGGTACATTTTTTACCATCAATATCCACAACTTCTTGACGTCCAAAAACCTTCTCATCGAAACCAATTCCCTTACGGATTTTTTCTGGCGCAATATGGTAATATTCTGCGACAGCAGTGGCTGCTAGGGCATTGTATATATTATACATCCCACCGACTTCTAATTTGTAATCGTTATTGTCGATTGTAAATTCTGCTGAGGTATTTGTCATATTTCGTAAGTCTGTTAATTTATAGTCTAATTGAGGGCGTGTAAACCCACAATTGGGGCAATAGTATTTACCTAGGTTTGCGTAGGTAATCATTTTATAATGTAGAATGTGTTGACACTTAGGACATAATACGCCATCCGTATTGTAATGTGCCATTTGCTCCTCATCAGTTTTATGGTCAAAACCATAATATTTTCTAGGATTTGTTGTTTCAAGTGAATTAAAGATCGGTGAGTCACCGTTGGCTAAAATGGTGGCTTCTGGCGATTTTGCTGCACCATCGACAATTAACTGGTAAGTTGTATATATCTCTCCATAGCGATCCATTTGATCGCGGAAAATATTTGTAAAAACAAATAATTCTGGCTTAATATAGTCAGTTACCTTACTTAAACTTGCTTCGTCAATTTCTAAAACAGCAAATTTCTTTACTTCTTTCTTAGGACTAGCAGAAAGAAAAGTAGAAACAATTCCTTGTACCATATTGGCACCTGTCGGATTTGTTAATACATCATCAAATTCTTGTTGTAAAATATTAACTGTTAATGCAGTTGTTAATGTTTTGCCATTTGTACCAGTAACAACCACTACTTTATAATCATTAGCTAAGTGATCTAAAATAGCTGGATTAATTTTTAAGGCTAATTTCCCTGGTAAACTCGATCCACCTTTAGTAAAAGTTTTTAAAAACCATTGTGAACTCTTTCCTACAAAAGAAGCAATGTAACTTCGAAATCCCATGTCGAACCTCCATCATATAAACATAAATTCAATTTATCATACCACAACTTAAAAAAAAGATTAAATCAATTTTCTTGTTCTTAAGAATAAGTGAAAAAAATTTATTAACCAATAATAATTTTTTCAGTTGGATAACGATAACCTGAATCGTGTGGTTTTTGCGGAATAAATAACATAAGTGTATACAACATATTTACCCTTCCGATAAACATCAAAACTGCAATCACTAGTTTTCCAATCGTCGACAAATCATTTGTAATACCTAAAGATAAGCCGGTAGTACCAAAAGCGGAGGTAACTTCAACAATAATAGAGATCAAAGAAACATCTTCAATGGCAGTCAAAAAAACGACACAGCTAAAGCACATCATAAGTGACAACATAAAAACAACGATCGATTTACGAATATCGTCTCTATCGATGGTACGACCAAAAACGTGAACATGTCTTTCTCCTTTTAAGAATGAATAAAGGTAAAGACCAATAATCATTATCGTTGTCGTGCGTATACCGCCACCTACTGAACTAGGACTACAACCGATAAACATCAATAAGGAAAAAACGATCAATGATGTTGTTTGAAAATTATTTAAATCATGGATTTGTAAACCAGCGTTACGAGTAGTGGTTGAATAAAACATACTGTTAACACTTTGCTCGATAAAATTCATATTTTCAAATAAATGGTTTTTTTCTAAGAAAAAAATCACTATGCTACCACCAACAAATAAAATTACTGAAGAAAGCAAAGCAATCTTAGTAAATAAAGAAAATCGGAAATGCGATGGTTGTGTTTTTTTAGAAAATTTATCAGAAAACCAACTTTTAACATCCATTAAGACTGGAAAACCAATCCCCCCGATAAAAATCAAAAACATTATAGAAAATAAAAGGAAAAAATCATTAGCATATGGAAAAACTGAGTGACCAGTAACGTCAAAACCAGAGTTTGTCACTGAAGAAATTGCTTCGTAAAAGCCATAGTAAAATGCAGAACCCCAGTTGTTATGATAACCTTGTAGTTTTAAATATACGCTAAAAATAAGACCACTAATAATCTGCAATCCTAATATAATTGTAAAAGTTGTTCGAATTAAGCGTACGATTCCGCTAAGACGTGGTTGATTCATATCTGTCATGATCAATTGTCGCTGTTTCAACGTAACTTTTCTTTTTGAGAGGATAAAGAAAAAGGTAGAAATCATCATGATACCCAATCCTCCCACTTGAAAAAGAATTTCTAATAGGATAACGCCTTGTTCATTGAACACTTCGTTAATTGGAAATGTGGTTAGCCCAGTAATACTGATTGTGCTGACTGCCATAAAAAACATATCAATAAATGACACATGAGAACCAGCTTGGCGGAAAATGGGCAAATAAAATAGTATAAGTGCGATCAATGTCATCAGCACATAATAAGACACAATAACTTGAACAGAAGAAAGTCTATGTTTAAAAAAGAATTTACTTTTTTGCCAAGTATTTTGCGCGAAAAGCTTCATTGACATTTTTAAGTCTCCATTCTAATAGAATACCCACAGTATAACAAAAAAGACAGTGTATTCCAGCTAGTTCTTTTATAAAATAAAAAAGAAATCAAAAAAGTTTCTTAAGGTAAATATGTTTTTTTTCTTATTAATTTAGGCTGTGGTATACTAATGCAGTATTATAGTATAAAAATAATAAACGAAATTTTATCAAAATCAATAATCAATAAGGAGTTTATACTTTGAAAGAATTTATAAAAAATTGGGGCCCCTTTTTTCTAATTTTAGCGATCTTTTGGGCATTGTATATATTTGTGCTTACGCCAGTTTCTGTGAATGGCCATTCTATGGATCCGACTTTAGCTGATGGACAAAAGTTGATAACTTATAAGTTGTCTAATATCGATCGTTTTGACGTCGTAACGACTAGAGAACCTGATGACTTAGATAAGTTGGCTGTTAAAAGGGTAATTGGCTTACCTGGTGATCGAGTTCAGATGAAAGATGACACTCTTACAGTTAATGGCGAACAAGTGGATGAAGCTTACTTGGAGTCTTATCAGCAAGAATTTGCTGATAATAAAATGCAATCGGAATATGACTATAATCCAGCTTTTCAAGATATTGCTGAAAATGCAGCTAGTTTTACGAGTGACTTTGTTTATAATGTTCCTGAGGGGCAATATTTTGTTTTAGGCGATAACCGTTTGATTTCTAAAGATAGTCGGGCGTTTGGCTTTGTAAATCGTTCTATGATCGAAGGCGAAGTAGTTTTTCGTTATTGGCCGCTGGATGAAATTGCTATTATAAATAACTAAACTTTTTCACTAAATTAATTAACAAATGTGAAAGGTAGTTGTAGGTACACTTCATTTTTACGCTTTCTAATCGAAGGCGTATTTTTTTTATAAAAAAAAAGAAAAAAGAAGTGAGAAATTCACTTTGGTTCATAAAGAAAAATTCGCTATAATGAAGGAGGAAAGAGGCGAAAAAATGACAGATTTAGAAAGTATTTTAGCTGAAAAATTCGGATTTACTAGCTTTCGTAAAGGACAAGAAGCTATTATTCAAAAAATTTTAAACAAAGAAAATGTGCTCGGGATTATGCCGACTGGAGGCGGAAAATCTATATGTTATCAACTGCCAGCACTTTTATTGGACGGTTTGACCTTAGTCATTTCTCCTTTAATTTCTCTAATGAAAGATCAAGTAGACAGCTTAAATGATATGGGGATACCAGCGACCTTTATCAATAGTTCGCTTTCTTATTTAGAGATAAATAACAGGCTCGATGATGCAAAAAATGGTCGCGTTAAGTTGTTGTATATTGCGCCAGAACGTTTAGAATCAGAGGAGTTTTTGCGCTTATTAGAAACTGTTCAGATTGATCTTTTGGCAGTTGATGAAGCTCATTGTATTTCGCAATGGGGTCATGATTTTCGCCCTAGTTATCTGAAGTTAGCGCAAATGATTCAATCACTAAAGCAGCTACCGACAGTTGTGGCCTTGACAGCCACGGCTACCCAAGAAGTTGCACAAGATATTTCTTATTTGTTATCTATACCAGAACAAAATCAAATCAATACCGGTTTTGCCCGAGAAAATCTTGCTTTTCAAGTGGTGAAAGAGCAAAAAGATAGTTATTTGTTTACCTACCTAAAAACGAATAAAAATCAATCAGGGATTATTTATGCGACCACCAGAAAAGAGGTTGAAAGGATTTATCATTTGCTAAGACATAATGACTTTTCGGTGGGGATGTATCATGGAGGTATGGATAGAAAACAACGAGCAAAAAGTCAGGAAGATTTTCTGTTTGAGCGTGTACAGGTTATAGTAGCAACCAATGCTTTTGGTATGGGAATCAACAAAAGTAATGTGCGTTTCGTTATTCATGCGCAGATACCAGGAAATATTGAATCTTATTATCAAGAAGCAGGACGTGCAGGCAGAGATGGACTAGCAAGTGACGCGATTTTACTGTATGCACCCCAAGATCTACAAATTCAACATTTTTTCATTGAACAATCCAATTTAAGCAATAGCTATCAACAAAATGAATACGAAAAGTTGCGGCAGATGAACCAATACGTTCATACGCAGATGTGTTTACAATGTTATATTCTACGGTACTTTGGGGAAAATGGTCAAAAATGCGGTAAATGTAGCAATTGCTTGGATGAACGTGAAGCAGTTGATATTACGCTAGATGCACAAAAAATATTGTCTTGTGTGAAACGTATGGAAGAGCGCTTTGGTAAAACTATGGTTGCAAGGGTTTTGACAGCTTCAAAGACTAAACAAGTAAAGGATTGGCATTTTGATCAGCTTACAACCTATGGATTAATGAAGGAATGGTCACAAAAAGAAGTAGTTAGTTTGATCGATTATCTGACAGCTGAGCAGTATCTAACATTAAGCAAAGGGGAGTTCCCTAAGTTAATCGTTTCATCAACAGGCATTGATGTTTTACTGGGTAAGCAAAAAGTATACCGTAAACAAGCTGCTGTAAAACAGTTAGCAGATAACGATGAGTTATTTGAAAAACTACGCAATTTGCGTTTAGAGTTAGCACAAGAACAAAACTTGCCACCTTATATCGTTTTTTCGGATAAAACATTGCAAGAATTGGCACAGAAAAAACCAAAAACACCCGTTGAATTTTTACAGATCAAAGGCGTAGGGCAAAATAAATTGGATAAATACGGTGAACAATTTATGTCCTTATTAAATGGGGAAACAGTTTAAATAAAATCAATAATTAGCACTCTTTGATTTCGAGTGCTAATTATTTGACCATTTTTGACTAAGGTTGTATATTGTAATTGTAAGGAAGTTAGAGAGCTTCCGATAAGATAAATCGAGATTGAAAAATCCCGTATTACAAAAGAAATCGCCAATTTCTTTTGTAATAAAGAAAAAAAGAAAGGAAGGATTATTTATGGCAAACTTAATGTCAAGAAACAATGATCTTATGAATATGAGAGATGACTTTTTCGATAATTTCTTCGCTAACTTTATGGGAAACGATAATTTTCAAGTCGATATCAAGGAAAAAGATAATAGCTATGAAGTAACAGCTGATTTGCCAGGATTTGATAAGTCAGATTTGAATGTTACCTATGATGATGATATTTTGACGATTGAAGCAAGTCGTAATGATGTAAGTGAAGATAAAGACGAAGAAGGTAACTTCCTACGTCGAGAACGTAGTAGCAGCTCTTTCCGTCGTCAATTTATGCTAAAGGGAATTGATGAAGATAAGATCGATGCTTCATTTAAAGATGGTGTCTTGAATTTGGCATTACCAAAAGCACCAGGTAAGGATGAAGATAAGAAAAAAATCGATATTAAATAATTGAATATCGACAAAAAGGCCATCAGTCAATTATGCGACTGATGGCCTTTTTATTATGGCTAGTTATACTCTGTATGGAAAAAATAAGTGAACTAAAAGAGAAATAACAAGCACCGTTTTATAATTGAAAATTTAAAACATGAAATGATGGATTTATTATCTTATAAGGAGTAAATTGAAAATAAGAAAATTAATAGTATTAAAAAGTTAACGAATGATAAAAACTTAGGAGTTAAATAAAATGAAAGAAAAAAATGTTGAAATTAAAGTAAATGAACCTTTATCAGTAGAAGAAGTGGCGGCTGTTTATGAAGAAACTGCCTTTGATAAGCCAATTGACGATAAGAATAGGTTGCAAGACATGATAAACCATACACCTTTAGTCTTTAGTGCTTGGTGTAATGGTACTTTGCTAGGGCTTGCGCGTTGTTTAACAGACTTTGAATATTTTTGTTACCTAAGCGATATTTTAATCTTACCCGCTTACCAAAAGCAAGGAATCGGGAAAATGTTAGTGGCTGAGGTTAAACAATACCTAGGTAATCGAACAACAATCTCTTTAAGAGCAGACGAAAAAGCTTTGGGTTTTTACAAGCAGATCGATTTTCAGCCTACAGATAAGATGTATCGTATACATAGGGAGGGCTAGCGATGGTAGAAATTTGTGATAATAAAAAAATTACAGCAGAAGAGTTGATTGAAGTTTTTGTTCATTCGGGAATTAAACGTCCAGTTCATGACCAAGCAAGGATGAAAAGAATGCTAAATAATGCCAATATTTTGTATACTGCTTGGGATAATGCTAAATTAGTAGGTGTACTCCGTGGTGTTTCTGACATGTCTTACTGTACTTTTGTATCAGATTTGGCTGTTTTGAAAAGCTATCAAAAACAGGGCGTTGGTGCTAAATTATTGGCTACATTAAGAAAAAATCAAGGAGAAGATATTTCAACCGTATTAATATCCGCGCCTACTGCAAGTTCTTTTTACCCTAAAGTAGGTTTTGAACAGGTGGAAAATGCATTTAAAAAACAGAGACGCTACTAGTTAAGATATAGCTAGTTTTAAAGTTAAGAAAGCAACAAAGGAGCACAATGCACTTGCTTTTTATTAGTTAAATTTCAAAAAGCTAGGGCTGTAAAAATCATTTATTTTCAAGTATACTTTTAAGGGGAAGTATACGGAGGATGAGAAAATGGCACAATTATTTTTTAAGTACGGCGCGATGAACAGTGGTAAATCAATTGAGATCTTAAAGGTTGCTCATAATTATGAAGAACAAGAAAAACCTGTTATTTTGATGACAAGCGGCTTAGACACACGGGCAGGTGTTGGGCAAATTTCTAGCCGAATTGGCTTAGAAGAAAAAGCACTGCCGATATTTGAAGAAACAAATGTGTACGAGCTTATTGAGCAACTGGAACGCAGACCGTACTGTATATTGATCGATGAATCGCAATTTTTAAAAAAACATCATGTTTTGGAATTTATGAGGATTGTAGATGAATTAAAGATTCCAGTTATGGCCTTTGGTTTAAAAAACGATTTTCGTAACGAACTATTTGAAGGCTCTAAATATTTATTATTATACGCGGATAAAATCGAAGAAATGAAGACTATTTGCTGGTTTTGCCATAAAAAGGCAATCATGAATTTACATTTTATAGATGGAAAGCCAGTATATGAAGGAGAGCAAGTACAAATTGGGGGAAATGATGCATATTATCCGGTTTGTCGTCATCACTATTTTCACCCAGAAATCGAGTAAAGGAGAATGTTAAGTGTATTACGATCAATTGCAAAAGATTGAAGATCGCTATCAGGAACTAGGCGAATTAATGAGCGATCCAGATGTGATCGCAGATACCAATCGTTTCATGAAGCTGTCTAAAGAAGAAGCGGATTTACGTGAAACAGTAGAGGTTTATCAACGCTACAAAAAAGTAGAAGAAGATATTAGCGAAGATGAAGAAATGTTAAGCGAAAATTTGGACGAAGAAATGACTGATTTAGCTAAAGAAGAATTAGCAGAGTTAAAAAAAGAAGAAGCAGACCTACAAGAACAAATCAAAATTCTGCTGTTGCCTAAAGATCCTAATGATAATAAAAATATTATTATGGAAATTAGAGGAGCAGCTGGCGGCGATGAAGCCGCGCTTTTTGCTGGCGATTTATTCGATATGTATCAACGCTATGCAGAGTCACAAGGCTGGAAAGTAGAAGTGATGGATGCTAGTGTTACCGGTATTGGTGGCTATAAGGAAGTTATCATGATGATCACTGGCGACAAAGTGTATTCGAAATTAAAATATGAAAGTGGCGCTCACCGTGTACAACGTGTGCCAGAAACTGAGTCACAAGGTCGTGTGCATACTTCGACTGCAACAGTGGTTGTGATGCCAGAAGCTGAGGAAGTGGAGTTAGATATAGATGATAAGGATATTCGTACGGATATTTATCATGCTTCTGGTGCAGGTGGACAGCATGTCAACAAAACGGCATCTGCTGTACGTTTAACACATATTCCAACAGGTATTGTGGTAGCGATGCAAGATGAACGTTCGCAAATTAAAAACCGCGAAAAAGCAATGAAAGTTTTGCGTGCACGTCTTTATGATAAATATGAACAAGAAGCTCAAAATGAGTACGATGCTAATCGGAGATCAGCGATCGGGTCTGGTGATCGTTCCGAACGTATTCGTACGTATAATTTCCCGCAAAATCGAGTGACTGATCATAGAATCAATTTGACTGTTCAACAATTAGATAAAATTTTAAATGGGGACTTAGAAGAAATTGTTGAGGCCTTAATTTTATATGACCAAACTTCGAAATTGGAAGAGTTGCAAAATGAGTAAACAAACGTATCAAGAAGTCCTGAATTGGGCTTCTTCTTTTTTAGAAAAACATGGAAAAGAAGGTTATGCGATTCTTTATGTGTTTTTAGCGCGTAAAAAATGGACAAAAACAGATTGGTTGTTACACATGAAAGACAAGATAACACCAAAAGAATATGTTCAATTACAAAATGATCTAGAGCAGTTGCTAAATGACTATCCCCCGCAATATTTATTAGGTTATGAAGAATTCTATGGACGAAGTTTCAAAGTCAATTCTAATACATTGATCCCGCGTCCAGAAACAGAAGAATTAGTTGAATGGTGCCTGCAAAACACTGTTAAACAAAAAGAAAAAGCACTCCAGGTAGTGGATGTAGGTACTGGCACTGGAGCTATTGCGGCTACTTTAAAATTAGAACGACCTGTGTGGCAGGTAAGTGCAGTGGATATTTCAAAAAATGCGTTGGAAGTGGCGCAAATAAATAGCCATTTGCTTGAAGCAGAGGTAAAATTTTACCTCGGTAATACCTTGGAGCCTATTAAACACCCTATCGATATTCTGATTGCCAATCCGCCTTATATTAGCCAAGACGAATGGTCCTTGATGGATACAAGTGTTCAACGTTATGAGCCTTCCATCGCTTTATTTGCTGAAAATGAGGGCTTAGCTATTTATCAAAAGATTGCTGAACAAGCTCAAGAAAAGCTTGCTAAACAAGGAAAAATATTTTTAGAGATAGGCTTTAATCAAGGAGAGAAGGTGGAAGAAATTTTCCAAAAAAGTTTTCCGCAAAAAACAGTTCAGCGGAAGAAAGACTTATCAGGAAATGAAAGAATGTTACTTGTGCATTAGTTATCCACAAGGTTGTGGGTAACTAGTGATTTTAAGAAAATTTATTCGGAAAAAAGGCGAATAATACAGAAATTATAGCTATTTTAAAGTTATGAACAGATAAATACACAATAAGATGTCACTTTTTCCACAGATTGTGTATAACTTAAATGAAATTGTTGATAACTTGGTGTTGATAAAAAGAAAGGATGTGGATAAACTGTGGAAATAAAAGAAACAAAACATTGGACAGTTGAGGAGATAGATGAAGCGGCGCAAACCTTGAAAAAGGGCGGTTTAGTAGCTTTTCCAACTGAGACTGTTTATGGTTTAGGCGCAAATGCAATGATCTCAGATGCAGTTTCTCGCGTATTTGATGTTAAAGGAAGACCTCATGATAATCCGTTGATTGTCCATGTGAATAGTTTTGAACAGGTAAAAGATTATGTAGTTGCGTTACATCCTTATGCGCAAAAATTAGCTGATACTTACTGGCCAGGCCCGTTGACTTTAATCTGTCAAACAAAAACAGATTTATTTGCCAAAGAAGTCTCTGCAGGTTTATCCTCAGTTTCTTTCCGCATGCCAGATAATGATGCTACGTTAAGGTTACTCAAAAAAGCAGGCGTTCCCGCGGTAGGACCTAGTGCCAATACCTCGGGTAAACCTAGCCCTACAACTTATGAACATGTTTATCATGACTTACATGGCAAAATTGATGGAATTTTAGATGATGGTGCAACAAAAATCGGGGTGGAATCAACGGTAATTGATGTTAGTGATCCTGAGCAAAAACCAATGATCTTACGCCCTGGTGCTATTACTAAAGAACAAATCAAACAAGATCTAGGTATCGAGGTTAGCTATGATGAAAACTTATTAGAAAGCTCTGAGACGCCTAAATCACCGGGAATGAAGTATAAACATTATTCACCAGATACAAAAGTGCTAATGGTAAAAGAACAAGATTGGCCAACTGCTGTTAATTGGGTAAAAGAAAATAAGCTATGTGCAGGTGTGTTGGCTGGACCAACTGTATGCGATGAAGTTCGTGCGGACACAGCAGCTACTTTTTCTTATAGTGATGATAGTATGTTAGCAGCCACAAAAGGCTTGTATGCGGGCTTGCGTGCATTAGATGAAGGACAATTATCTTTGGATGTTATTTTGGCCGCTGCTTTACCAGAAGAAGGTTTAGGCTTAGCTTATATGAATCGCTTAAAAAAAGCTGCTGCGCAAAAGTATTTTGAAGGTGAAAAGACTTCTTAAATTTCCTGTGATACAATATTGTAAGAAAGTAAAAGGGGTGTTCTTGATATGGCTATAAAAGATTTTGATTTTGAGATCGGCACTGCAATTGAAAATGAAACTAAGCGTCAGCAAGATAATTTGGAATTGATTGCCTCAGAAAACATTGTCTCAGAAACAGTAATGCAAGCTCAAGGAAGTATTTTGACGAATAAATACGCAGAAGGCTATCCTGGCCGCCGTTATTATGGTGGCTGTGAGTTTATAGATGTCGTGGAAAATTTAGCGATTGAGCGTGCGAAAAAACTATTTGGCGCAGCGTTTGCTAATGTTCAACCACACTCTGGTTCGCAAGCCAATACAGCGGCTTATTTGTCATTGATTGAAGAAGGAGATACTGTTTTAGGAATGGATCTTTCTGCAGGGGGTCATTTAACACATGGGTCACCAGTAAATTTCAGCGGTAAGACTTATCATTTTGTTAGTTATGGTGTTGATCCGACAACTGAAATCATTGATATTGAAAATGTTCGTACTTTGGCACATAAATATCAACCTAAGCTTATTGTTGCTGGAGCCAGCGCCTATTCTCGTGTGATTGATTTTGCGGCTTTTAGAGAGATTGCTGATGAAGTGGGTGCCAAATTGATGGTGGATATGGCACATATTGCTGGTTTAATTGCTAGTGGTCTTCATCCTAATCCGATTCCTTATGCTGACATTACGACGACTACCACGCACAAAACATTACGAGGTCCTCGTGGTGGTATGATTTTAACAAACGATGAAGCACTGGCAAAAAAAGTCAATAGTAATGTATTTCCTGGTATTCAAGGAGGCCCTTTAGAACATGTTATTGCAGGAAAAGCTGTTGCCTTTAATGAAGCACTCGATGATAATTTTAAAGTATACAGTCAACAAGTACTAAATAATGCTAAAGCAATGGAAGCCGAATTTAACCAAGCTGAAAAAACGCGTTTAGTATCTGGTGCAACAGAAAATCATTTGCTTTTAATTGATGTGACAGACTATGGTATGACAGGAAAAGAAGCTGAGCAGCTTTTAGATTCTGTGCATATTACAGTAAATAAAAATGCCATTCCTTTTGAAAAATTAAGTCCTTTTAAAACAAGTGGTATACGTATAGGAACACCTGCAATCACTAGTCGTGGTTTTGAAGAAAAAGAAGCAGCAGAAGTAGCTCGTTTAATTATAAAAGTTTTAGAAAGTAATAAAGATCAGGCAGTACTTAACGAGGTCAAAGAGGCCGTTGATGAATTGACTGACGCTCATCCAATTTATACTCATTAAGTTAGATATCAAAGTCAATTTCTTTTGATGCATTGCTTGTATGTTGCATTTAGATTACAATAAAGAAAAAAATAAAGGAGCCTTAAAAAAATGGGAAAATTTCAAGTGATGGAACATCCGTTGATTCAACATAAATTAACAATTATACGGGAGAAAAATTGTGGTACAAAAGTTTTTCGGGAAGTTGTTGATGAACTTGCAATGTTGATGGCTTACGAGATTTCTCGTGATATGCCAACTGAAAATGTTGAAATTGAAACACCAATTGAATTATCAACGCAAAAAACATTAGCCGGTAAAAAAGTGGCCATTGTTCCAATTTTGCGTGCAGGTTTGGGCATGGTAGATGGTATTTTACAACTTATCCCAGCGGCTAAAGTGGGGCATGTTGGTTTGTATCGGGATGAAGAAACATTAGAACCTCACGAGTATTTTGTGAAAATGCCAGAAGATATCGACAATCGTCAGCTATTAGTGGTTGACCCTATGCTTGCAACTGGAGGATCAGCGATTATGGCAATTGATTCCTTGAAAAAACGCGGTGCTTCTAATATTAAATTTGTTTGCATCGTTTCTGCTCCAGAAGGGGTCAAAGCCTTACAAGAAGCGCATCCGGACATAGATATCTACACGGCTGCTTTAGATGATCATTTAAATGAAGATGGCTATATTGTTCCAGGTTTAGGTGATGCGGGAGACCGCTTATTCGGTACGAAATAGTTATAAAAAAAGAAGCTGGAATTGCATCATCCAGCTTCTTTTTTATTGATCTGTTGGTTCCATCTGTTTGTAGTTAATGATAATGACACCGTTGCTTTCGGAGATCAACTCCTGATTGGAACTTGTTTCATCAATAGCAACAACAGCTGAGTTTTTCAGTTGTTTTGTAATTGTGCCTGTTTCCGGTTGATTATGTACTTGAAACCTTACGTGTTCGTTAACTGAGAATTCTTTTCCTACTTCTGAAGGGTCAATAGACGAATCAAATTTACCAAATGCTGCCATATATAAAACCTCCTTATTTCCATTGTAACATAACTTTTGAAAATTTTCAGATAATATAATTTTAAAAAATTCGCTTTACAAATAGTAAAAAATTCCTTATAATTTCATATGTATTTTGCCAGCTTAGCTCAGTTGGTAGAGCAACGCATTCGTAACGCGTAGGTCGCAGGTTCAAGTCCTGTTGCTGGCATTTAATTGAGGCTAGAGACACTAATATTATAGCGTTTCTAGCTTTTTTTGTGCCAAAAATGTGCCAAATATCTTTTGACTTTAATAAAAATGAGAAATCATGATTAAATAAATTCTAAACTTTTTTTGAATCTCTAAGTACAAAGCTTTCTTTTATCACTATTTACCTCTATAATGAAGAAAGTAATTTTTATGAAAAGAGAGAGCAGATGGAAAAAAGGAACCTTTTTAAAAATGACAATAAAATCGATTATGGCGTAATTCTACCAGTATTTTTATTATGTTTGGTGGGCTTAGCTTCTTTGTATGTTGCCTCCTACCATGATCCAATATCAAATAGCAACCCATGGAATGATGTATTTCAACAGTTGCTTTGGTATGTTGTAGGTGTTATTGCGGTAATAATTATCATGCATATCAAGCCCAGACAGCTTTGGACAATAACTAAATATGCGTATGCAGCGGGTTTAGCTGTTATGGCATTATTGGTGCAATTTTATGACGAAGACATGCAAAGGGCCACAGGATCTAAAAACTGGTTTAGTCTAGGTCCTATTACAGTACAGCCGGCTGAATTGATGAAAATTGCTATGATTTTGATGTTGGCAATGGTGGTTACTAAACATAATGCTTCCTATCAACAACGTACTTTAAAATCAGACGGTATATTGATCGGTAAAATGCTAGCAGTTGTAGCTCCGGTACTGCTTTTAATTATGTTACAGGATGATTTTGGTTCCATGTTAGTTTTTCTAGCTATTTTTGGTGGTATATTTTTGATGTCGGGTATTTCATGGCGGATTATTATACCTGTGATTGCAGTCTTTTTAGTGATCAGTGTGGGCACGATTGTCCTTGTAGTCAATGATGGGGGGCGAGAATTTCTAGCTGATATTGGCTTGTTTTCTCAATACCAATTTGCGCGAATAGATTCTTGGCTAGATCCGTTTCATGATGTACAAGGAGATTCTATGCAAGTAGCTTCTGCCATGATGGCGATTGGCTCGGGTGGTTTATTTGGTAAAGGATTTAACACCAGTGAGATTGCTGTGCAAGTGCGTGAATCTGATATGATCTTTTCTGTTATCGGAGAGAATTTTGGTTTTATTGGAAGCGCGTTTGTCGTCTTATTGTATTTTATTTTAATCTATCAAATGATTCGCGTTTGCTTTGATACAAATAATGAATTTTATTCTTATCTGGCAACCGGGATTATTATGATGATTTTATTCCATGTGTTTGAAAACATCGGAGCGAACATTGGACTCTTGCCTTTAACAGGAATACCGCTTCCGTTTATCAGTCAAGGGGGGTCTGCACTTTTGAGCAATATGGTAGGTGTAGGATTGATTTTAGCTATGCGTTATCAGGCGACAAACGAACCTTAAGAAGGCAGGAGGTTAATTATTGTTAATATTGTATGGGTACCCTAAGTGTAGTCGTTGTAAAAACGCAAAAAAATGGTTAGAAGCACAAGGTAAAGAGGTTACATTTGTAGATATGATTAAAGAAGTTCCCGCTAAAGAACAACTAGAAAAGTGGATAAAAGAAAGTGATTTGCCTTTTCGTCGTTTCTTTAATACAAGTGGACAAAAATACCGTGCTTTAGGCTTGAAAGATAAGATAGATGGGTATACACTTGAAGAAGCTTGCCAGGTGCTGTCAACAGACGGCATGCTGATCAAACGTCCGATTTTAGTAAAAGATAACCATTTTTTAGCAATCGGATTTAATGAGAATGATTACAAAGGAGTATTTACATCATGGAAAAGCAATGTCTAAAAAAAGTTGATAATTTGTGGGTGCTGTTTAACGGAAAAGAATATGTTATCGGTTTGACAAATGAAGCGCAAGATGAACTAGGGAATATTACATTTGCTACTTTTCCTAAGGTAGGGCAAAGTTATGCAAAAGGAGATACTTTAGTGGAAATTGAAGCAGAAAAAGCAACAAGCGCGCTTACTAGTCCTTTATCAGGAACGGTTTCTTCTATCAATGAAAAAGCAGATGCAGATGTAGATGCGTTAAATGACGAAGACGAAATGAATGTTTGGCTCCTTAGTTTAAAAGACGTCGAACAATCTGAATTTGATAATTTATAATAGTTAAAGTAAAAAAAGCTCTTGAAATCTAATAATTTCAAGAGCTTTCTTATTTTTATTCTTCAGAATCTTCGTCGCTTTCACCGATAACTTCTGGTTCAGCTTCTTCCGTTTCTTCTTCTGGTTCTTCTTCAGCTTCTGGTTCGTTAATCGCAGCTATTTGTTCTTCTGGGTCATTAACGATTGTATAATCTTTTGCAACCGGAATATCACTGATATTAATAGAATCACCGATTTCTAGATCAGAAATATCTACTTCGATGTTTTCAGGTAGTTTGTCTGGTGTAGCTGAAACATTAGCACTGTATAATGTTTGAGTAAGAACACCACCAGCTTTTACTCCGCTAGCTTCGCCGACAAGGGTGATTTCTGCTTCCACTTCTTGTTCTTCTGTCATATTTACAGATAAGAATTCAACGTGGATAAGGTCCTGAGTGAATGTATCTGCTGAATAATCTTGAACTAAAGTATTCACTTTTTTACCATCGATGTTCATTGTGATAACTGAGTTTAGTCCATTTTCACGCAATACTCTATCTAATTCTTGCGCGTTAACAGAAATTGGTGTACTTTCGATTTGATAACCATTAACGATTGCAGGTACTCTACCTTCATGACGCAATTTATTTCTGATTGAACGCGGACGTACAGCTCTTTTTTCTACTTCTAATGCAACTGCCATAACTTATTTTTCCTCCTAAATTTTGTGTTAAACAATATTTTTCAAGCAAATATTGGTTACTCAAATACTGAGATGATAATACATGATCGATAAGTTACATAAAAAAGGGCAACTGAATACACAGCTACCCCTCAGACAATCTTTCATAACTTTCTCCACCAGGTCTTAACGCTGTGTGTAGTGAGAAACTCTATTTACTTATGTTTTTACTTTAAAAGAAAAATCCAAATAAGTCAAATAATTGATTAGCATTGTTGTAACTTCAAACGATTTACTATTAAATATAGAATGTAAAATGACTCACTCCTTAAAAGTCCACAATGGAGCAACTTAAATATGTTAACTATACTGTTAACAACTGCTTTCGAGTAGTTCATTGACCTTATTTCACAATTAGAGTACGATATTCTTCAGTAAAGATATAAGGAATACAGCTTGTGCTATAAAATTTATAGTTTAAAAAAGATGAAAGAAGGAAGAGTGATGACAGATCATCAACCGATTATTATTGGCGTTACAGGTGGCTCTGGTAGTGGAAAAACAAGTGTCAGTCAGGCGATTTTAAATCATTTTCCTAACCACTCGATTATGATGCTTGAACATGATTCTTATTACAAAGATCAGAGTGATCTTCCTTTTGAGGAAAGATTAAAGACCAATTATGATCACCCTTTTGCGTTTGATACGGATTTATTGATTGATCATTTACATAAGTTATTGAATTACGAAGCAGTGGAAAAACCGGTCTATGACTATGTAGCACATACGCGCAGTAAGCAAGTTGAAATACAGGAGCCTAAAGAAGTTATTATTTTAGAAGGAATTTTGATTTTAGCAGATGAGCGTTTACGTAATATGATGGATATCAAGGTTTATGTAGATACTGATGATGATATTCGGATCATTCGACGTATCAAACGCGATATAGAAGAAAGAGGGCGGACGCTCGATTCGGTGATCAATCAGTATTTAACTGTTGTTAAACCGATGTATCACCAGTTTATTGAACCAACGAAACGCTATGCCGATGTGGTGGTACCAGAAGGTGGGCAAAATCACGTGGCTATTGACCTTATCAATACAAAAATTAATACTTTTTTAGGAAATTAAATTGGTGGTTTATAGATTTTTATGATAAAATACATTTTGTGCGATGAGCCGAGAAGCCGACATTTGTCGGTACCTCAAACAGCGGCATAAGAGTAGATACTCACCTGCCGGATTGCAGGATGCCGGGTAAATGTTTTTGTGGAAAAACATTTCCTACTAAAATAAGTACTGTGAAAGTCTGTTGTTTAGCTACTTAAGCTGTAACAACAGACTTTTTTTGCTGTGAATCACAGCGATTCAGCGACCAAAGGAAGCTGAGAGCTGATGATGAACAGTACTAGGGGAGCGAAGCGGACGTAGTGTCCGAATTAACCGAATCACAGCGATTCAGCGACCAAAGGA
>NZ_BSUG01000006.1 GCF_030161475.1 Tetragenococcus halophilus subsp. flandriensis | reverse complement strand
ATCTTTCAAATAGTCTCGTGAAGGATTTAAACCATAAATCAAAAGAGCTTTTTCCATCGATTCAGCTCTCTACAATCAAGGTATAAATGACATTGATATTTTACACAAGATTTTGGACTTGACCTCCCAGCTTCAGCTCAGGCACAAATTAATATGCGAACGATCCCTGAATTTACCAATGATCAACTAGAGGATATCTTTAAAGAAACAATTGCTGATTATAATCAAAAGACCGATGCGCAAATTGATTATACAGTAACGATGAATACTATAGCTATTACCGGAAATAAAGACTCTTCTTTAATTAGCTTAATTCAAAAAATCGGAACGCCTTATCTGCAAAATCAAGGAATGTCAGATGAAGAAATCAAACAAGCTAAAAAATCAGCAGAATTAACGGGAATGAAATTTTCTGCCGATGAAATTTTGACAATGGGTGTTTCTGGTGGAACAGACGGTTCGAAATTCTTGATCAATCAACCCAATGGCTTTGATTATACGATGTTTGGTCCAGGTAATGATACCATGCATAAAGATAATGAAAGTCTATATAAGCCAATGTATTTTGATTATATTGAAATGTACAAACAATTATTTAGCGAATATTTGAAATAAAATGCTTAAACATTGTTGAAAAAAGCAAGTGAATGCAGCCTAGCAATAGGACATTCACTTGTTTTTTTATTTTCTTTAATCAAAAGCTTTTTATAATATAAGTTAATCACGCAATTCCTTTTTTATTGTTATTAATTATACATAGTCACACGGTCTTTAAATTTCAGTGGATTTAAACCCGGGAATTTTCCCGTTTCATGGGAAGGATATGTAACTTAGAAGCACAGTCCCATTTACTTTGTAACCCCTATCATTTTGATTTGGATTTGCTAAACTGAAGTCAGTAAAACGATTTCAAATTAATTTAAGAGGAAGTGAAAGAGTAATGATGCAAAAAATTCAACGCTTCGGTGGAGCAATGATTGTTCCAGTTTTGTTACTTGCGTTTAATGGGATCATCTTAGCTTTATCAACGGTTTTTCAAAATCCAGATATTGTTGGCTCCATTGCTACAGAAGGAACCTTTTGGAGTAATATTTGGGGCGTAATTGAAGAAGGTGGTTGGACCGTCTTCAACAATATGGAACTGCTATTTGTTATCGGGCTTCCGATCAGTTTAGCTAAAAAAGCAAACGCCCGTGCAGTTATGGAAGCATTTGTCATTTATATGACTTGGAATACATTTTTAAGTGCTATTCTACAAACATGGAATTTTGGCGTTAATTTAACAGATGTAGAAAACACGATTGGTCTTAAATCAATTGGTGGTGTAGCAACTTTAGATACTAGTATTATTGGTTCTTTATTAATTTCTGGTGTTGCGATTTGGTTACATAATAAGTTCTATGACACAACTTTACCAGAATGGTTAGGTATTTTCTCTGGTTCTTCTTTTATCGTGATTTTAGGTTTTATTGCAGCTTTACCTTTAGCTTTCTTAACAGCCTTTGTTTGGCCACCAATTCAAGATGCAATTTCCCAACTGCAAGGCTTTATGGCGGCAAGTGGTACAGCAGGCGTTGGTATTTATGTTTTCTTAGAACGTATTTTGATTCCAACTGGTTTACATCATTTTATTTATCAACCATTTGAATTAGGCCCTGCTGTTGTTAATGGCGGGTTAATTAGCTATTGGTTTGAACATTTATCCGAGTTTGCCGACTATACTGGCTCTTTAAGAGAGATTTTTCCAGAGGGTGGTTTTGGTCTACACAATGTTTCGAAAGTTTTTGCACCGATTGGTATAGGATCAGCTTTTATTGCAACTACTAAGCCTGAAAATCGGAAAAAAACGATGGCATTGGTAGTACCAACAGTTTTAACTGCAGTTTTTGCTGGTATTACTGAACCTTTTGAATTTACTTTTCTCTTTTTAGCACCACAGTTATTTGCTGTTCATGCTATTTTAGCGGCTTGTTTGAGTATGACGATTTATGCATTGGGCTTTTCAGGAATTATTGGTGGTGGCTTAATCGCCAACTTCTCACAATTTATGCTACCTATGGCAAATAACCACCTTGATGCGGTTTTAATTTTCTTTGGGGTCGGTTTGGTTTTCTCAGCCGCTTATTTCCTTATTTTCCGCTGGGCAATTGTTCGATTCAATATCAAAACTCCTGGACGTGAAGATAGTGGCGAAGTCAAAATGTATAGTAAAAAAGATTTTAAAGAAAAACAAGCAGCAGGCGGCGTAGCCATGTCTAGTGTGAGAGAAAGTGATAATCCAAATGCGCAGAAAGCTGCTCAATTTATAGAAGGTCTAGGTGGTGCACAAAACATCACAGATGTGACAAATTGTGCGACAAGGCTGCGGGTTTCTGTCGCAGATGAAGGACAAGTATTAGAAGACGATTTCTTTAAAGGAGGCGGTGCGCACGGAGTGGTAAGAAACGGGAAAGCTTTCCAAGTCATTGTTGGTTTGGATGTGCCCAAAGTAAGAGAGTTTTTTGAGGAAATTGTAGAAGACGAAAATAAAAATTTTGAAGGAGACGAATAATTTTATGACTTTGAAAAAACAATCAATCGTAGTTGCAGGTGGCGGTAGTACATTTACGCCTGGTATTGTATTAATGTTGTTGGAGAATTTAGATAAATTTCCTATCCGTTCGCTAAAATTTTATGATAATGATAAAGAACGACAAAAACAAGTAGCAGATGCAACAGAGATCATTATTAAAGAGCGGGCACCAGAAATTGACTTTAAAGCAACCACAGATCCAGAAGAAGCATTTACCGATGTTGACTTTGTTATGGCGCATATTCGGGTCGGGAAATATGCTATGCGTGAAAAAGATGAAAAAATTCCAATGAAATATGGAGTCATTGGACAAGAAACTTGTGGTCCTGGCGGGATTGCTTATGGCATGCGTTCTATTGGCGGCGTTTTGGAAATCCTTGATTATATGGAAAAATATTCTCCCGATGCGTGGATGCTAAACTATTCCAATCCTGCAGCAATCGTAGCAGATGCTACCACAAGACTTCGACCTAATAGTAATATTATCAACATTTGTGATATGCCAGTCGGTATCGAACATCGTATGGCGGAAGTTTTAGGATTAGAATCACGTAAAGATATGGTCGTACGTTATTACGGTTTGAACCATTTTGGCTGGTGGACGGATATCCGTGACAAAGATGGCAAAGATTTAATGCCACAACTTATCGATTGGGTAAAAGAACATGGATATATTACACCTAAAGAGTTAGAGGGCACTTCAGAAGAAGAACCAAGTTGGGAATATACTTTTGGTAAAGCCAAGGAAGTGCAATGGTTAGATCCAGATACTTTGCCGAATACTTACTTGAAATACTATTTCTATCCTCAAGATGAAGCAGAACACAGCGATATTAATTATACGCGAGCTAATGAAGTCATGGATCATCGAGAAAAGAATGTCTTTAGTGAATGTAATCGGATCGCTAACATCAAAACAGCAGAAGATGCGAAGTTGGTTGCTGATGACCATGCCAGTTATATTGTAGATTTAGCTCGAGCAATTGCCTATAATACGAAAGAACGGATGTTACTTATCGTTCCTAACCATGGTGCAATCGAAAACTTTGATCCTGAAGGTTTGGTTGAAGTGCCATGTATCGTAGGTTCTGAAGGTCCGGAACCAATGACACAAGGTTCAATTCCTCGTTTCCAAAAAGGATTGATGGAACAACAAGTAGCCGTAGAAAAACTAGTAGTTGAAGCTTGGATTACTAAATCTTATCAAAAATTATGGCAAGCTCTTACGTTATCACGTATTGTGCCAAATGCACGTGTAGCAAAACAAATTTTGGATGATTTGATTGAAGCTAACAAAGAATATTGGCCGGAATTAAAATAGTGGAATAAAGGAGAGGATTCCCAGGTACTTAACTAGTATCTGGGAATTCTTTTGAGTATTTAAATAAAAACGTTAAGATTTTTAATAAGTAAAAAGCTAACTTTAATAAACTAGATAACAATATAATAATATTTTTTAGCCTCACATCCTCCTTGTGTTACAATTAAAATACAAAAAAATGGAGGATGAATTATTTTGAGCATAGAAACCTTAATTAATGAACATTATGATCATTTAAATGAAAATGATCAGCATATTTCTCAATATATTATGAATCACGTGGAGGAATGTAAACGTTTATCGATTACCCAGTTAGCAGAAGCTACCTTAACATCAAAATCTTCTATTTTACGTTTTACGCAAAAATTAGGTTTTTCAGGCTATAGTGAATTCAAGTATGCATTAAAGCAACAAAATACATATCGTAAAGAACAAAATTCTTTTGTAGCTATGCAACAAGATGATTTGCTACAGACTGCAAAAATATTTAGTCAACAAAACGTTAAACCAGCTTTACAAGCTTTTGATCAGGCAAATGCCATTTATTGTTACGGAACAGGGTGGGGGCAACGTGATGTTTTACAAAATTTTATGCGTAGTGTGATCCCTTTACAGCGTTTTCCAATACATTTACAGTCACAAAAAGAGCTTAGCATCGTTTTGGATGGTTCGATTACAGAAAAGGATTTGATGATTATTCTTTCATTAAGTGGTGAAAATAAGCCACGAGAAAGTATCTTAAATCGTATGAAATTAAAGAATATTCCTATGTTGTCAATAACCAATATGAGTAGGAACCGTTTAGCGTCAAAAGCAACCTATAATTTATATTATCAATCGACAGAAATAGGTGAGTCTACTGATGAGATTTTTAGTATGATGCCACTATTTCAAATTATGGACTTATTTTATCGTGCTTATGTAGATTATAAACAAATCGATTTAGATCAATTACAGTAATTTTTAATGTTAATTCTCAGAAAGGGATGAGGTAATTCGTTACTGCTTTATCCTTTTCTGAGCTTATTTTTTACTAATTTAGTCATGTTTGACAAAAGAATAGACATTGTTATAATAGACTCTGTTGTAAAGCGGATGTGTTGGAATTGGTAGACAAGCATGATTCAGGTTCATGTGAGCATAACGCTCGTGTGGGTTCGACTCCCACTATCCGCATTTAAAAATTAACTTTCATTCACAAAACATATCAGTAATGGTATGTTTTTTTATTTAATACAAAATTGATGGATATCAATTATTTTCTTATCTTCTCTGAGTACACTGTAATTGTGAAAAGGAGGAGAAGAAAGTGAAAATACAACAGTGGATTATGCAGCATAAAAATCAGCTAACGTTTATTACAGGGATATTTATTATTTTTGCCGGGATTACAAAGTTTATCTTTATGGAACGACTTGCTTATCAAATCTTTCTAATTATTGCTTCTATCATCGGAGTGCTACCGATTTTTTTGCAAGCATATCAAGCTTTAAAAGTGTGGGTGCTCAGTATTGATTTGTTAGTAACTATCGCAGTTTTTGGCGCTTTTTTGATCGGGGAATATAATGAGTCAGCGATTGTTACTTTTTTGTTTTTATTTGGTAGTTTTTTAGAACAAAAAACCTTAGAAAAAACACGTACAGCTATTCAATCTTTGACCAAAATGGCTCCGAAAAGTGCTTTAAAAATATTAGATGATGGTTCAAGTAAAACAGTTGCAATTGAGGATATTGCTAAGGACGATCGTTTATTAGTAAAAACGGGTAGTCAAGTACCGGTAGATGGGATTATTGATGAAGGAAAAGGCTACTTGGATGAAGCCAGTGTAACTGGTGAATCGAAACAAAGAAAAAAGGGAAAAGGTGACGATGTTTTTGCGGGGACATTTTTAGATAATGGTACGTTAAAAGTAAAAACTAAAAAAGTCGGTGAGGATACTACTTTTGGTAAAATTATTGAGCTAGTGGAAGAAGCACAAGATAGTAAATCTAGTGCTGAACGTTTCATTGATAAATTTGCCAAATATTATACGCCGATCGTCCTTATTTTATCTTTAATTATTGGTACTTTGACACAGGATGTTCGTTTAGCCATTACTATTTTAGTTCTAGGATGTCCTGGGGCTTTGGTTATTGGCGTCCCAGTTTCAAATGTTGCTGGTATTGGAAGTGGTGCTAAAGCTGGCATATTGATTAAAGGCGGCGAAGTTATCGATGGTTTTAGTCAAGTTGACACTTTTGTATTTGATAAAACGGGTACTTTGACATTAGGCAAACCAAGCGTTGCTGCTATCAAAAGTTACACAGATGATTTGAGTGAGAGTTTAAAAGTAGTCGCTAGTGTTGAAAGAGAATCTGATCATCCACTAGGACAAGCGATTTTAGACTATGCAAAGTTGTCCAGTTATCTGCCAGTGACTCAAACGAATGTAGTTAAAGGCCAAGGAATTAAAGCAATATCGGATGATAAAAAGGTACTTGTTGGTAATCAATCTTTGATGAACGCAAATAATATTGAACTTACGAAAAAAATACAAAATGATATCCATCAATTACAAATTAGTGGGCATTCTTTAGTGATGGTGGCAATTGATGGCCAATTGTCTTTATTGATTGGAATTAAAGATCAGATTCGTTCGAAAGTAAAAGAAACATTAATCCAGTTAAAACAAATGGGCGCAAAAGAGATAATTATGCTCACCGGTGACAATCAAGAAACAGCAGAAAGTATTGCAAGAGAACTTGGGATAACTAGGGTTTATGGGAATTTATTGCCAGAAAATAAAGCCGATTATATCCGCAAATTACAAAATGAAGGTCATCAAACAGCTTTTGTCGGTGATGGTGTTAACGATAGTCCCTCACTTGCTTTAAGTGATATTGGAATTGCTATGGGAGGGGGCACAGAAGTCGCTATTGAAACGTCAGATATCGTTTTAATGAAATCAAGTTTTGGAAAATTAGCGGATGCTTACCGATTAACGAAAAAAACATTGCGTAATATGCAGGAAAATATCTTAATTGCACTAGCGACCATATTGCTGTTGTTATTAGGCTTGATTTTTGGTTATATCTATATGGCTAGTGGTATGTTTATCCATGAATTAAGTATCCTAATTGTCATTTTTAATGGCATGCGTTTATTACTAAATTATAAGAAAAAAATGTAAAACTTGATAAGTATCAAGTTTTTCTTTTATAAAATAATTTAAGATAGTTATGAAAATAAAAGAGGAGGAAATTTATTATGAAAAAAGTAATCATTCAATTAGGGACGCTCACTTGTCCTTCATGTATGCAAAAAATCGAACAAGCAGTTAAAAAGGAAGATGGCGTAACTAAGGTGAAAGTATTATTTAATGCAAGTAAAGTAAAAGTTGAACTTGATTCGAGTGTGACAGATGCGGCGATAATCCAAGAAGCGATTGAAAAGTTAGGCTATACCGTAGAGGATACTAAGACAAAGGAGTTGTCTTGATGACTCCAGAAGAAAAATACCAACAAGAGTTAATTCAAAGTGAAAAAGATCATCATACACCGACAGCTGGCGCAATGATCGGTCATATTCTAGCAAACTTGCATATCCATCAGAATAAATTAAGACAAGTTTCTTATTATATAAAAGGAGTAGAACGAAGTTTTGTTCAAGAAGTATTTCCTGAATTGATTAGTAAAGAAAGCCGGTTCTTTGACGAGTTAAATTATTTGATGTTAGATGAAGATGAGCTTATTCCTACAACTACAGAAGAATTTACCCAATATAGTATGTTAGAAGAAAACGGACGTTTAAAATACGATACAGGAAATGATCTGTTGATGGATATTTGTAAAGATTTCAGTACTCAATTATTATTTATCACTCGAGGAGTAATGTTGTCAGAAGATGAAAATAAATTTGGTCTTGCAGAATTTTTAAAACAGTTATACGCTTGGATAAAACATCAAATTTATAGTATACAAAGTTATTTAGGACACGAAGTTTCTGAAGGTTTAGAAGAAGACGAAGAAGAATAAAAAGAGGATGATTATGAATCACAAAGAGCATTTATGTGTCACATTAGTTCCTTTATTTAATCATTTGGACTTGCAAGATCAAAAAAGAATTCATCAATTAGTTAGACACACCACTTACAAAAAAGGAGAGACAGTAATCTCTCCTTATGATGATCCCCAATTGGTTATTCTGGCAAAAGGTCTTTTAAAAGTTTATCAACTTTCGCCAAGCGGAAAAGAACAATTATTACGTGTGGTAGAACCTGGCGGCTATGAAGGTGAAGATGCGCTGTTTGGTGTAAAAAATAATAATTTGTTTGGCGAAGCTTTGCAAAATACTGAGATTTGTATACTAAAACAAAGTGATTTTCAAAAACTTTTAAAAGACTATCCGCAATTAAGTATCAAACTTTTAACAATTAATGCTGAGAAAAATGCTAAAGTTGAAGAACAGACGCAATTTCTAACGATGGAGAGAATTGAAGAACGATTGGCAACTTATCTGTTAGATTTAGCAAAAGCTACGGAAAGTTCTCAAATAAAAATTCCTATGAAAATGAAGGAACTAGCTGGTTTTTTAGGGACCACACCGGAAACATTGTCGCGTAAATTGAAATCTTTGGAAAAAGATCAACTGATTAAAAGAGATAAACAAATGATTCAAATTATCGATTCTGAAAAGTTAGAAGAAATATAAAAAGAAGCATGCTGAACTTGTTTTGCGAAATTAGAAAATAAGCAGAAGTACTCTAGATTTGAAAAATCTAGGGTTAGTTCGCTAGACTAGCTCTAGATTTAAGAATTCTAGAGTTACTTTATCAGTCTAACTCTAATTTTGTAGAATCTAGGGATAGTCTATTAATATAGTAAAGTTAAATGAACCACATTAGAGTATATTTCTTATGTGGTTCATTTGTTTTTATATTATTTGTTTTGTAGTTCTTCTCGAGCTTTTTCAATTTGAGCTTTTACTTGATCAAAACCAGTGCCTCCTGTTGAATTGCGACTTTTCACGGCGGTTGTTGCCCTTAATTTATCGTAAACGTCTGCTTCAATAACAGCAGAGACTTCCTGGTATTTTGTTAAGGGAATATCTTGCAGATAACATCCTTGTTGAATACATTCCAAAACTAATTTACCTACAATTTCGTGTGCTTGTCGAAAGGGGATGCCCTTATTGGCTAGATAGTCAGCTAATTCTGTTGCATTAGAAAAATCTTTTTCTGTTGCTTTTTGCATGTTGGTCTGATTGACTGTCAATGTTTCAATCATTTTTGTTATGATTTCTAGACTAGAAATCATAGTTTCGGAAGTATCAAACATACCTTCTTTATCTTCTTGTAGGTCTTTATTATAAGCAAGAGGCAGTCCTTTCATAACTGTCAGTAACTGCAATAAATTGCCATAGACACGTCCTGTTTTTCCGCGGATTAGTTCCGCCATGTCTGGATTCTTTTTTTGCGGCATAATTGAACTTCCAGTAGAAAAAGTATCTGATATTTCAACAAACTGAAATTCATGCGCGGACCATAGGATGAGTTCTTCACAAAAGCGAGAAAGATGCATCATCAGTATAGACGCATTGCTCAAATATTCTATAATAAAGTCACGATCACTAACTGCATCTAAGCTATTATCATATAAATAAGAAAAGCCCAGTTCATCAGCCGTTAGCTGGCGATCAATAGGAAAAGTGGTGCCTGCTAAAGCAGCAGCCCCCAATGGAGAAATATCAGTATGCTGTAAATTTTCTTCCATACGTTTTTGATCGCGTGCAAACATTTGATAATAAGCAAGTAAATGATGAGCAAAAGAGATGGGTTGGGCGTGTTGCATGTGTGTATAACCTGGCAGGATCGTTGCAATATTTTCTGCTGCTTTGTTCACTAATACATTGCGTAATTGATAAATCTTTTCGATCACAGTTGTAAGCGTCTCTTTTAAATACAAATGCAAGTCTGTTGCCACTTGATCATTACGACTGCGTGCAGTATGAAGCTTGCCGGCAACTGGACCAATTTCGTCGTATAAAAGGGATTCAATATTCAGATGGATATCTTCATTTTGTATAGTAAAAGTCAATTCATTATGGTCTAATTTTTCTTGTAAGATTTTTAGACCAGCGCTGATTTGTTGCATTTCATCTTCTGTAATGATTCCACAATTAGCTAACATTTTTACGTGTGCTAAACTGCCTATGATATCTTGTTTGGCCATTTGATAGTCAAAAGAGATGGAGGCACCGAAAGTATCTACCCAATCTTCATTTTCACCAGTAAAACGCCCGCTCCAGAGCTTTTTCATTCTATATCCTCCTTGTTTTCTTGTGCTTGCACTTCAGCATAAACCTTGGAAGGAAGGCCCCACAATTTAATAAAACCAACAGCTGCTTCTTGGTCAAAAGTGTCAGCAGAAGTATAAGTTGCCAAGTTTTCATTATATAAACTATTGGATGATTTTTTACCTTCACAAATAATATTTCCTTTAAATAATTTCAAACGAACGATACCATTTACATCTTTTTGTGTACTTTTAACAAATGCAATTAGTGCCTCATTTAGTGGATTAAACCATAGTCCGTCATAGATCGTTTGAGCTAATTGATTTTCAATCAATGGTTTGACATGAGCCAGCTCTTTTACAAATACTAAATCTTCTAGCTCCTTATGTGCATGCATCATTGTTAATGCAGCTGGACATTCGTATACTTCTCTTGATTTTATACCTACTAAACGGTTTTCTACATGATCGATACGTCCGATACCGTGTTTTCCTGCTAAAGTATTAAGGGTAGAGGTGATGGCTGTTAAATTCATCTTTTCATCATTGATTGCAGTAGGCATACCTTTTTCAAATGTTAATTCAATGATGTCAGGATTATCTGGCGTATTAGACAGTTCGTTGGTTAATTCGTAAGCTCCTTCTGGTGGTGTAGCCCAGGGATCTTCAAGCACGCCACATTCGCAAGCTCGTCCCCATAAATTTTGATCAATGGAGTAGGGGTTGTCTAAATCAGCAGGGATCGGGACATTATTTGTTTGTGCATAATTGATTTCTTCTTCTCGTGACCACTGCCATTGTCGTACAGGTGCAATTACTTTCAATGTTGGATCTAAAGCCGCAATCGCAACTTCAAAACGAACTTGATCATTTCCTTTTCCAGTACAGCCATGAGCGATAGTTTTCGCATTTGTTTGCTGAGCTAATTCAACTAACTTTTTGGCAATTAAAGGACGTGACAAAGCTGAAACTAATGGATAAGAATTTTCATAGAAGGTGTTTCCTTGTAAAGCGATTAAAGCAAAGTCTTGTAAAAATTCTTCTTTTGCGTCAATAGCATAAGACTGACTTGCTCCGACCGTTAGTGCCTTATCCCGGATCGCTTGAATATCTTTTCCTTCACCAATATCCAGACAACATGCAACAACATCATAGCCTTGATCGGTCAACCATCGAACTGAAACTGAAGTATCTAAACCACCTGAATAAGCTAAAACAACTTTTTCTTTCATAATTATGCATCCCCTAAATTGAATTTGAACTATATATTAGCAAATCAATTTTGTTTAATCAATAGATTTTCGAATAAATATTCATAATTTCATAAATTATAATTGTATTTATGCAAGTGTAATGTATAAAACTTTAGCTATTGTCTTAAGAATAAATTTGTGATGATTTATACAATATTTATTGACGGTTTTCTGCTACTTGTGCTATGTTTATTTCGTAAGATAATAAAGAAGTTTTTGAACGAAAGTTGGTTTTTAAAGTTTAAAGCAAGCGGTTTCAATCGTTTTTAAGCAAAGGAGCAAACTATAATGGAAATTTTATTAGATACTGCAAATATTGAAACGATCAAAAAGTATGAGGCCATTCTTCCACTAGCAGGTGTAACGACTAATCCTTCGATCATAAAAAAAGAAGGAAAAATCGATTTTTTTGCGCATATGAAAGCAATCAGGGAAGTGATCGGAGAAGAACGTTCACTGCATATACAAGTGGTGGCAAAAGATAAAGTAGGGATGTTAAAAGATGTAGAAGCTATATTGGAGCAATTGGGAAGAGAGACTTATTTCAAAGTTCCTGTAAGTAGTGAAGGGTTAAAAGTAATTAAGGCCTTAAAAAAAGAGGGGCTAAACGTAACGGCTACAGCTATTTATACTAAATTCCAGGCTTATTTAGCAATCGCAGCGGGTGCAGATTATATCGCGCCTTATTTTAACCGTATGGAAAATTTAAATATTGATGCTAAAGAGGCAATGAGGTCTATGGCAAATGAAATACAGCGCAGCGATAGCTCAACTAAAATCGTAGCTGCTAGTTTTAAAAACGTGGGTCAGGTGACTACTGCCTTAGAAGAAGGCGCACAAGCAGTGACAGTGGCCCCAGATATTATTGGTCAGGCTTTAGCGATGCCGTCAATTGCTCAGGCAGTGGATGATTTCACTAAAGATTGGGAGAGTATTTTTGGCGAAAACAGTACGATTGCTGATTTAAATGAGTCTTAATTTTGTTCAGCCGTTAAAGTATGAGAAAGGTCTTTAACGCAAGCTTAGTAGGTCATTATTATGATATCAAAGTATGACCCTCCAAAATGGTAAATAATTGGTGGTACAATTAAGGACATGCTGCCAATTGAAAATTTATTGGAGGGACATCAGAGAAGTCCCCTCCAATATCTATTGATTGTCGTGGTAATAGACATTAAGGTCATATAACGAATAATAAAAACGTTCTTCGAGAATAAAAAGATGGACAACGGAAAAGCGAAGTAGTATCCGAAAAAGCCAAGAAATAGGATAAAAAGTCAAAAAATAGCAAAAGATGGATAAAGAAACGCCAAAACATTATTCGAAACTACAAAGATAGATAACGAATAAAGCAAACATTATCTGAGAATGAAAAAATGAATAATGAAATACTAACACGTTCTCCGAAATCGCAAAGATGAATAAAAAAACACGACAAGAACCGCTTCAATTAGCTCCTGTCGTGCTTTTTTATTGAATATCGTCTTTTGTGAGGTCATTATGAAAGACTTTTTTACTACGTTCATAGCGGACATCTTCTTTTCCTGCTTGGCTATTAACCACACGGGCTAAGGCAAAGAAATAATCTGATAACCGATTGACAAATTTCAAAGCAAAAGGATTTACCTGGCCTTGATTTTGAAAGCTAACGATTTCTCTTTCTGCTCGTCTTGCAACGGTACGCGCCATATGCAATTGCGCACTTTCTGGCGTACCACCCGGGAGGATGAAATAATCGATTTCAGGAGGGATGTCTGCATAAAAGTCTATCCGTGCTTCCAACCACTCTATATCTTCTTTTTTGACTACATAAGGATAGAGTGGATCACTTGCATTTCTAGTCCTGGGCGAAATTTTTCCTATTTCCTTAAATGTGGGCGTGGCAAGGTCGTTGCCGCAATCAAATAAATAATGTTGGATTTGAACGAGTTCTTCTTTGAAGTTAGTTGCCAACTCAGGCAGGCTGGCAATATATCCAACTAAACTATTTAATTCATCGATCGTCCCATAAGCTTGAATACGAGGATCATCTTTTGCTACTTCAGGACCACCGATAAGTTTGGTCGTTCCTTGATCGCCCGTACGAGTATAAATTTGCATTATTTTTCCTCCTTAGCTTACAAACCGCAGCGTAATTGTGCTTGACAATTTGTACAAGTGTTACAACCACCTATATCTTTAACGATTCCTTGTCGACAAATCGGACAAGTATTACCAACGTCAGAACCATAAATCACATCGTCAGTATGTCCTTCCTGTTGAATATGATCATTTTCTGCTTGTTCTACTAGTTGTTCTAATTCGTCAGAATCATCTACAATACGGATATCTTCTGTTTCAAACAAAGAGGTTTGCTTTTCTGTTTCTTCTTCTGATTGTAGGGTTAATACTTGAGAATCACGTGAGCCGTCTACATAAACCGTACCACCTTTAGCATTGCCATCATATAGTCGTTCGTAAATAGTTGCTACTTGTTCGACGGTGTAACCTTTAGGCGCATTTACAGTTTTAGAGATCGAACTGTCGACCCAACGTTGGATGGTTGTTTGCACATCAACGTGTTCTTCGGGTGCTAGTTCCATAGAAGAAACGAAAAATTCAGGCAAGTGACTAGCATCAGATTCTGGGTGTTCATTTAAGTATTCTTGCACAATTTCAGCATTTACTTCCATAAATTTACCTAAGCGTCCACTACGATAATATTTAAAGGCAAAATAAGGCTCTAAACCAGTGGCAACGCCCACCATAGTACCAGTACTACCGGTAGGAGCCACAGTTAATAGATGAGAATTACGGATACCATGAGCTAAAATATTTTCCCGAATATCTTGCGGCATATCTTTCATGTAGCCAGTTTGAATGAAACGTTGTCTTAGTTCTTGTGTTTCTTCTTCGGTTTCTCCAATTAAAAAAGGGAAGCTGCCCTTTAATTTTGCTAAACGAATGGACTCCCGGTAAGCTGTGGTTGCGATTGTTTCGAAAATCTTGTCAACAACTTGGTTTCCTTCTTGAGAACCATATCGATGATGAGTATAAATAAGTAAATCGGCAAGTCCCATGACGCCAAGTCCGACACGACGTTCACCTAAAGCTTGTTTTTTGTTTTCTTCTAAGAAATAAGGTGTTGAGTCAATAACGTCATCTTGCATTTGTACAGCAATCTTGACCGTTTCCATTAATTTATCATAGTCTACTTCGGCAGTGTCTTTATTTGCCATATTCGCTAAATTGATGGCGCCTAAGTTACAAACTGAATTAGGAGCTAAAGGTTGTTCGCCGCATGGGTTGGTTGCAACAACTTTTTGACCGTAAGCGGTAGCGTTTGTCTTGTTATTTGCATTATCGATAAAAAAGATGCCTGGCTCTGCGGAATAAGTTGCACAGATGTTAATTAACTTCCATAATTCACGCGCCTTAATTGTTCGATAAGTTGCCACTTGATAACCTAAGTCTTCCCACTGACGCACATCACCAATTTCCGGCCATTTGTTATCATAATCATCCATTTCTTCTTGACTATAATTGAACAAGTCAGGGAAGCGAAGTGGCCATTCTTCATTGTTTTTAACGGCTTGCATGAAATCATCCGTTAGTGTTAAAGAAATGTTGGCACCTGATAAAAATTCAGGATTATTTACACTGTAAGTACCACCGTCATTTAATTTTATTTGCGCTTCTTTAATCGTCGCAGATGAAACTGCTTCTGTTTTGTTTTCTTGATTAACGATAAGTTGATACATTTCCCATTCACTTTGCGAAAGAGGGGTGAAATTCAATTTTTCATGAACGGCTTGCTTGATTTGGCTGTCATTTGTATTTTCTAGTAAATAGCGTAAAATACGCGCATTTTGCATTTTTGATACGATAAATTCAATAATATCTGGATGCCAATCGGCTAACATGATCATTTGAGCGCCACGTCGACTGCCACCTTGTTCAACTAGATGCGTTAACTTGGCGATATCATCGAGCCATGAAACAGAGCCGGAAGATTTACCATTGACGCCTCGTACGATTGCATTTCTGGGACGTAAAGCAGAACCATTACTACCAACGCCGCCTCCGCGACTCATAATTTCCATTACTTTTTTACGATGTTCGGCGATTCCACTTCTTGAATCTGGAACAAAAGGCATAACGTAACAATTGAAATAGGTGACATTAGCCCCAGAACCAGCACCATAAAGTACTCGACCAGCAGGGACAAAGTTCATTTCTTTTAATTGTTGATAAAATCCTTCTTCAATCATGGTCTTACTGCCAATAGTTTGGTCTACACTTGCTAGAGCGTGAGCAACACGCTTTGTGATTTGTTCATAAAAAACTTCTAAGGGTTTATCGATTTCGTTTAAATTACGCGTAACGATACCTGAAGCTTGTTCATCGGGATCTTCAATTGAAAAACGGTAAGCTTCTTCTACTAGAATATCTGCTTCTTGCTGCTGTTCGTCGATTTTTTGAACAATCCCTACACCACGTGCTGGGTAATTGGGATCACTTTTAACTGTTAAAACAACTAAATCTCCTACTGCAAGTGTGTGTTGTTCCACATCTTTATAAGCGTAACGATCAAGCATGACTAAACGCGAAACGCCTTCTCTTGTTGTATGCATATCATTTGTAATAGGGTAAACTTGTGGGAATTGTTCAATGTCTTGATTTAACTTTTCAATATCAAGTTCTGCTTCTTTTATTTGTACGCTCATGCTAAAAACTCCTTTAAGACAACTATTTGGAAATACTATATATTGTGTTTTCGTTGTATCTCCGTTCGATATATTGTATAACTTAGTATAATGGTCATAAGGATTTTTAGCAATAGCTAGCAAAAAAATTACATGCGACACTTTTATATTTCTATAGTAAAATAAAAGAAAAGAAGAGGTGAGTGTGATGATACATGATGCTTTGTATTGGGCAGAACAATTAAAAAAACAAAAAATTTCTTTTGAAGAATTACTGACGTTGATTGAAAATAAAGTAGAAAAAGAAAATCCACAAATAAATGCACTGGTCACTTTTGCTAAAGAAGATGCTAAAAAACAGTATGAAGCTAGTAAAAATATAGAAAAAACCCCTTTTGCTGGTTTGCCTTTACCTTTAAAAATGTTAGGTCAAGATAAAAGGGGATGGTTGTCTACTGCTGGCAGTCGTTTATTAAAAACAAATCGTGCACCAGCCAGCAATCATTTTGTACAGGCTTTGGAAACAGCAGGATTGATTCCTTTGGGGCAAACAAATGCTCCAGAATTCGGTTTTAAAAATGTTACTGATCCGACACTTTATGGCAATACATTGAATCCTTGGAATCTTAATTATTCTCCCGGAGGTTCAAGCGGAGGTGCAGCAGCTAGTGTTGCTTCTGGTATGTTCCCGCTTGCTGCAGCCAGTGATGGTGGTGGCTCGATTCGTATTCCGGCATCTTTTAGTGGTTTAATTGGATTAAAACCTACTCGCGGAACGATGCCTGTAGGTCCTGCAGGGTTTCGTGCTTGGCAGGGAGCTTCGATTTCTTTTGCTTTAAACGTTTCGATGCGGGATACAAAGACGCTTTTTTATGCGATAAGAGGTACGGAAAACGCAGCGCCTTATCAAGCGCCAAAAGTGGAATGGGAGCATAGCAGAAGTGCTGATAAAAAAGAACTCAAAATTGCTTTTGTCACAACTTCGCCAGTGGGTAGTAGAGTATCAGAAGAGGCGATGACAGCAGTAAAAAATGCAGCCTCTTTTTTAACAAAAGAAGGGCATAGGGTAGAAGAAATTTCTTTACCGATCGACGGAAAAAAACTAATGCAGTCTTATTATCATATGAATGGCGCAGAAACAGCTGCTATGATGGAAAAACTTTCTTATAGTTTAGCTCGTCCAATTGAAAGAAAAGATATGGAATTGATGTCTTGGGGTTTATATCAATATGGTTTGAAACAATCAGCAGCGAGTTACATCCATAATCTTAATGCTTGGGATCAAGCAGCAGCGCAAACAGAAGAGCTATTTGAAAAATATGATTTGTTGTTAACGCCGACCACCGCTTATTCGGCCCCTAAAATCACTGATGATTTGCAGAGTGACACTATTCGCGCGCAATTAGCGCAAATACAAAGTTATTCCATAAAACAAGCAGGTGATTTGGTTTATAAAATGTTTGATAAAAGCTTACGATTTTCGCCGTTCACTCAATTAGCAAATTTAACTGGACAACCAGCAATCAGCTTGCCTACCCATGTAACTAATAAAGGGCTTCCTTTGGGGATTCAATTTATGGCAGCTAAAGGTTGTGAGGATTTACTTTTTGAAGTTGGAGAGATATTTGAAAACAATCAGCGATTTCACTTGCCTGCTTATTATCAATAGCTTTTGCTCGCTTTATTAAAAATTTTGTTGCAGTTTTCATAGCCAACAAGGAAAGGGTGGAAGATGAATTCAGATTATTTAGCGCTTCATGAGCATTTTTTAGAAGTTCCTTATATGAAAGAAAAACGAAGGGTACGTGTTTTATTACCCAGTAATTATGAATCAGAGACTACACACTATCCAGTGGTATACATGCATGATGGCCAGAATATTTTTTTCAGTCGAGAGTCATATTCGGGTTATTCTTGGGAATTGATCCCTTTATTAAAAAAATCGGAAATTTTACCTCCAGTAATTATTGTCGGGATTGATAATAGTGAGGAAAAACGTTTTGATGAGTATATGCCTTGGGAAATAAAGGTTGAAAGTGAAGAACAAAGCATTTCAGCTGGCGGCATGGGAAAAGATTATGCAAAATGGTTGGTTGAAACCGTCAAACCATTTATTGATACACATTATCGCACAAAAAAAGAGCATAAAGATACCATTTTAGCCGGTAGTTCGCTAGGAGCAGTGATCACCGCTTATACGGGCGCTGCTTATCCCGATACTTTTGGTGCTTTAGGTATTTTTTCCCTTGCTTCTTGGCTGTGTGAAGAGGCTTTTATCAATCATTTGGCCGCAAATCCTATAAACTCTAAAAGCAAGGTTTATATTCAATCAGGAACCAATGAGGGAAATGAAGAAGATCAGATGTTAACTACTAAAGATACGGACCAAGCTTATATCGATAGTTCTATTCGTTATTATAATACCTTACTAGAAAACGGCCATGATCTTGATCGTCTTAGCTTGCGGATTTTTTCTGGAGAATATCATTTTGAAAAATATTGGGCAGACCATTTTGGTGAGTTTTTAGCTTTTGCTTTTAATGTAGAATAAGCTGTTTGTTATTGCTGAGAGTAGGTCCTTCAAGGCCTTAGCAACTTGTTGCTTAGACCTTGATGAGATCGAAGCGTAAGCGAAGTGATGAACAGTACTAGGGGAGCGAAGTGCCCGTAGTGTCCGAGAATATTTAAAAACCTTCCTAACAGGTAAAAAACTTGTCGGGAAGGTTTCTCTTTTAAATTAGCGCTTTTTGTTTATTCAATTCATCCATAAAGTAAGCGATCTGTTTAGACCACCATTCCCAGTCGTGAGCACTATCTTCACCCCAATAATCAAACCAAGCAGGCAGCTCTTTTTCTTCAAATATCTGTTGCAGATTTTGCGTTTGTAAAAGATGAGGAAGTTCCCAATCTCCTTGCCCGACACAAGTAATATAAGTATTTTGCCGATAACGGTCAATAAACCAAGGATCCTCCAGACCAGACAAATAATCAATAGGAGAATTAAAATAAACAGCTAGATCATTATAGTAATCTCCAGTAAAGAAACGGATATCATAAACACCACTTAAAGCAATAGCTGTTGTAAAAATATCTGGATGTTTTAAAGCAAAGTTCATCGTATGAAATCCACCCATACTACAGCCAGTTGCAATTACATGAGGTGAATTTGTTTCGTAAGTAATTAACGGAATGAGTTCTTGTATAATGTAATTTTCGTAACGTCTATGCGCTTCGGCCATTTCGTGAGGTGATTTATTGTTGGCCAACCAAGACTCATTATCATAAGAAGCAGCTGTATAAAATCGTAAAAGACCTTCTTCAATAAATGAACTACAAGAAGCGATCATCCCAAAATCAGCGTATTCATTTTGGCTTCCGCCAGATGAAGGGAAGACAAGGACAGCTTTACCAGCGTGTCCATAAATATTGAAAGGCATTTCTTTTTCTAGTTGGTTACTGTAAAAACTGCGCTGTTCAAAATGCATTGAACTTCCTCCTCTCGTTAGCCTACCGCTTCTTGTTTTTGACTGATATAGTTGATATGATCAAATAATTCCTCCAAGTCCGGGGAACGAACAATATAGCCTTCTGTGCCTAAAATCGTTGAAAAAATATCAGGTATCGACTGAATACCTACAAGGGATGCCCCTAATTTTTGTCGAATCGCTTCATTATCATGCGTGTAGTTAAAAATTTTATTGGCCTTTCGAGAAATATAGGCACAGTTGTAAAGACGATCAATAGGCGCTTTAAATTGATTTTCTTTGACGATATTGGCATATTCAGCAAAAATATTGAACTCGTTAACGTAATTGAACATATCAATTGTTGGTCCGCCAGGCGGGCGCATATTCACTTCAAGTGGCAATAACTCGCCGTTTGGATAGGTACGGAAAAATTCAAAATGAAAGAAACGTTCCTTCACCTGAAATCCTTCCACAATTTTTGTGCCCATCTCGATTAAGTCTTCTGGAATTTCACGTGGTAAATAAAAATACATATCGCTATCATTTTCCACCGTCTCTAAAACCGCGATATTATAGTCTAAGCTAGAATAAAAGACAATCTGACCTTCTTGATCACATAAGCCATCAAAGGTAACGACATCTCCAGGAATAAATTCTTCCATAATAAAATCATTTATCATGTCATTTTCATTAAAAAATGTAGCTAGCTCATCTGGACTCTTGACTTTGTAAGTATCGCCTGCGCCCACTCCGCTATCAGGCTTTACGATTACTGGATAGCCCAGTTCTTCTGCTAGGAAAAAAGCATCTTCTTCATCAGAAAATACACGACCTTCTGCTACAGGAAGATCTAACGAGCGGAATTGTTTCTTCATACTGGATTTCTTTTTGATCGGCTCAAGGTCTGCAAGGGTATAGCCAACTACATTGAAATCTGTTCGCAATTGCGCGTCTACTTCCAACCAATGTTCGTTATGGGATTCAATTCTATCGATTTTGCCATATTTATGAGCGAAAAAAGCAACCGCACGGTACATTTGATCGTAATCATTCATATCATCTACACGGTAATATTCAGTTAGGGCGTTTTTCAAAGTATCGCTTAGTTGATCATAAGCGATATCAGCAATTCCTAAGGTATTAAAACCTCTTTCTCGTAAACAAACAGCAAATGTGGAAAAATTCTCGGGAAAATGAGGCGAAATAATAATGAAATTTTTTGGCTGTTTCATATGATCGACTTCCTTTTTGAGTATATTAACATATATTAGCAGCTAAAGCGAGGAATCGTCCGAAAAATCTGATTATTCTAATAATTATTTTGCCTGCAATAATTTAGTAAGAAATCTACTAAGTTGCATTGCAAGATAGTTATATTTTTACTAAACTATATGGTAATACAAGATAGACCCGTTAAACGTGAATTAAAGACTTTGAATACGAAGTAGGTGAGATCATTGTCGATACGCAGTCAATTATTAAAAGGAATTTTGGAAGGTTGTATTCTTGCTGTAGTTGATCACCAAGCGGTATATGGATATGAATTGTCGCTGAAGCTCCAAGGCTATGGACTTTTTGTTAGCGAGGGATCGATTTATCCTATTTTACTGCGCTTGCAAAAAGAGAAATTACTTGAAGGCCAGATGAAATCATCACCAGCAGGCCCTAATAGAAAATATTATTATTTAACAAAAGCGGGTGCCAAAGCTCTGGATGATTTTAGAGTAAATTGGGAGGCTATTAAACAACCAGTGGAACAATTAATACATAAGGAGGATTAGCATGGATGAAGAAGAACTCATTGAATTGAACAATGAAAAGCGCAAACAACTGTCGCAAAAAAATAAAAAATACTATGAAGATATGTTGATTTATATACGTACATCATATAATAAGTCTGACCAAGAAATGGAAGAAATTTTAGTTGAACTGCTCGATCATTTAATAGATGCACAGGCAGAAGGAAAAACAGCTAAAGAGGTTTTTGGAGACAAGCCAAAAAAATATGCCAATGAAATTCTTGGAGAGCTTCCTAAAGAAGTAACCAAAAAACATATACAGTTTTTCTTTATGTTCATATGCTATTTTTTGGCAGCAGCTAGCATTACTTCTGGTTTTTTTAACTGGGCAGGGCCATATATTTTTGGTGTAAATTCATCGAGTAATACCTATTATTTGGGAACTTTAGCTCTTAAAGCCTTACTAGATATTCCGTTTGCTTTTTTAGTCATGTATTTGGCGCTTAAATATATTCGTTGGACTTGTTTTAAAGAGATCAATAACAAAAGATTTCTTTTTTTATCGGGCCTGTTCGGTATTTTTGCAGTAGGTATCTTTTTTTTGATCGCTTTTATTGTACCTGATGTGGAGCCAAAAGTTGAATTACCTTTTTATATTATTTTGTTGTTTGGCATTATCCTATATTTATTGGGAAGAAGTATAAGAAAGACGATATGAAGAAAAATTTTTCTTTGACCCTTGGATAAGCAAAAGGAAAAGTCAAAACTTTTCCTTTATGAAAATTTATTGTATAATCAACATTTGTGAAGAGTTAAAAAGAAGTTTATTTTCGAAAGTTAGATAAGAACACTCGTGATCGTTATCATGAGTTGGTTCATTTGAGGAGAAAAATGATTGATGTTTTCAAGTTATAAACCAAGTTGGATGATTGAGTCAATTTATAAAATTACACCAGAGCAGTTAAAAAATGTTGGTATAAGGGTTGTTTTAACTGATCTGGATAATACTTTAATTGCTTGGGATCATCCAGATGGCACAGATGAGTTAAGAAAATGGTTGGAAGAAATGAAAGGCGCTGGCATTTCTGTCGTGGTTGTATCAAACAACAGCGCGCAACGCGTTAGTAGGGTAACAGATAAACTAGAATTGTCTTATGTTGCACGGGCACTCAAACCGCTTCCTGTTGGGATCAATAGGGCATGTAGACAGTTAAATGTGAATAAAGAGGAAGTAGTTATGCTAGGAGACCAGCTTATGACTGATATTAAAGCAGCAAACAGCGCTGGTATATGGAGCATTTTGGTTAAACCAGTAGTAAACACTGATGGTTGGAAAACGCGTTTTAATCGTTTTTTTGAACGTAAAATCATGAAGTATTTGCAAAGAAAACATTCTGATATGAAATGGCAAGGTGAAATAAAATGACAGAAGCCCTTCAATGTATAGGCTGTGGAGCTGTTATTCAAACAGAAGATAAAAATAAAATAGGTTATACACCAAAATCAGTTTTGGAAAAAGGACTGGAATCCGGCGAAGTCTATTGTCAACGTTGTTTTCGTCTGCGCCATTATAATGAGATTCAAGATGTCTCATTGACCGACGATGATTTTTTACGGTTATTAAATGAAATCGGGCAAAAAGATGCGCTGATTGTCAATGTGGTAGATATTTTTGATTTCAATGGCTCAATAATACCTGGTTTACATCGTTTTGTGGGAGACAATCCTGTATTATTGGTAGGTAATAAAGTAGATGTGTTACCTAAGTCTTTGAAAAAGACTAAATTAAAACAATGGATGAAAGAACAAGCCCACGATAAAGGCTTACGTCCAGTCGATGTATTATTGACTAGTGCTAAAAGAAACGATGAGTTAGATGCTTTGCTTGATATGATTGAGAAGTATCGTGAAGGTCGAGATGTTTATATCGTAGGTGTAACAAATGTAGGTAAATCTACATTGATTAACCAGATCGTGCAAAAAACAGCGGATGTTAAGGACTTAATTACTACTTCAAAATTTCCGGGGACCACATTAGATAAAATTGAAATTCCTTTAGATGATGGTCAATTTTTAATAGATACACCAGGAATTATTCATCATCATCAAATGGCGCATTTTCTAGGAGAAAAAGACCTTAAAATTATCGCGCCGCAAAAAGAAATCAAGCCTAAGGTCTATCAGTTAAACGCTGGACAAACATTGTTTTTAGGTGGCTTAGCGCGCTTTGATTTTATTAAAGGAGAAAAAAGCTCCTTTACCGTTTTTGTTTCAAATGATTTAATGATTCATCGAACCAAATTAGAAAATGCGGATAAATTTTATGAAAAACATTTAGGTGAACTATTACAACCGCCACGTAATGAAGAAAAAGAAAGCTTTCCTGAATTGGAACGTTTTGAGTTTTCCATTAAAGAAAAAACTGACATTGTTTTTGCTGGCTTGGGCTGGGTTACAGTGAAAGACCCAGCTGTAGTTAGTGGTTGGGCACCCAAAGGCGTCGATGTTATCACACGTCAGGCGCTGGTTTAGGAGGACGTTATGAAATTAAGGGGAAAACAAAAAAGTTTTTTGAAGAGTCAAGCACACCATTTACAACCGATTTTTCAAATTGGTAAAGGTGGATTAAACGATCAACTGATCGTGCAAATCGGTGAAGCTTTAGAAAAACGAGAATTGATTAAAGTAAGTTTACTACAAAATACCGATGAAGAGGCTAGTGAGGTAGCGGCGATTTTAGAAGAAAAATTGGACTGCCAAGTAGTACAAATCATCGGACGTGTGCTAGTGATTTTTAAAACTTCAAGTAAAGAAAAAAATCAAAAGATTTCTGCTGCTGTAAAGAAAGTGTAGTTATTGGAGGCGCATGAGAAGTTGAAACAGCAAGTGATGAGCAATGTACAAACATTTGTAGAAGTTAAGGAACAAACGAATTCAAAGAAAAAACAAGTCGGAATTTTAGGAGGAAACTTTAACCCTGTTCATATAGCGCATTTGATTATGGCAGATCAAGTCGGAAGATCATTAGGTTTAGAAAAGGTTTATTTGATGCCGTCTAATGAACCACCGCATGTGGATCCTAAAGAAACGATTGATGTTTCAGATCGGTTAAAGATGTTAGAGTTAGCAATTGCTGATAATCCTTTACTTGATATTGAAAAAAGTGAAATCAATCGTCCAGGTAAAAGTTATACTTATGAAACCATGAAAATCTTAACAGAGAAATATCCCGATACTGATTTTTATTTTATTATCGGTGGTGATATGGTGGAGTATTTACCTAAGTGGTATAAGGTTGATGAACTAATGCAATTGGTTCAATTTGTAGGAGTCAAACGGCCTAATTATCCGACTGAAACTTCTTACCCAATTATTTGGATCGATGTACCTGATATGAATATCAGTTCTACAGATTTACGGAAAAAAATTGCACAAGGTTGTTCGGTGAACTATCTCCTGCCTGAAAATGTGTTACACTATATTCAAGAAAAGGGGTTGTATCTTGATGGAATATAATGAAAATACTCGAGCAACCTTGTTAGAAAAAATCAAAGCAGCGATGAGTGAAAAACGTTTTAAGCATGTATTAGGTGTAGAAGAAGCTGCGCTATCTTTGGCTGAAAGATATGGAGTATCCAAGGAAAAAGCAAGTATTGCTGCATTGACTCATGATTATGCCAAGGAACGCCCGGACAGTGAATTTAAGCAAATCATTCGTGACTATGACTATGACTTAGATTTATTGAATTGGAATAATGCGATTTGGCACGGTTTCGTAGGTGCGCAATTAGTCGAAAAAGAACTTGGCATTACTGATGAGTCCATTTTACAAGCGATCCGTTTACATACAACTGGGGCTTCTCAAATGAGTTTGTTAGATAAAATCATTTATGTAGCAGATTATATTGAAGCTGGAAGAGATATTCCTGGTGTAGAAAAAGCACGTGCGATTGCTAAAAAAGATTTGGATGAAGCCGTCGCTTATGAAACCAAACATACATTGGCTCATTTAATAGATATTAATGCGCCGATTTATCCTAAAACTATAGAGACCTATAATCGTTGGGTTGCTAAAAAATAACTAAAATAAATCAGAGGTGAAGGAAAATAGATAGTCAACAAATTTTACAAACAGCTGTACAAACAGCCGATGCAAAAAGTGCGCAAGATATTGTCGTTTTAGATATGCGTGAGGTGTCTTTACTGGCGGATTACTTTATGGTCTGCTCTGGAAGAAACAATCGTCAAATCCAAACTATCGTTAATGACATTGTTGAAGCTGCACAAAAGGCACAAATTGAAGTAAAAAGTGTCGAAGGAAGAGACAGTGCGAAATGGACTTTAATTGATCTAGGTGATGTGATCGTCCATGTATTTAATCAAGATGAACGTGATTTTTATCAACTAGAAAAACTGTGGGCAGATGCGCCTATTGTTGATATTTCAGACTGGGTTACAGAATAATGAGAGCATTTGAAAGTTTTGCCCTTATTTATGATCAAATAATGGATGAACAGTTATACGATGACTGGTTAGCCTTTACTTTGCGTCATTTAAAAAAAGAAAAGCAACTTTTAGAACTAGCCTGTGGTACTGGTGAATTAGCCATTCAATTTGCGCAACAAGGGTATGATGTTACAGCTTTAGATTTATCAGAAGAGATGTTAACTGTAGCCAATCAAAGGGCAGAAAAGGAACAAGCAGATGTACAATTTGTGCAAACAGATATGCTAGATTTAACAGATATGGGAACTTATGAAGTGGTCACTTGCTATTCTGATTCTATCTGTTATTTAGCTGATGAATTAGAGGTCCAGACAGCTTTTAATCAGATCTATCAAGTACTTAAAAAAGACGGTATTTTCTTGTTTGATGTTCACTCACTTTATCAGATAGATGAAGTTTTTCCTGATTATAATTATCATTATCAAACAGAAGACTTCGCCTTTTTATGGGAAAGTTATCCAGGAGAATTTCCTCATAGTATCGAACACTTTCTAACGTTTTTTATTAAAAATCAAGAGGAAACTTTTAGTCGTGAAGATGAGTTGCATTTAGAACGTACTTATCCTATAGAAACTTATCAAAGTTTGTTGAGACAAGCGGGTTTTAAACAAATTAAAGTATGTGCTGATTTTAAAGACAGTCAACCGACAAACAATAGTCAACGCTGGTTTTTTGTTTGCTATAAATAAGTGTATTTCCCATGAAATCTTTTGGTTTCGTGGGATTTTCGTAGGATTTGAGTTTTTACATATAAGGAGATAATGATGAATACTTGCGGGATCATCGCTGAATACAATCCATTTCATAACGGTCATAAATATCAATTACAAAAGGCCAGAGAGCAAACGCAAGCCGATGTGATGGTGGTTGTGATGAGCGGTAATTTTTTACAACGGGGAGAACCGGCTATCATTGATAAATGGCAGCGAGCTGAACAGGCTTTAAAACAAGGTGCAGATTTAGTGGTTGAACTACCTATTCAATGGTCCTTACAATCAGCGGATTATTTTGCTAAAGGTGGCGTGCAACTTTTACATGCACTACATTGTAAGAATCTTTCATTTGGCACCGATCATACGGCAGATTTTGACTATTCTTCTTTTGGTCGTTTTACTTGGATGCATCAAAAAGAGATCGACGAAGCTTATCAGAAATATGATGATCCTACTTTAACTTACGCACAAAAAATGGCGGCTGTGTTAGCTGATGATTTTCCCTCGCTTGCCTTGTTAAAAGAACAACCAAATCATGTGCTAGGATTGACTTATGCCAAAGAAAATGCTCGATTTAAGCAAGTGATGGATATCTATCCAGTGAAGCGCAAACAAGCAAGTCATCATTCTGCTGAGTTAACAGGAGAAATCGCAAGCGCTACGGCCATTCGTCAAGCGGTTTTTGAGCAAAAAAATGTGGAAAATCTCGTTCCTGAAAAAACAGCAAAAGATCTCGCCTACTATCAAGTGAGCTGGGAAGATTACTGGCCATTTTTACGTTATAAAATATTAGCAAGTTCGTTAACTGAATTACGTGAAATCTATCAAATGGTTGAAGGCTTAGAGTATCGTTTAAAAAGTAAGATTAGACAAGCAAGTAATTTTGAGGAATATGTACAGCTTGTTAAATCTAAAAGATACACGCGGGCAAGGATTCAACGACTGTTTTGTTATTGTTTATTGAATCTAAAAGATAAAGATGTAAAAAAAGCTTGGGATCATAACTACTTACACATTTTAGGCTTTACCCAAAAGGGACAAGAATACTTACAACAAGAGAAAAAAACAATTTCCTGGCCTATTATTTCCAAGGTTGGCCAAACAGAAGAAGAAATGATGGCGCTAGGTATCCAAAGTGATAACATTTATCAGATGGCAAACGCCAAGATAAAAGAACAAAACTTTGGACAGTTTCCGATTCGTGTTTAATGTACAGTATTTTTAAACTATAAAAATAAACTTTATAAAATAATTGAAAGAGAAGTGAAGAAATGGGACGCAAATGGGCAAATATCGTCGCAAAAAAGACCGCAAAGGATAAAAATAATAGTAAGGTTTATGCAAAATTTGGGATAGAAATTTATGCTGCTGCAAAATCAGGAGAGCCTGACCCGCATACAAATCAAAAGTTAAAGTTTGTTATTGATCGGGCAAAAACTTATGATGTACCCAAGCATGTGATCGATCGTGCGCTGGAAAAAGCCAAAGGTGCTAGTGACGAAGTTTACTCCGAACTGCGTTATGAAGGATTCGGTCCTGCTGGTTCGATGCTTATTGTAGATGCTTTGACAAATAACGTAAATCGAACAGCAAGTGAAGTACGTGCCGCTTTTAGTAAAAATGGCGGGAATATGGGCGTAAACGGTGCGGTATCTTATATGTTTGATAACACCGCTTTGTTTAGTTTTGCCGGAGATGACGCTGATGAAATTTTTGAATTTTTAATGGATGAAGAAATTGACATACGAGATGTTGAAAATGACGAAGGTCAAATCGTAGTTTACGGTGAGCCAGAAGATTTCCATCTTATTCAAGAAGCATTAAATACTTATGGCATTGAAAAGTACGATATTGCAGAAATGCAGATGCTTCCGCAGAGTGAAGTAACATTAAATGATGAAGACAAAGCTGTTTTTGAGAAAATTATTGATGTATTAGATGATTTGGAAGATGTTCAAAACGTTTACCATAACGTGGAGTTAGAATAGAATTATTTTTATATTTAATTGCGTACAAAAGAAGCACTTCGCTGTTATGATGACAGCGAAGTGCTTCTTTTGTAGACATGTAAGTATTGACTAACTTCCAAAAAGTAATGATACAGGATTAAATGTGACATCCTTAGAAAAAATAAAAAATGGGAAAATTTTATTTGGGATATTCATAAAATTTACATTTTTGATTACTGTATCATCAGTGACAATTGTTTTTATATCCTTTACTTCTTCGTACTCTTCATAATGTAAGACAAAATCTTTAAGTTTTTCAAAGGTTGCAGGCATGTCTTTTTGTAAATCTTGCTGTATCTGTGCCTTATTATACTCACTAATTCCACTTTTCAATGTTCTGTTAACAAATGTTTCTTTGAATGTATAGGCAGCTTCAGGACTTGTAAAGGGCGCAAAATAGGCGTCACCAGGATAGAACATTCCGGTAACTAGACTCTCTTTAGTTTCAAACACTACACTTTGCTGAAGATGAAACTTTCTATCAAAAACTAAGTCTTCCAAAAGATATAAAAACAGCGCAGCTTGTTTTTTATTCATGATTAACATCTCCTAACCCATATTTTATTAGCGCTTTCATTCCTGTCACTTAAATTTTAACATATTATTTCTAAAAAAGCTTTTCCAACCTCGCTCCTTATCATAATTGATCACACTAATAAAGCTGTAAATTTGATGGTTGTATTTATAGTTTATAATTCTTTGAAAATATAAACAAAGCTGTTAGAATTACTTTCGGAAAAAAATGAAATAAATTAATAAATTAATTCTGAAAATTTTATAAATGCAGTCTATAGATAGATGGCTACAAAATTTTTAAAATGCTAGCTTATTAACTTATTTCAATATAATAAAGAAATCTTGAGTAGGGAGGCAAGTGTATGAATTTTTCTCTCGTAATTGTAACTTTTGCAGCTTTTTTAACACCTATGCTTTTAGCTAGGTTTCATATATCATTTATTCCTACGACGGTTGCGGAAATTTTTGTAGGAATTTTATTAGGTAAGAGTGGATTTAACATTGTTGAAACAAATGGTGTATTGTCTACTATTTCAACTTTAGGTGTAGTTTTATTACTTTTTTTAAGTGGAATGGAAATTGATTTCTCATTATTTAGAAAACCCGATACTTCTACTCCTTTAGCAGCTAGACAAGCGGAAAATACTAGTAAAGAGACACCACTCAAAGTAGCTAGCCTAGCTTATGGGGCGACGGTGGTTGGTTCGGTGTTATTCGCAGTTTTGTTTCGTATTTCCGGTTTTTTCTCAGATGTACAGTTAGCTAGTATTTTATTTAGTACTGTCGCTTTGGGGATCGTTATTTCAGTGTTAAAGGAAAATGAGCTATTAGGCCGGACTTATGGTCAAACACTCTTGCTATTTGCAGTATTAGGGGAAGTCGTTCCACTTCTGGGTTTGACAGTTTACTCTTCCTTAAAAAGTGGAGATAGTAGTACGCTTTGGCTTACATCCTTAATTTTTCTGGTAGCTGTATTATTACTTTTGCGTTTTCGTAATTTCTTCACTGTTTTCAAGAAATATACAAAACCAACAACCCAACTAGACGTTCGTCTTGCTTTTGTGGTGATTATTACGCTAGTGGTTTTAGCGGAAACAGTAGGAGCAGAAAACGTTCTAGGCGCATTTCTTGCAGGAATTGTCATTAAATTATTGGAACCAGAAAAAGAGACTGAGGAAAAACTAGATGCTATTGGCTATGGTTATTTTATTCCGTTTTTTTTTATTCTGACAGGGGTAAAACTAGATTTACCGGCAATGTTTAGTTCGGCAGAAACATTAATATTGATTCCTTTATTCTTAATCGCTTTTCTGCTTGCTAAATTACCAGCATATTTTATTTTCCGTCGGCTATTTACGTCTTCTAACGCTCTAAGTGGTGTATTTTTGTCGCAAACGACTATCACTCTTATTTTGCCAGCACTTAATGTGGCGGAAAATTTGAATGTGATTGATCAACAGCAATCAGGAGCTTTCCTTTTATCAGGGATTTTGACTTGTTTAATTGGGCCTCTTTTATTTAAATACTTTTATAAGCCTCATGAAGAAGCTCAGAAAAAAACAGAGGTGCATATTATAGGGGTTGGCTTAATGGCGATCTCCGCAATGCAAGAATTATCTTCTACTCATTATAGTAAGGCGATTTATACCAATGATCAATATCAGTATGATACTTATCATAATAAGGCAGCGATGACTTTACTTGAATCTTTAGATAGTGAACATTTGATTACTAACCAAGTATTTGATACTGATATTCTTGTTTTGGCTCATCGAGAGGCAAACATAAACTTTGATCTTGCTTTAAAAGCTAAGGAATATGGGGTACCTCGTGTGATTGTACGTTTAGATGTGCGCGATCCAAAAGAACGCCTACAAATGGAGGAAAATTTGGAGCAATCTAAGGTGGAATTTTTCAGTATGTTTGATGTGAATGTGGGTATGTTACGCAGTGCAATTGAGGCACCTGCTTTCTTTAATGTATTAACTTCTACCCAATTTCGCTTAAATGAAGTTACTGTGACAAACGCTAAGTATGAGGAAAAGATGATTTCGCAATTGCCAGAGGTTAAAGAGGTAATCATTAGTCGTATTTTCCGAAATCATGAACCGCTCATTCCTCATGGAACCACTCGCTTAGAATTAGGTGATCATCTAATTATGTCAGGTAGTAATGAGGCGGTTGAACACCTAAGGAACTTATTAGAAGCAAATAATGAATAAAAACGAATCTTTTATCTACTCTAAGGATCTGAACAAACAGCTTCTTGGAGTATTTTTTTACAAATAATAAATAAATTTTATAACTAGTTTTTAAAATATTTTAGCTAGAAACTAAATAATATTTCATTTGTTATAAGCCAATCTTTGAAATTTGTGTTATTATTATTTTTAAGAAGAAGTTTTGAATAGGGGGTTGAACGGTGGAAGAAGAAATAACTTTAAAGCCCTTTCGTCGTGTTTTAAGTGGGTATGAAGTATTATCAAAAACAGCATTAACGATCCAAGATTGCTCTGAGCTTGCTGATAAGTATAAGCAATTTGGCGTTGATGGTTATCGTATTGGTGATTATAGTGGCCCTAGTTATTTAAACCGTTACTTGGAATGTTCTATTAAAAGTGCACCGATGCTTGTTTACAAGAGAAATATTTTCATTCCAATGGTTTTTCGTGGTGCGAAAGAATCACAACGACTGTTTAGTGAGCCTAGTCGTATGCCAGGTTTTTTCGTTTTATTAGACTGGTTGATCGAAAATCGTCCAGAAAAAGCAATTATTAATTATAGGGCACCTGATGAATTTCATTCCGAAAAAATGTATGTAGATAGCGCTTATGTGGCTTTTCGTTTGTCTGAGATCCTTGATGTAGGTGGGTTTCCCATCAGCAGATTTGAAAATTTGGAAGAGTTTATCGTGTGGAATCGTATCTACCATTTGATTGAAAATGGACAAATTGGTCGCCACAGTCGGATTTTTGATGTAGATAATCCTATGAATGTTTCTGAGCTAAAAATGATTTTACAGGTGGTACAATTAAAATATCCTGAGACAACTTTTTTTATTTGAACATTTAAAAAAGCAGCAACTGTTCAGTCAATGTCGTTGGCCGAGCAGTTGCTGCTTTTTTACTTTTATTCTTCTAACAATAAATCTTTCTGTTGATAGCTTGCTGGGTCCATATTTTCCAGTAAGGGACTGTTTTGTCCAAAGCTAATAACATTTAATTCATGCATAGCACGGGTAGCGATGGTGTAGAAAATAAGTTGATCACTTGCTGAAAAGTTTTCGGCAACATGCCAAGCATATACACGATCAAATTCTAAACCTTTAGCTAAGTAGGCAGGAATAATCACAATTGATCGTTTCATAAATTCATCTTCAGAAACAATTAATTGAATATTTTTTTGCGCCGTTTCAGAAAGTTGACTGTATAGTTCTTTACACTCTTGGGTTGTTTTAACAATGATCGCAGTACGCCATTGTTTTTTTTGCGCCGTTTCGTCCCACAAGTTATTTTCAAGCCAGTTAATGCCTTGTGCTTGATTTGCGGCATTTACAATTAACGGTTTTGCGCCATTTCTTGCTGTAGTTTGGACACGGTCTTCTTGTGATAAAAACTGATTTGCAAAGGCAGTAATTTCCTCAGTTGAACGATAACTTGTGGTTAGTTGATAACGTGTGACTTCATCGTTTTCAAATAATTTGTCTACTGAATTAACAATTGTTTCATTTCCAAAAACTTTTTGGTTTAAATCACCACATAGGGTCATTGAGGCTTTTGGAAATAGGTCTTTTAATAGTGCTGCTTGTGCAGGGGGGAAATCCTGCATTTCATCAATAAAGATAAAGCGAACCTTCTGCTCATTAGTCATTGGGTAGATATTTCTCAAAAGTGAAAAGTAAAGTAGCGCATCTTCTTGTAACATCTCTTTATTTTTCATTTGTTGGCGAACTGTTTGAGTACTATCTTCCCAGATTCCAGCAGAAATCCCATGTTCTTGTAAAATATTTTCAGGAAATTGTTTTAAAAAGTGGATATATTGTTTGGCAAAGTTGATAAAGCGAAAGTTATTGACTTTTTGCATCATCGAACGGAATTTCTTTTTAACAATTTCTTGTTTTATTTGTTTCCTTAATTGCTTTTCTTTTTCTTCAGAGTCATCAAGGTTAGGGTTGTTTTCATAAATTTCTTCGAGTTTTTCAGTTGCCTGTTCTTTTACCCAATTTTTTTTCGCTTCATCTTTTTGTAGACCGCTAACTTTCTTTAATAATTTCGTTTGTAAAAGTTGTATTCTTTGATAGAGCGGAAGCTTTGTGTTGGTTTCTTTGTACCACTTTCGCATTTGTTCTTTTTTGACGTAGGTTTCACCATTGATTTTTAAGTCACGAAAAATAGGACCAAAATTAGTAATAGATGTCACATAAGGTTGAATTTCATCAAGTACGCTTAAGCCATTTTTCATTGTTTGGATCGGGTTATTTTGCCTACTTAAAAATTGTTCTTCTTCTTGTGCTACATTTTTAATCGTATAATTAGGAACAAGTTTTTGCAAAAAGTTGGTAAAAGTTTGGGTAGGTACCTCACTTTCACCTAAAGAAGGTAGCACCATTGAAATATAATCTGAAAATAAGTGGTTTGGAGAAAATAGTAATACTTGATCGACATTTAACCAGTTCCTATGGTGATACAATAAAAAGGCAATACGTTGTAATAAAGCAGAAGTTTTCCCACTACCTGCGATCCCTTCAATAATCATATATTTACTGCTTGTATCTCGAATAATTTGATTTTGTGCTTTTTGAATCGTAGAAACGATGTTTTTCATTTGTGGAGAAGACGTGTCGTCAAGGATATCCAACAAGAACTCGTCATTGATCATTTCAGAAGTATCAACCATCGAAAGCAGTTGGCCATTTTGGATTTTAAATTGGCGTTTTAACAACAAATCAACGTAAAAAGTTTCTTTATTTGCTGTATAGGAAGCTTTCCCCAGTTCTCCTTCATAATATAGATTAGCGATGGGTGCGCGCCAATCAATGACGATCGTGTCATCTTTTTTGTCTCTTAATGAAGCAATTCCGAGATACAATGTTTCTTTTGCTTCTTGTTCTTCTTTAAAATCGATTCTTGCAAAATAAGGAGACTGTGCCATCGTTTGCAAAGTGTTCATTCGTTTTTCTTTGGCTTCAGCGCTTTGATAACGTAACGCTAATTCATGTTCATGCTGCCGATATTCAACCACAGACTCATAAAAGGACTCTTCAGTAGCGGTATTAATCGTATTTTCACTTACTTCTTTTAATTGATTTTTCATAGATTTTTCTAGCTCTTCTTGCTGATTTTTCAACAACTCTTCTTCGTTTTCAATCAGTGAAATCGTTTGTGCTAAATGTTTTTCTTCGTATTGACGTTCGCTCATGAACTTACCTCCAATTGATAAGTTTTTCTATCTGATATAGAATTTTCCAACATAAAATTATAGCATAACTTAAGCTTATACGCGAAAGAATACGCTATAATCAAAAGATGGAGGGTCAGCAAATAGAAATTACTGACCCAAGTATAGTAGAGAAGGGTCAGCAAATAGGCTTTACTAATCCAAGTGTAGCAAAGAAGGGTTAGCAATTAAGATTTCTTGACCCAAGTACAGTAAAGAAGGGTCAGTAAATGAAGTTTTCAGACCCAAGTATGGCAAAGAAGGGCCCCAACTATTTGATATTTGGCCCTAGTTCAAGCAAAGAAAGGGACACAAGTATTGCTTTTGTCCCTTACTTAGCAAAATAAGGGTCATCAATACTGGTCTTGTCCCCAACTTAAAGAAGGAAGGGACCAAAGTTTGAGTATGGAATGGAAAAATTCTAAAAGGACAAAAAAGTTCTCAACTACCTTATCTATCTTAAGATTTATAAGTTAATGGATGCAATTGTTCTTTTACTTATGGTATACTTTCAATTAAATATTATGTATGAAAATTTTGAGAAAGAAAGTGGTTTTAGCTGTGGATACAAAAGTAAATGAACAATTTTTACCTCTTTTATTAGGTAGTGATATAAATGTTTACGGAATGGCGCGTTCATTTCATGAAGCATACGGGACGATTTCAGAAGCGCACGGTGCTGGACAGCTTTCTCCGACAAAATATAGCAAAATCGTCAATGTTCATTCTCATCCTGGTTTTTCTGAACCAGAAGGCTTTATGAAAGTCATGCGTGAATTGATGGCACAATACAAGGATGACCCGCGTAAGATTATTTTAGTTCCTTGTGGCGATGGATATACCGAATTGATTACGCATAACAAAGATGAATTGAGTCAACGTTTTATTTGTCCAACTGTAGATGCAAAAACGCAAGAAACATTGGAAGATAAAGCGGCATTTTATGAAACTTGTGAAAAATACGGACTGCCTTATCCAGATACTTTGATCATTACAAAAGATATGGTTGAAAAAAATTCCTCTGTTGAACTGCCTTTTGGTTTTCCAGTCGCTTTAAAACCTTCAGATAGCGTTGAGTACTTGGATGTTGATTTCGAAGGACGAAAAAAGGCCTTTATTTTGTATTCACAAGAAGAAGTGGATGATATTTTAGCCAAAGTTTATCAGGCAGGCTATACTTCTGAAATGATTTGTCAAAATTTTATACCTGGTGATGATTCACGGATGCGTGTATTAAATGCTTATGTGGATCACAATCATCATGTAAGAATGATGTATTTAGGCCATCCGCTATTAGAAGACCCTACACCAGAAGCAGTGGGAAATTATGTGGCAATTATGCCGGATTATAATGAAAAAGTTTTTGACCAAATGAAAAGCTTTTTAGAGAAAATCGAATATGTAGGATTTGCCAATTTTGATATGAAATATGATGAAAGAGACGGCGAATATAAATTATTTGAAATCAACTTACGACAAGGTCGAAGCAGTTTCTGTGTAACATTGGGTGGCTATAATTTGGCAAAATATTTAGTAGAAGACTATGTATTAGAAACGCCCTTTACAGAAACGACCTATGCTCAAGGAGATAAACTTTGGCTAGGTGTGCCAGAAAAAATCTTAAAACAATACATTGCAGAAGGTCCTGATAAAGAGCGTGCGATGCAATATTTGGCAGAAAATAAATATGGTAATACTTTATACTATAAAGAAGACATGAATTTAAAACGCTATTTGCTTGTCAAACGGATTTTTTATTTATATCATGATAGATATAAAAAATACTTTAGAAAGAAATAGATAATAATGGAAAACTTTTTTACAATTTTAGGTGGAATGGGAACATTGGCCACTGAGAGCTTTGTACATGTACTCAATGAGCGCACGCCTATCCATTCTGATCAAGATTATTTAAATTACCTTTTAGTAAATCACGCAACAGTGCCTGATCGAACAGATTTTATTTTGGGAAAATCGGCAGAGGATCCTTCTAGTGTGTTAAAAGAAGATTTAAGGCAGTATACTAAACTTCAACCTGATTTTTTTGTATTAACATGTAACACCGCGCACCATTTTTTTGATGAATTACAAGAAGTGACTGATATTCCGATTTTGCATATGCCACGCCTTGCTGCAGAAGTAACGAGTCAAAAATTTGGTAAAAAAACAGGGAAAACACGTGTAGGTTTGTTAGCGACAGAAGGAACGATTCAAACAAAGGTTTATGAAAATGAGTTGAATAAGTTTGATAATTTAGAAGTTATTTTACCCGACACTAACTTGCAACAAGATGTTACAAATCTGATTTATCGAGATGTGAAGGAAAATCATTTTTGTAATGAAGAATTGTTTTACCAAATATTGCAAAAAATGACGGAAGACTACGATTGTGATGTCATGGTTTTGGGATGTACGGAGTTGTCATTAGTACAAGAAGCTGCACAAAATGAAAGATATCCGGTAGTGGATGCACAATCAGAACTAGCCAATGAAACACTTCGGCTTGCTTTAAAAAATCGGGAATAAATAGTCTAAAAACAGCAAGGAATGCGATGCTCCTTGTTGTTTTTAATTATGGATATACTACTGATGAAACTGCTGTTTAGCTTTTTGATTGATATAGTCTTTTTTTAATATAGCGTAGTATACAGCATCGACAAGGCCACGATTATTGACCAACCGTTGTCGAAGCGTTCCTTCATAGTGCATTCCAGCTTTTTCCATGACTTTTCCTGAAGGTGTATTATCTGCATCGTGAATAGCTTCGATTCGTTTAAAATCATTTTTTTCAAATAAATAAGCAATTACTTCTTCCAAGGCTTCGCTAGTGTAACCTTTACACCACCAATTTTGTCCAATACAATAACCGATTTCCGCAACTTTGGCTGTTTTATCAGCAACACTTGCTGAAATCGTACCGATGAGCTGTTGACTTCCTTTTTCTTCAATTCCCCAGAAAAAATAATCAACATCGATATAATTTTTTTGATATTCACTTAAATTATTCCTGACATCTTTGACTGTTTGATAGGGTTTCCAGCTAAGATATTTAGTCACTTTAGCATCGCTGGCCCAATGATCAAACATTTGTTGTGCATCTTCAGGCGTTAGAAGGGCTAGGTTTAATCGCTTGGTCTCTAAGCGGATAGTGCCGATGTTTTCCACTTTTTTCCTCCTTTATTATTCGATATAGCTAGCATTATCTTCTTGCATTAATTGTACTAGTTGTTCTTGGGTCGTCCGTTTTTGAGAAAGTATCGGTAAATCATCAAGAGCAAAGTAATGCATTTGGTTAGTCTCTAGATTTTCCATAAAAGAACCAGAGAGGATTTCACAGTCAAATACCAATTTGTAATATTGAAAAGCTTGCGGGATATCTTTACGTAAATTGGTATCAAAAACGGCTTTTAACTGTTGAACGTCTACATGAAGCCCCGTTTCTTCATAAACTTCTTTACGGGTATTTTCTTTAGGAGAAAAGCCCACATCTGCATAACCGCCAGGTAAAGACCATTCGAGTGTCTTGCTATCTTGTACAAGTAATACTTTATTATCTTGAGTGATCAATGCTCGAACGTCTACTTTAGGGGTTTGATAACCGGATTCATGGGAAAATAAGTCATCAATCACTTCTTGCGGTTCATTACCAAGACTTTGAATTAATTGTAAAGCTAAATCATTTAATTCTTGATAACGAACCAGATCAAATTGATCATTGCCGTAATGTAAACCTGCTTGTGCGATAGAGAGTAATTCTTTATAGCTTGCTAGATAATTCATCCTTGTCATCCTTTTCAAATATTTGTTTTTCATTGTAGCATCAAGTTATAATAAAGGAAATAAGAAAAGGAGCCGATTTTTTATGGGGAATTTACAAATAAAGCGTGCTTATGAAGACATTGATCCTTCTGATGGCAAACGGGTTTTAGTGGATCGTATGTGGCCACGAGGGATTAAAAAAGAAAAGTTAGAATTAGCTTTATGGGAAAAAGAAATTGCTCCCACAAATGATTTACGAAAAGAGTTTGGTCATGACCCAGAAAAATTTCCTTGGTTTGAAAAAGAGTACAAAAAAGAATTGGACAATAACGATAAAATACCAGAATTTGTTGAACAAATTGCAGAATGGTTAAAAGAAGATAATGTGACACTTATTTATGGCGCAAAGGACAAAAAATATAATCAAGCGGTTGTTTTAAAAGATTATTTGCAAGAAAAGGTAGCTAGTTAATGAAAGAATACGAGTTAAAAGAAACTAAAGATATTGCTTTGGAACAATTATTACATTTGTACCAAAGTGTGGGTTGGGACAATTATACCAGCGCACCTGATGAACTTAAAAAAGGGGTAGAATGTTCATTAAAAGTGATCACTGCTTGGGCGGATGAACAGCTTTTAGGCTTAATTCGTGCAGTCGGTGATAAATCTACCATTTTGTATATTAAAGATCTACTGGTTTTGCCTGAGTATCAAAATCAAGGAATAGCTTTTACACTAATGAAGCAAATGTTAGCAAGTTATCCGCAAGTTCGCCAAAAAGTATTAATGACCGAAGAAGCTGCTGATGTGCGTTACTTTTATGAAAAATGTGGTTTTCATTCAGCTGATAAGGGTGTAGGCGTAGCTTTTTATCGATTTGACTAAGGAAAAATTAGCGCTTAGCACTTGCAAAATATTTTGAGAAGTGGTTAAATAAAGCCATAAATGATTGATGAAAAAGACAACTGAACTTGTGCGACTTTTATAAGAGAGGAAAAGCCAGGCTGAAACTTTTCTAAAAGCAACCCAAGTAAGGACCACTTTTGAAACCTTTGTTGAAACAAAGGCGGTCGCGCCGTTATAGCCAATGAGGGATACAAATTTTGTGTCCAAAAATAGGTGGAACCGCGGATATAATCGCCCTAGTATTGTGATGATACTAGGGCTTTTTTTATTATAAAACAAACAGGAATTTGTAATAAACTGCGCTTTTTCATCAATCAAATTAAATATCAGGAGGAAATAAATATGTTAAAAATCACTTTTCCCGATTATTCTGTAAAAGAATTGGAAACGGGAATTACACCTAAAGCGATTGCTGAAGACATTAGCAAAAGCTTAGCTAAAAAAGCATTGGCTGCAAAGTTTAATGATCAGTTGATCGACTTAGATCGTCCTATTCTTGAAGATGGCACGATTGAAATTGTTACACCTGATCATGAAGATGCACTAGGAATTTTACGCCATTCAGCGGCTCATTTAATGGCAAATGCGATGCGTCGTTTATATCCTAATATTCACTTTGGAGTAGGTCCCGCGATTGAATCAGGTTTTTATTATGATACAGATAATGGTGAAAATCCTGTAACTTCAGAAGATTTACCTGCGATTGAAGCAGAGATGATGAAAATTGTAAAAGAAAATAATCCTATCAATCGTAAAGTACTGACTAAAGAAGAAGCCCTTGATCTTTTTGCAGAGGATCCTTATAAGGTAGAATTGATTAACGAGATGCCAGAAGACGAACAAATCACTGCTTATGAACAAGGAGATTTTATTGATTTATGTCGGGGACCTCATGTTCCATCAACAGGTCGTATTCAAGTGTTTAAATTACTTTCCGTAGCTGGAGCTTATTGGCGTGGTAATTCAAATAATCAAATGATGCAAAGAGTTTACGGGACTGCTTTCTTTGATAAAAAAGATTTAAAAGCTTATATTAAACAAAGAGAAGAAGCTAAAGAACGTGATCATCGTAAATTAGGTAAAGAACTGGGTTTGTTTATGCTATCTTCAGAAGTGGGCTCAGGTTTGCCTTTCTGGTTGCCAAAAGGAGCGACCATTCGTCGCATTATCGAACGTTATATTGTTGATAAAGAAGTAAGTTTAGGCTATCAACACGTTTATACACCGATCATGGCTAATGTCGATTTTTATAAACAATCGGGCCACTGGGATCACTATCATGAAGATATGTTTCCACCGATGGACATGGGCGATGGCGAAATGCTAGTTTTACGACCGATGAATTGTCCTCACCATATGATGGTTTATAAAAACGATGTTCACTCTTACCGTGAGTTACCTATACGTATTGCTGAATTAGGACAAATGCATCGTTATGAAAAATCTGGTGCTCTATCTGGTTTACAACGTGTTCGTGAAATGACCTTAAACGATGGCCATACTTTCGTACGTCCGGATCAAATCAAAGATGAGTTCAAACGGACATTAGAATTGATGACGGCGGTATATGAAGACTTTAATATCAATGATTATCGTTTCCGCTTAAGTTATCGTGATCCTAATGATAAAGAAAAATATTTTGATGATGACCAGATGTGGGAACATGCGCAAATTGTTTTAAAAGAAGCCTTAGATGAACTAGGTGTGCAGTACTATGAAGCTGAAGGCGAAGCAGCGTTTTACGGTCCTAAATTAGATGTGCAGGTAAAAACTGCTTTAGGAATGGAAGAAACGTTGTCTACTATCCAATTAGACTTTTTGATGCCTGAGCGTTTTGACTTAACTTATGTAGGAGAAGATGGAGAAAATACACATCGTCCTGTTGTTATTCATCGAGGGATTGTTTCGACTATGGAACGTTTTGTTGCTCACTTGACTGAAGTGTATAAAGGAGCTTTTCCAACTTGGTTAGCACCAATTCAAGCAACGATCATTCCAGTTTCCGTCGATTTGCACGCTGACTATGCTTATGAAATTAAAGGCCGTTTGCAAGAAAAAGGGATTCGAGTAGAAGTTGACGACCGTAATGAGAAGATGGGCTATAAGATTCGTGCGTCACAAACACAAAAGATTCCATATCAAATTGTTGTAGGTGACAATGAAATGGCAGAAGCCACAGTTAATGTGCGTCGTTACGGTAGTAAAGAAACCGAAGTTCAATCAACCAATATGTTTATCGATGCGATTGTAGCTGATGTGAATAATTATAGTAGAGTATAAAAAAGAAGTTGAGATTTCAGCAAATTTATCTGAAATCTCAATTTTTTTAGAATGGTTTTTATTGGACGATACAAACACTCTCTAAGTTTTCAAAGACAGGGAATCAATTTACTTTTTACTCCTCGTCTTTAAATGATAAATTGTTTAAAAATACAAGCGTGATCATACAAAAAATGCGTGAGGCTTGAGTTTATGCAAATTTTGTGCTATATTATAAAAGTATTGATACTAGAGGTGAGTGAGGGCTGAAAATTCCCTCACTCTTTTTATGGAAAGAATTTTTTCAATTACTAAAGGAGGGGATAACTGTTGAGTGCAGTCGTTGACACTGTAAAAGATTTGGTGATGCCCGTACTCGAAGAAAATAACTTCGAATTGGTTGATCTGGAATTTGTAAAAGAAGGAAAAAATTGGTATCTCCGTGTTTTTATTGATAAAGAAGGCGGCATTGATATTGAAGAATGTGCTTATGTAAGTGAATATCTAAGTGAGAAATTGGATAAGGCAGATCCGGACCCAATTCCACAAGCATATTTCTTAGAAGTTTCTTCTCCTGGAGCTGAACGTCCTTTAAAAAAAGAAGAAGATTATCAAAATGCACTTGGAGAGTATATCCATGTTTCCTTGTATGAACCTATTGATAACCAAAAACAATACGATGGTTTCTTGCAATCATTTGACAAAGAACAACTTGTCTTAAAGATTCGCATTAAAACCCGCGAAAAAGAGATAACGATTGATCGCAAGAAAATTGCGAAAGCCCGTTTAGCTGTTCAAATATAAATACGGAGGAATCAAAGATAATGAGTAAAGAAATGTTGAACGCGTTAGACACCTTAGAAGCAGAAAAAGGAGTTTCTAAAAAGATCGTAATCGAAGCGCTAGAAGCTGCTTTGATTTCGGCTTATAAGCGTCACTATGGACAATCACAAAATGTTGAAGTGGATTTTGATGAAAACGAAGGTGACATTAATGTCTATGCAGTAAAAGAAGTAACAGATGAAGTAATGGATTCACAACTAGAAATCTCATTAAAAGATGCTACTGCGATCAATCCAGCTTATGAAGTTGGAGATAGGATTCGTTTTGAAGTAACACCTAAAGACTTTGGTCGAATCGCAGCGCAAACGGCTAAACAAGTCATTTTACAACGTGTGCGTGAAGCAGAACGTTCTATAATTTATGATGAGTTTTCTGCTTATGAAAATGATATTATGCAAGGTGTTGTTGAACGTCAAGACCGGCGTTATATTTACGTTAATTTAGGCAAAATCGAAGCTGTTTTATCTAAACAAGATCAAATGCCTAATGAACATTACCAAGCACATGATAAGATCAAAGTGTATGTTACTCGTGTGGAAAATACTTCTAAAGGTCCACAAGTTTTTGTTAGTCGTACACACCCGGATTTGTTACGCCGCTTATTTGAACAAGAAGTGCCAGAGATTTATGATGGGACTGTTGAAATTTTAAGCATTGCGCGTGAAGCAGGTGACAGAGCTAAAATTGCTGTACGTTCCATTGATCCAGATATCGACCCAGTCGGTACATGTGTAGGACCCCAAGGCCAACGAGTACAAGCTTTGGTGAACGAATTGAAGGGTGAAAATATGGACATTGTTGAATGGAATGAAGACCCTGCAATCTATATTGCAAATTCTTTAAATCCTTCAGAAGTTAGCGATGTTATTTTCGATATGGAAAATCCTAAAGTGTGTACTGTGGTGGTTCCTGATAATCAATTGTCACTTGCTATTGGCAAAAGAGGCCAAAATGCTCGTTTAGCTGCCAAATTGACAGCTTATAAAATTGATATTAAATCTGAATCTGATATGGAAGATTTTTATGCTCAGTTGGATGAAGAAGAGGATGCTTCAGAAGTTATAGACGCAGAAGAAGATGAAGATACTGTGTTAGAAGATAATAATGAAGTTTCTGATGAAGAAAATGTTTCTAGTGAATCAGATGAATCTGAAACAGAATCTTAAGGAGGCTTTTGTATGAAAAAAAGAAAAATTCCTTTACGAAAATCTGTTGTATCTGGCGAAATGATACCTAAAAAACAATTGTTACGCATCACACGTTCCAAAGAAGGCGATGTTTCGATCGATCCTACTGGAAAGAAACCTGGTCGAGGTGCTTATATCGCAATAGAGCCTGAAGAGGCACAAATGGCGTGGGATAAACATATTTTAGATCGTGTATTAGAAACGAAATTAAGTGATGAATTTTATCAAGAATTGTACGATTATGTTTCGCATCAAAAAGCTCGTCGTGAGCTGTTTGGCGATGAATAAACAAAAAGCTTTGAATCTACTGGGCTTAGCAATGCGTGCGGGCAAACTTGTAACTGGTGAAGAAATGACCGTTCAAAAAATACGCACACAAGAAGTGAAATTAGCTTTAGTAGCAGAAAATGCTGGTAAGAATACCCGAAAAAAGGTAAAAGATAAAAGTGCTTTTTACCAAGTTCCTTTTGTAAACTCTTTTCATTCATCTGAACTAAGTCAAGCGATTGGTCGACAACGTTTGGTAGTCGGTGTATTGGACAACGGATTTGCAAAGAAAATAGAGGAACTAATCTCAAGTTAGGAAGGTGACTGCATGAGCAAAAAAAGAATATATGAACTTGCAAAAGAAATAAACAAATCGAGTAAAGAGATTGTTGAAACAGCACAATCACTAGGTTTTGATGTTAATAACCATATGAGCTCACTTTCTGAGTCAGAACAACAAAAACTTCGTCAAAATTTAAGTGGTCAGTCAGATAGTAGTCAATCATCAAATAAAAAGCCAGCGGAAAATAAACAAGCACCAAAAGAAAAGAAATTTCAATCACAACGAAATAATCCGAAATTTCAAAATCGGCAAAAACAAACAATGCGTTCAGGAAAACCAGCGCAACAAAATCAAGCGGCGACTAAACAAGGCCCGCAAGATAAAAAACCACAGCAAGCAAAATCCCAGGCACAAGCAACAAATCAGCCGAATAAACAAAAGGCACAAACAAATGATAAAGATAAAAGACAGCAACAAAATGTATCGCAAAATCGTCCTGTAAATCAACAACAGCGTAAGGCCAGTGAAAATAAATCACAAAATCGTACGCAAAAAGGCGAAGCTGCGAATAAATCAGCTGAAAAGAAACAATCACAAAAAGCAGAAAGACAACAGACACAAAAAAATACAAACAAACAAGGACAAAAAGTGCAAGAAGATAAAAGAAGACAAGGAAACACAAACGATCAGCGTAAAAAGCAAAACCGTAACGATAACTATAATAAGAATAGCAACTTTAATAATAAGAACCGTAATAAATTCAATAAAAAGGGCAAAAAAGGTAAACAACAACAGCAACAAAGTAAAAAACCGGCTACCCAACGTAAATACCATGAATTGCCTGAAGTATTAGAATATACAGAAGGAATGAACGTGGCTGATATTGCCAAAAAGATTCGTCGTGAACCAGCTGAAATTATCAAAAAATTATTTATGGTCGGTATTATGGTTAACCAAAACCAACCTTTAGATAAAGATAGTATTGAATTATTAGCTGCTGATTATGGTATAAAAGCAGAAGAAAAAGTGGAAGTTGATATTGCCGATATTGATAAATTCTTTGATAACGAAGAAATTAATGAAGAGAATCTAGAATCACGTCCACCTGTAGTTACGATTATGGGACACGTTGACCACGGTAAAACGACTTTATTGGATAATTTACGTCATTCCCGTGTGACAAGTGGCGAAGCAGGCGGTATCACCCAACACATCGGTGCTTATCAACTTGATATCGATGGAAAACCAATTACCTTTTTAGATACTCCGGGACACGCGGCTTTTACTAGTATGCGTGCCAGAGGAGCAAGTATCACCGATATTACGATTTTAGTTGTAGCTGCTGATGACGGAGTAATGCCGCAAACAGTTGAGGCGATCAACCATGCTAAAGCAGCGGAAATCCCAATTATCGTAGCTGTTAATAAGGTCGATAAGCCGGGTGCTAACACACAACGTGTTATGCAAGAATTAAGTGAATATGAATTGATTCCAGAAGCTTGGGGCGGCGACACTATTTTTGTTGAAATTTCAGCGAAGTTCAATCAAAATATTGAAGAACTTTTGGAAATGATCTTATTAGTGGCTGAAGTTGAAGACTTGCAAGCTGACCCTACACGAAGGGCGATCGGTTCGGTTGTTGAAGCCCGTTTAGATAAAGGAAAAGGTCCGGTAGCTACTTTATTGGTACAACAAGGAACATTAAAAGTTGGCGATCCAATCGTAGTAGGTAATACTTATGGACGTGTACGTGTCATGACTAATGATCTAGGCCGTCGTGATAAATCAGCTAAGCCTGCGACTCCGGTTGAAATTACCGGATTAAATGATGTACCACAAGCTGGTGATCGTTTTGCGGTCTTTGAAGATGAAAAAACAGCTCGTCAGGCTGGAGAAGAAAGAGCGAAAAGAGCTTTGATGGAACATCGAGCTACGGGTTCCAATGTCACTTTGGATAATCTATTTGAAAGTCTAAAAGAAGGCGAGCTCAAAGAAGTAAATGTTATCATTAAAGCTGATGTTCAAGGTTCAGCTGAAGCACTTTCTGCCTCTTTACAAAAAATTGAAGTAGAAGGCGTGAAAATCAATATCGTCCATGCAGCTGTAGGTGCGATCAATGAAAGTGATATTACCTTAGCTTCTGCTAGTGACGCGATTATTATTGGTTTTAATGTACGACCTACTGCACCAGCTAGACGACAAGCTGAAACAGAAGAAGTCGATATTCGTTTGCACCGCGTGATTTATCAAGCGATTGATGAAATTGAAACAGCGATGAAAGGAATGCTTGATCCAGAGTACGAAGAAAAAATCACAGGACAAATGGTCGTACGTGAAACTTATAAAGTTTCTAAAGTTGGTACAATCGCTGGCTGTTATGTTATGGAAGGTTCAATTCATAGAGATAGCGGTGTGCGTGTTATTCGGGATGGTATCGTTGTTTTTGAAGGAAAACTTGCCAGCTTGAAACGTTTCAAAGATGATGTCAAAGAAGTAAAATATGGTTATGAATGTGGAGCTACTATCGAAAAATATAATGATATTAAAGTAGACGACATCATTGAAGGCTTTATCATGCAAGAAGTTAAAGTAAACTAAATTTTTGGCAAGTAATTCGTTGGTATAGGAGGACGTATCATGGCTAATTATCGTGATCGTAGAGTAGCTCAAGAAATACTAAAAGAAGTCACTCACTTATTACAAACAAAAATTCGTGATCCACGCGTACAAAATGTAACTATTACAGATGTAAGTGTCACTGGAGATCTGCAACAAGCGACAGTTTTTTTTAGTATTTTGTCTGATGACGCTTCGGCAAAGCAAGAAGCACAAATGGGCTTAGAAAAGGCTAAAGGACTTATCCGGCGTGAAGTAGGTCATGTATTAAGTATCTATAAAACGCCTGAGATCTTCTTTGAACTTGACGAATCAATCGAATACGGTGAAAGAATCGATGAAGTCATTCGTGAGCTGCATGAAGACGAAGATTAAAAAATAAACAGGTATCTGATGACTGGTCTTTAAAAGCTGAATTTAGCTTTTAGAGACCTTTACAGCGATACCTGTTTTTTATTTTTGAGACTTTATAGTAACAGGAGTCGTTTTCTCTCGTACATTCCACCGATATTTACAATTATTAGAGGCACATTGAGGGAGTTACCACCAATAATTTGAGGATTGGAGGTAGATCGGGAAAGTTACCACCAATAACTCATCGATTGAAGGTAGATCAAGAGGGTTACCACCAATATTTTATAAATTGGAGGTACATTGTTTGATATCCCACCAGTAGTATTGGTATTTAGTCTGATCTATTATTTTTAAACACAGAGAGCTAATTTTTATTTTTGTGCGTGGTGATTAAAACTGTTTTATGCTTTTTTTAACAGGCTATGTTATACTATTAAAGCTAAAAACTAGAATAGGAGAAATTTATGGACGGTATTTTACCTTTATGGAAAGACCGTGGCATGACAAGTCATGATTGCGTGTCTAAATTAAGAAAAATCTTACATACCAAAAAAATCGGACACAGCGGGACACTGGATCCAGATGTCGATGGCGTTTTACCTATTTGTATTGGAAAAGGGACTAAAGTAGTTGAGTTTTTAGTTGATTCTGGAAAAGAGTATGAAGGAGAAATTACACTAGGTTATGCAACAACGACTGAAGATGCTAGTGGAGAAGTTGTTCAACAAGATCCGATTAATGAGCCTTTTTCGACTGAGGAAATTGATGAGGCTATGCAAAAATTTGTCGGAGAGATGACGCAAGTTCCTCCTTTATATTCAGCGGTGAAAGTAAATGGCAAGCGTCTTTATGAGTACGCAAGAAGTGGACAGTCAGTAGAAAGGCCACAGCGTAAGGTGCAAATCGAATCTTTTATGCGTACGAGTAGCCCTGTTCACCAAGAAAAGCAACAGACACAATCTTGGCGCTTCAAAGTAGTTTGTGGTAAAGGCGTTTATGTTCGAACTTTAGCTGTTGATCTTGGTAAAGAACTTGGCGTGAGTGCGCATATGTCAGATTTAACTCGCGTTAAAAGTGCTGGCTTCACAAAAGAGCAAGCGGTGACTTTGGAAGAAGTACAAGCAGCAGCAGAAAAAGATCAAGTGAGCGAAATATTACTACCGATCGAGTATGGTGTTCAAGCTTTTCAAAGAGTGGATATTTCTGAGCAATTATGGCAGAAGGTCAGAAATGGGGCACGCTTACCTTATTCGGCTTTTGGTTTAGTTGATATGCCAACTGAAGCTATTGCTGTTTTCTATCAAAATCAAGTGGTTAGTTTGTATGAAGCCAATAAAAATGAAAAAAACGGCTTAAAGCCTTTGAAAGTATTAAAGAACTGAGTTAGTTAGGAGATTAGCTTTTTATGAAAGTCATTGAGTTTAGACATCCTTATTCAAAAGATATTATTCCTGGTGAGGATGTTGTTTTAGTGTTGGGATTTTTTGATGGTGTACATAAAGGACATCAAGAAGTGATCGAAACGGGAAGACAAATTGCGGATAAAGAAGGCTTAAAGTTGGCAGTAATGACTTTTAACCAACACCCTTCCATTGTTTTTCAAAAAGTCAAACCAGAGGAAATGAAATATTTAACCAATCCAGAACAAAAGAAGCAGTTGATGGCTAATTTAGGGGTGGATTATTTATATATTGTAGAATTTACGTCTTTATTTGCGAGCTTAAGTCCACAAGAATTTGTCGATCAGTATATTGTTGATTTACATGCAAAATATGCGGTTGCGGGTTTTGATTATACTTACGGACCGGAAAATATAGCAGATATGGATCATTTACCGCAATATGCGAAAGGTCGTTTTGAGGTCGTATCAGTTCCTAAAAAAACACAAGATAACAGTAAAGTTAGCTCAACACGAATTAGGGAAAGCTTAGATCAAGGAAATATGGAGCTAGCGGCAAGTCTATTAGGTTATATTTATGAAATCGACGGGACTGTGGTTCATGGCGACGCTAGAGGTCGTACTTTAGGGTTTCCAACAGCTAATATCAAAACCGACATCACTACTCGTCTGCCTAAAGAAGGTGTTTATGCTTCTGAAATAAAAATAGGAGGTAGTTGGTATCCTGCAATGGGGTCTATCGGTCATAATGATACTTTTGAAAAGGGTCGACAATTAACAATTGAAGTATATATTTTGGACTTTGCCCAAGATATTTATGGTGAACAAGTTAGCGTGCGCTGGAATCATCTTTTACGAGATCAAGTAGCTTTTAACGGAGCAGAGGAATTAATTCAACAGCTAAAGCGCGACGAAGAAGATACGCGCCGCTATTTTGCAGCATTAAAAAATTGAATAATCATTAATGTCATGGAACTTTTTGCTTTCATAATGAATCGCCCTGATCAACAAAATTTGATTGATCAGGGCGATTTTTATAAAAAAGATACCTTAGTTATTGACAGATGTTTACGTATTCGATAAAGTTATTATAATTTAGTTAATTTTCTGTAAATTTATTTTATGTTAATGATAACAAATAAAATTTTACAGATCTAGGGAGCTGATGAAATATTGGGGAAAATGAAAGCTTTATATAAAGTCTTTATGGTAAATAGTTTAAGTAACAAATTCGCCTTCATTTACAATTTATTATTACCAGTGCTTGCTTTTATTTATTCTAATTGGCAGCATTTTTTTCATCCAGTTGAAATGACAGAGCAACAGTTATTTAGCGGATTGGGGCTTTTCTGGGCGTATATTATTCTAGTGACTTTACTTAACATGGTGATTGTTCCCACATTGATGCAACGTGAATCTGGTTATTATAAAGGGCTCTATTTTATAACAGGTTCAAAATGGCAAGTATTTTTTGCTAATTTCGCAGTTCAGGTAACTATATTGTTCTTTGAAATGGTCTTGTTTAATTTTGTTGTGATGCTAATTTTGCGGACGTGGAGTTGGGGTATCCTTTTAGGAGGTATAGCTTCAGTCTTTTTACTTACGATACCGGTCACGTTAATCAGTAGTTTATTTCTTACGATAAAAATTAAGCTCGAGTCTGTTACTATTGTTGAAACAGCTACATTATTCGTTTTATTTTTTCTAGCAGGAATTTCAGGACATAATGCTCTAGAAAATTTTCTATTACTACTAAATCCTATAAAATACTTATCACAAGGGGCCTATCATATTAGTATGTTGTTCGTTGGAGAGATGGCTGGTTTACCAATCATATTTTCACTTATTGCTATAACCTTTGTCTATTTATTTATAGGAAGTTGGAGTTTAGCGAAGTTTGATATTCAGCCAGTTTTAGAACGAATATAAAAAAGAGGTGTATCGTTTGGAAATAAAAGATTTATCGTTTTCTTATCAACACAGACAAATATTTGAAAGGTTAAATATACTTTTTTCTGATGAAAAGGTCAATGTTATTATAGGTCCTAATGGGGTGGGAAAAACAACTTTATTAGATATCGTTGCTGGCTTACACCAAAAACAAGTTCATATGAATTTAATTGATGTTCCGAACCATCGATCTATTGCTTATCAATTACAACAAATTCGTTTCTTTCCAACGTTAACGGTAGAGCAAACTATACAAATGTACCAAACGATTGACCATAATGGTGGAGGTTTTCCTACATCAATGATGAATAAAATTAAATCAGTGGTCTTGGATGCGATTAAAACGGAAAAATTGGGTAATTTATCTGGTGGTGAAAAACAGATTGTTTTAAATTATGGCACATGTTTGCTGAATCGCGAATTATACATCTTTGATGAACCCACAAGTGGCGTAGATTTAAATAATTCTCAATCCATCTTAAAAATGATTGCTTCTCTTTCAAAAGAGCAACATAAAAAAGTAATTATAACTTCTCATCAAATCAATCAATTAGAGTATATTCCAGCGCATTTTATTGTATTAAATAATAAAGGGTGCGTATTTACAGGAAGCTATGAAGAACTTTTAATCAAAGAAGATGTGAAGGATGCTGATAAAGCCATCCAAAATTTGATAGCTATTTGACTGGAAATCGGTTTTAGGAAATTTTTGCTAAAAAAAGTGATCACAGGAAGTAAGAAATAAATACTTCCTGTGATCATTTTTTGACTGATTAGTTATCATTTTAAACTTAATCAAATTTCTTCTTCGATAATATGTTTTACTTGAAACTCACTGGATTGATCATTTTCAGCATCAGCATCAGAAAAATCAAATAGTAGGTACTCGCCTCTATTATCTTCAACGACGACTAATTTATTATTGAGTCCGCGTTTATCTTTTTCAATTTGCACTTTTTTCATCAACTCTTCTTGATCGACATCAGATGTTAAAGCATTTCCACGGTTAAAAAATATCGTTTCTTCCATGATGATCATCCCTTTTTATTATTTTGCTATTAACTCAAGCTTAAGGCATAGAGACTGACTTGTCAAAGGATGTAGCTAGTCTACTTTTGTGGTATATGTTATTTTATGGTAAAATAAAATGTGAAACACTCACAAGGAAGGTGATTTAACATTGGATAAAAGAAACCGGAATTTATTATTATTAATTATTGCAGCAGTGATTTTTGTTATTGCTGTTCCAACCGCTTTTACTTATAATCGTTTAGTTTCTGCAGAAAATGATGTAGATGCGAGCTGGTCACAAGTTGAAAATGTGATGCAAAGAAGAGCTGATCTTGTGCCTAATTTAGTAGAGTCGGTTCAAGGAAGTATGCAACAAGAACAAGAAATATTCGGTAATATTGCCGAAGCGAGACAAGCTTATAATGATGCAGACACACCTGAAGAAACGGTGGAAGCTAACGATGAATTATCGAGTGAACTTTCGACCATGGTCAATGTCATCAGAGAAGATTATCCAGAACTAAGTTCAAATGACAACGTGGAAACACTCATGTCACAACTCGAAGGAACGGAAAATCGGATTTCAACAGAACGTAGACGTTACATACAATCGGTTAATCAATATAATCAATTGCTGGTACGTTTTCCTAATAATTTAGTTGCTAATATATTCAACTTTGATAGAAAGGATAATTTTGAAGCTGAAGAAGGCGCGCAAGAAGTTCCCGAGGTCGATTTTGATATTGATACAAGCGAATAAAGGGGGCTTTTGTTTATGAAAGAAGTTAACGAGTCACATTTAAATAAAAATACAATAAAAAATATCCATAATTATTATCGGCGTTTTAAACGTTTGAATACGATTTATGTTTGGATATGTGGAATATTTCTTTTACTTGCTTTATTATTTTTTGTTGTTGGAATCCCTCTATTAAATAATCAAAAAAATGCAATGGAACAGTATTACAATACACAAATTAATCAATTGCAAGCACAAAAAGAGCAAAAAGAAGAAGAGATTGATGCGCAAAATACCTCTTCATTTGAAACGACTGTAGAAGGACAGAAAGCACAGTACGCGAATGAATATACACCGCAAGCTGATTATTACGAAGCGGATATAGGAGATAGTACGATTGCAATCGATCGTAATAATATTTTTGTTTCAGATAATGCAGGAATTTTGTCTAGTGAGGTAAAAGAAAAGATTTATCAGTTAAATCGCCAACTAGATGAAAATGCCAATGGGGCTCAATTTATGGTCGTCACACTTGATCAACTGCCGAATGGCAAGGATGTCGAAACTTATGCAACAGATATTTTTAATAACTTAGGTATAGGAAATAATGATGAAGATAATGGCGTATTGTATTTGATGTCGGTTTCTGAACAGGAAACTAGATTAGAAGTAGGATACGGGTTTGAAGGCGTGCTAACTGATGCTGTTAGTCAGGATATCCTGGATAATGATGAAGTAGTAGAAAATTATCAAGATGAAGATTATTCAGAAGGTGTGAGTGCGACGACTGATTTAGTTGCAAATTATATTAATTCAAAAACCCCTTATGAAGATAGCCAAATAAACACTTATGAAGGTCGTCGAGATAGTTTGGGCTTTATTTTACTTATTCCGATTGTTTTTATGTCCCTCTTAACTATTGTTGTTCTTTTGTATTTTGTCGGAATAATGCGAACTAGAAGATGGTTGAAAAAAGACTACAAAGAATTTTCTAGTATTGTTGGAAATGACAATAGAATAACAGAACAGTCTGCTAAACAAATTAAAAAATTAAACCTATATGCACTAATTTTTTATGGTATGGTTTATTGGCAAACGTATCGTCATGTATTAAAAAATAGAGACATCGGACGCTTGTTGAACAAATATCCATCTGGCCGTAAAATAGGACGTCGTGTATTAGTAGGCGATACTTTATATGATTATCGTGGGTTAATTCTAACTGCTCATTACGCTTCTTCTGCTTATAATCCAAGATCATCCAAAGGTCGAGGCCATGGTGGCGGTTTCGGTGGATTTGGTGGTGGTTCATTTGGCGGCGGATCCTCTGGAGGCGGAGGCGCTTCTGGTGGTTGGTAATTAGCCGTTAGGAATCACTAATGATTTATAAGGTCTTCAAACGAGGAGCCTCGTTTGAAGACCTTATTTTTATATCGATACGACAAAGAAAAAAATCAATGTTAAATTTGCCTTAATAGCAAAAAACAGATAGCTTATTTAAAGAAATTTTTTATGAAAGCAGGAATTTTTCAAATACTTCGTTTCCCAGAAATAAACCTTTGCGGGTCAATTTGAGATGGTCGTTATTAAAAGTTAATAATTGCTCATCAAATAGTTTAGGAAGAACTTGCTGGTATAAGTCGGTAAGCTCTAAGTTGAATTTTTCTTTAAAATGTTGCAGGGACACGCCTTCCTTTTTTCTTAATCCTAAAAATAATTCCTCTTCAATTTGATTTTTAAAAGAAAGCTCTTCTGTTTCAATGATAGGTAACTGGTTATTACGTAAAGGGTTTAAGTAATGTTGAATAGGTCCGAAATTTTTGTAACGTTCTTGGTTTAAATAACCACTAGCTCCAGCGCCAAAACCATAATAATGCTCATTATTCCAATAAACTAGATTATGCTTTGATTCCCATCCTTTTTTAGCGAAATTACTAACTTCGTAATGGGAAAACCCGGCTTTTTCCATCTCATTTATCGCAAGTTCAAACATTTTTGCCTCTTCTTCTTGTTCAGGCAATTCAATTCTTCCTCTTCTTACCCAATTCATAAACATCGTTTTATTTTCCAAAATTAAGGAATACATTGCATAGTGAGGCAAATCAAGAGCGATTGCCTTTTGTAAAGTAGTAAGAAAGTCTGCAATGCTTTGACCAGGTAGCGCATAAATTAAATCGATCGAAACATTGTCTATCTGATTTTTTTCTATTAGTTTTAATGTCTGGTATACATCTTCAGCAGTATGTTTACGACCAATCTTTCTTAGAAGACGGTTATCGAATGTTTGGACACCCATCGAAAGGCGATTAATTCCATAATTTTTAATGACATCCAGCTTTTCTTGTGTCAAATCGCCAGGATTTGCTTCTATTGTAAATTCTTTCGTTGTTTCAACGGGCAGCAATTGAGTGATCCCACTGAGTAAATCATCTAATTGACTAGCAGATAAAGAAGTCGGAGTACCTCCGCCGATATAAATCGTTTGACTGACGTCTGTAGGGTGAACATCAAGTGTTAACTGTATTTCTTTTAATAGCCCTTGGATATACTCATCAACAGGCTGCCCTTTTAAAAATACTTTATTAAAATTACAATAAAAGCAAATATGTTCACAAAAGGGAATATGAATATATGAAGAAGTATTTTTTAGCACTTTTTCCATTAATTAATGGCTCCTTTAGCAAAGTGTGTTTTATCATTAGTCTACCATAGTTGCTTATGAACTTAGACGAATTTCTGGCTGTTTTTGCAAAATTAGCACTCTAACATAAAGAGTGCTAATTTTTTGAGCATTTCCTCTTGACATTCTTGTTATTTATGGTATATTAATAATCGTGTTAGCACTTAGATATAAGGAGTGCTAATTAAAGGGTGATAAATTTGTTGACGCAAAGACAAGATAATATTTTGCATCGAATTATTCATAATTATACAAATTTAGGAAAGCCAATTGGATCTAAAACACTGATGGAAGAAGGGATCGCAGCTAGTTCAGCCACGATTAGAAATGAGATGAAAACTCTCGAGGAAGATGGACTTTTGGTAAAACCACATTCTTCTTCAGGTCGTATCCCTTCACTAAAAGGTTATCGCTATTATGTCGATTATCTTCTAGAACCAGAAAAGCTAGAAAAAAGCGAAGTAGACGTCATACGGCAGTCCTTAGGAAAAGATTTTCATGAGATCAATGATATCATTGAACAATCAGCTAAAATTCTTTCCCAATTGACTAGTTATACGGCGCTATCGATTGGACCTGATGTAAGTAATAGAAAACTTACAGGTTTTAAAATGGTTCCACTCAATAATCGGCAAGTGATCGCAATCATTGTAACTGACAAGGGCAATGTTGAAAATCAAGTATTTTCAATACCTAAAAGCGTAGATAGTGAAGATCTTGAAAAAATGGTGCGAATCATCAATGATAAATTAATCGGTGAACCTTTGCTAATAGTTTATCAACGCTTGCGAACTGAAATCCCGATGATTCTTCATAAGTATTTTCAAACGACTGAAGGCATCCTTGATTTATTCAATAATATGTTGAGTGAAGCTTTTGAAGAAAAGATTTTTGTTGGCGGTCAGATGAATTTACTGAATTCCGATCAAATCCAAGACATTGATCAGTTTAAATCTATGTATTTGTTTATGGAAAACTCGAAGCAATTGAATGAATTGTTGAGTACTAAAGATCAACCGATTCAAATCCGGATTGGTTCAGAATTGGGTAATGACTTACTAAGCGGCATGAGTTTGATCCAAGCTAATTATGAGATTAAAGATCATGGCAATGGTACGATCGCATTATTAGGTTCGGCGAGTATGCCGTATTCGAAAATGTTTAGTTTGCTTGATGTATTTCGTCAAGAACTAGCAGAAACACTGGATGATTATTATCGTTCGATCGATTCATTCGGCTGATCTGCGTGAATTGTCAATTATTTATATAGAAGGGATGTTAGATGATTGTCTGATAAAGAAAAGAATGCAGAAGAGTTTGAAGAAACCTTTTCTGACAAAACCAGTGAAGATGAATCAACTGTAGAAAATGAAACAGTTGAAGAAAATGAGAATGAAGATGTTCAACCTATTTCAGAAGTTGATGATTTAAAAGCACAACTTGATGAAATGGAAGATAAATATCTTCGGGCTTCAGCTGAGCTTACGAATATGAATAATCGTTTTCGTAACGAAAGACAAACAATGCAAAAGTATCGTTCGCAAGATTTAGGAAAGAAATTACTTCCTGCAATCGATAATTTAGAACGTGCTGTAGCAATTGAAGTTGAAGGAGAACAAAACGAAAGCTTGAAAAAAGGTGTAGAAATGACACTTGAAAGTTTACGTTCTGCCATGCAGGAAGAAGGAATCGAAGAAATTTCTGCTCAAGGTGAAACGTTTGATCCTACACTACATCAAGCTGTTCAAACAGTTCCTGCGACAGAGGACCAGCCGGCAGAAACAGTAGTTGAAGTATTGCAAAAAGGTTATAAGCTTTATGACCGTGTACTTCGTGCCAGCATGGTTGTTGTCGCACAATAAATTAGTTTATTTCAATATTAAATGAATGATAAAATGACAAAGGAGATCATAGTATGAGTAAGATAATTGGTATTGACTTAGGTACAACAAATTCAGCCGTTTCAGTTTTAGAAGGCGGCGAATCACAAATTATTACAAACCCAGAAGGTAACCGTACAACCCCTTCTGCTGTAGCATTTAAAAATGGCGAAATCCAAGTAGGTGAAGTAGCAAAAAGACAAGCAGTTACAAATCCAGATACTGTTACTTCTATTAAACGTCACATTGGTGAAGATGGTTATAAGGTAGAAGCAAATAATAAATCTTATACGCCACAAGAAATTTCAGCAATGATCTTGCAACACATCAAAAGCTTTTCCGAAGATTATCTAGGCGAAGAAGTTGAAAAAGCGGTTATTACAGTTCCTGCTTATTTCAACGACTCCCAACGTCAAGCAACTAAAGATGCTGGTAAGATCGCTGGATTAGAAGTTGAACGTATTGTAAATGAGCCAACTGCAGCTGCTTTAGCTTATGGTTTAGATAAAACTGAACAAGATGAAAAAATCTTAGTATTTGACCTTGGTGGCGGTACTTTTGACGTTTCCATCTTAGAACTAGGCGATGGTGTATTTGACGTATTATCTACTGCCGGTGACAATAAACTTGGCGGGGACGACTTTGATGAAAAAATCATTGACCACTTGGTTAGTGAATTCAAAAAAGAAAATGGTATTGACTTAAGTAAAGATAAAATGGCTTTACAACGTCTAAAAGACGCTGCGGAAAAAGCTAAGAAAGATTTATCAGGCGTTTCAAGCACACAAATCAGTTTGCCATTTATCACAGCAGGTGAAGATGGACCACTTCATCTAGAAATGAACTTGACTCGTGCAAAATTTGATGAATTAACAAGTAGTTTAGTTGATCGTACAAAAGAACCCGTACGTCAAGCTTTGAAAGACGCTGACTTATCTCAATCTGATATTGATCAAGTAATCTTGGTTGGTGGTTCAACTCGTATTCCATCTGTTGTTGAATCAGTACGTAAAGAAACAGGTAAAGAACCAAATAAATCAGTTAACCCAGACGAAGTAGTTGCTATGGGTGCTGCTATCCAAGCTGGTGTTATTAGTGGTGACGTTAAAGACGTTGTATTACTTGACGTAACACCTCTATCTCTAGGAATTGAAACGATGGGCGGTGTATTTACGAAGTTGATCGATCGTAACACGACGATTCCAACAAGTAAATCTCAAGTATTCTCTACAGCAGCTGACAACCAACCAGCCGTAGATATTCACGTATTGCAAGGTGAACGTCCAATGGCAGCTGATAACAAGACATTAGGTCGTTTCCAATTAACAGATATCCCAGCAGCCCCACGTGGTGTACCACAAATTGAAGTTAGCTTTGATATCGACAAAAACGGTATTGTAAATGTTTCAGCTAAAGACTTGGGTACACAAAAAGAACAAAAAATTACAATTCAATCTTCTTCTGGTTTATCAGATGAAGAAATTGATAAAATGGTTAAAGATGCTGAAGCAAACGCTGAAGCTGATGAAAAACGTAAAGAAGAAGTTGACCTACGTAACGAAGTAGATACACTCTTGTTTACAGTAGATAAAACATTGAGTGATCTTGATGGTAAAGTAGACGAAGAAGAAGTCAAAAAAGCTGAAAATGCACGTGATGAACTAAAAGCTGCAGTAGAAGCTGACGACATCGAAGACATGAAAACTAAACGCGATGCATTGAACGAAATCGTACAAAACTTGAGTGTTAAGATGTACGAACAAGCATCACAAGAACAACAAGGCGAGCAAGGAGCTCAAGGTTCAGATGATGCTTCTAACGCTTCTGGTGACGATGATGTAGTGGATGCAGATTTTGAAGAAGTAGATGACGACGATAACGATAATAAATAATTTCGTTATTTGGGAAAAAGCCAAAGACATCCACTTTGGCTTTTTCTTTTGAAATATTGTCTACTATAGTGATAAATCGGTCTTTTCTTTTTAATTTAAGTATTTTTATAAAATAATGTTTCTTCTGCATAATTTATGATAAAATACGAAAGACTGTTAAAGTATTAGATGGAGGGAAAGCCAATGGCAACAAAACGAGATTATTATGAAGTCCTAGGTGTAGACAAAGGGGCTTCAGATGATGAAATCAAAAAGGCATATCGTAAGCTTTCCAAAAAATATCATCCAGACGTCAACCAAGAAGCTGATGCAGAAGAGAAGTTTAAAGAAATTTCAGAAGCCTATGAAACGCTAAGCGACCCACAAAAACGTGCAGCTTATGATCAATATGGTCATGCAGGTACAGACGCCAACTTCGGCGGCGGTGGCGCTGGTGGATTTGGTGGCTTCGGAGGAGGCTTCTCAGACGCTGGTGGTTTCGGTGGCTTTGAAGATATTTTTGAATCTTTCTTCGGTGGTGGCCGTTCTGCAGATCCGAATGCACCACGACAAGGTGATGATTTACAATATTCAATCAATCTGACTTTTGAAGAAGCGATCTTTGGTAAAGATACAGAAGTTTCCTATAAACGTAATGAAGTTTGTCATACTTGCGGCGGAAATGGTGCTAAACCAGGCACCCAACCAGAAACTTGTCATAAATGTAAGGGTTCTGGGACAATCAATGCTGAACGTCAAACGCCACTTGGTCGAGTAATGACAAGACAAACTTGCGATGTTTGTCACGGAACTGGTAAAGAAATCAAAGAAGTTTGCGAAACATGTCATGGTACAGGACATGAAAAGAAAACACATAGTGTTAATGTTTCTGTTCCAGCTGGTGTAGAAGATGGACAACAAATGAGACTAGCTAACCAAGGGGAAGCTGGCATTAACGGTGGACCTTATGGTGATCTATATGTTGTCTTTTATGTAGCAGAAAGTGATATTTTTGATCGTGATGGATCTGAAATTTATTACGAATTGCCAATCAACTTTGTACAAGCAGCTTTAGGTGATGAAGTCGATGTACCAACTGTTCATGGAAATGTGAAATTGAAAATCCCGGCTGGTACACAAACTAGCACGAAGTTCCGCTTGCGCGGTAAAGGCGCACCTCGCTTAAGAGGAAATAGTACGGGAGATCAACAAGTAACGGTGAAGATTATCACGCCGAAGAACTTGAATGAAGAACAAAGAGAAGCATTGCGGAATTTTGCTGAATTAACGGGACAAAAAACCGAAGAACAACAATCAGAAGGTTTTTTTGACAAAATGAAAGATGCTTTTAAAAAATAAATTTAAAATGGAAAGTGGAGATCGCATAATAGTTGATCTCCACTTTTTTGTTTATTGTGATTGTTTAATTACTAGACTCGAGTAAAAGTTGGCCGAATCGTAAAACAATTGTTTATGCAGCTATTGAATGAATAAAAGTACGATTAAAATTAGAAAAATATTATTTTTTGAGAATTAAGCACACTTAAAAAGGAGTTCTCGTAAAAACAAGAACTCCTTTTTACTATTTAGATATTTAATACTTTGTCCAGGAAATCTTTTGTACGCTCGTTTTTAGGATGATTAAAAACTTCGTCGGGTTTACCATCTTCTAAAAAGTAGCCGTCATCAATGAACATTATACGATTTGCAACTTCTTTGGCAAATCCCATTTCATGGGTAACGATGACCATTGTCATTCCTTGATCTGCTAATTTTTTCATGACTTTCAAAACGTCTCCAACCATTTCGGGATCTAATGCAGAAGTAGGTTCATCAAATAACATGATATCTGGATTCATAGCTAAAGCACGGGCGATGGCTACCCGTTGTTTTTGTCCGCCGGAAAGACTTTCAGGATAGACATTCTTTTTATCTGATAGACCTACTGTTTGTAATAATTCATCTGCTCGTTCTTCTGTCTCTTTTTTGTTTTTACCTTTTACATCTAGCGGTGCTAAAGTAATATTTTCTAAAACAGATAAGTGAGGGAACAAGTTAAAATGTTGAAAAACCATGCCAATATGTTGACGTATTTGGTTAATGTCAGTTTTTTTATCGGTCAAATGCTCACCATCAATGATAATTTGTCCGCTAGTAGCTTCCTCTAAACGATTCAGACATCTTAAAAAGGTGGATTTACCGGAGCCGGAAGGACCGATAACACAAATAACCTCGCCTTCTTTAATGCTTGTTGTAATATCGTTTAATACAGTATTATCCCCGAATTTTTTCACCAGATTTTCAATTGCAATTTTTTCCTTCATACTATTTCACCTTCTTTTCAAGTACTTTTGCTAATTTTGTTAAAGCGGTAATTACAATCAAATACATAATTGCAATAATCAAATATACATAAGTACTTTGCATGGTTCGTGCAACAATGATTTTTCCTGTTTGTAATAATTCGACAACCCCGATAACAGAAATGATCGTGGTGTCTTTTAAAGAGATAACGAATTGATTGACAAAAGATGGGATCATAATTTTAATTGCTTGTGGCAAAATGATTTTTTGCATCGTTTTGTTATAGGTTAATCCTAAACTTCGCGAGGCCTCCATCTGGCCTGTTGGCACTGCATTTATTCCACCTCTGACAATTTCTGCAATATAAGCACTAGCGTTTAATGTCAATGTGATAACACCTGCTGTAAAATCAGGAATTGTTATACCGATAGCATCAGACAGACCAAAGAAAATAAAGAAGGCTAAAACCATCATCGGTATACCACGAATCACATCAACATAAATTGAAGCGATCGTCCGTAATGTTTTGATAGGTGCTACACTAAAGAGACCTACGATAACACCTACGATCAAAGCTAAAGCAAATGAAATCAAAGCTAAAGCCATCGTTTGCCATAAACCATTTAATAATACTTTATAGTTGTTTTTAATTAAACCGATAAAGGAAGATTCATCCGTAGAAGATTCACTGACTGTAGCATCTCCGCTATCATCGATATAATTTGCAATGATTTGGTCATATTCGCCGGTTCGTTGCATTTCTTTTAAACCTTCATTAAACATTTCTAATAGTTCTGGATTTTCGCCTTTTTTAACTGCAAAACCATATTCACCGCCAGATTCACGTTCGATAGGGGTTTCAAGCGCTTGTCCTTGAGCAACAGAATAACCAATAACCGGGTAATCATCCATTAAAGCATCGATTGCATCAACACTTACAGCTTCATAAAGTTGATCGGCATCGTCATATAGTTTTACATTATAACCGTATTCGTCCTCATGTTCATCTAAGAAATCGGCGCTTTCGGTACCAACTTTAGCACCCACAGTTTTTCCGTCTAAATCTTCATAAGAGCTGATATCATCATCATTACCTTCTTGTACAGCTAATTGAATCCCACTTTCAAAATAAGAATCTGAAAAATCAAAGCTTTCTTCTCGTTCATCTGTGATAGACATTCCAGCGATCATACCGTCTGCTTGATTGCCTTCAACAGCTTGCACTGCACCGGAAAAGCCAATATGGTTGAAAGTAATGTTGAAATCTTGTAGTTCTGCGGCACGCTTCATTAAATCAACATCGATACCAATATATTCATTCTCATCATTTTGAAATTCAAAAGGCGCAAAAGCAGTGTCACTAGCAATCACATATTCGTCTTTTTTGGCTTCTACATTTTTCATCTCGCCGGATTCTTCGCCGCTACCATCTGTTTCTACATATTTATCGACAATTTCATCATATTCTCCAGAATCCTTCAATTTCTTTAATCCAGCATTGAATTTTTCTAGCAATTCTTCATTTTGACCCTTTTTAACTGCAAAACCATAAGGATTTCCTGCTTCTGGTTCACCAACTAAAGATAAATTTTCTCCTTGTTTAATTGCATAACCAAGGACCGGAAAATCATCAAAAATAGCTTCGACTGTGTTATTGTCAACAGCTCCGTAAAGTCCGGATGCATCATCGTAGTTTTTAATATCAAAGTTATATTTATCTTTGTTATCTTCTAAAAAGTCTGCGCTTTCGGTCCCAACTTTAGCGCCTACTGTTTTACCCTCTAAGTCTTTGTAAGATTTTATCTCATCATTACCCTGGGCAACTGCCATTTGTATACCACTGTCGTAGTAGGGGTCGGAAAAGTCAAAACTCTTCTCTCTTTCTTCAGTGATCGACATTCCTGCGATCATACCATCCAGTTGATTAGACTGTACGCCTTGAACCGAACTATCGAACCCTAAGGGACGTAAATTTACTTTAAAACCTTGATCTTTGGCGATCGCATTTAATATATCAATATCGATACCTTCATATTCGTTATCATCATTTTGAAATTCGAAAGGAGCAAATGTCACATCTGTTCCAATATCATAAGTTTTTTCCGCAGCTGAAACAGTTTTACTCCCACAAAAGAATAAAGTAATAAACACAGAAAGTAACGAAATAAGTATCGTTCTTTTTTTCATTTAAAAATTCCTCCTTTAAAGACAATTGAAAATCAGGGCCTAGTTAAGATAAATTATTTCCGTTAAATTGTCTTAATAAAGAAGATTATATCCTAAAGTTTTTGAACAAAGCAAGAAAATTAGAATAAAAAATGCAAAAATGTCCAAAAAAGTTACGAATTACGTTAGAAAACCTTACATTTTAAAGAAATTATAGGACAAATTAAAAAAATAGCGAAAGTACGTTCGGTGTGTTAGAATAGTATAGGAAAAGCAATGATTTGCATATAGGATAGTTTTATCCAGAAAGAAGGCAGACGTTTATGATTGAAAAAGAATTATCACATCAATTTGAACTCGTTTCAAATTATCAGCCGTCAGGGGATCAACCTGAAGCAATTGAAGAATTAACTGATGGGGTGTTAGATCATAAAAAGGCTCAAATTCTTTTAGGGGCTACCGGAACGGGAAAGACTTATACTATTTCAAATGTGATCCAAAATGTAAATAAGCCAACATTGATTATTGCTCATAACAAAACATTAGCAGGTCAATTATATGGAGAATTTAAAGAATTTTTCCCTAATAATGCGGTGGAATACTTCGTAAGTTATTATGATTATTATCAACCAGAAGCTTACGTCCCATCAAGCGATACTTATATTGAGAAAGATTCCAGTATTAATGATGAAATTGACAAATTACGCCATTCAGCCACTAGCTCGTTATTAGAACGTAATGACGTTGTTGTCGTTGCTTCAGTATCGTGTATTTTTGGTTTAGGTTCACCAATGGAATATCAAAAACAAGTTGTTTCTTTGCGTCAAGGAATGGAAATCTCTCGAGATGATTTATTACGCTCTTTGATCGATATCCAATTTGAACGTAACGATATAGATTTTCAACGGGGGCGTTTTCGTGTAAGAGGCGATGTCGTTGAGATCTTTCCGGCTTCACGTGCTGAACGGGCTTTAAGAGTTGAATTTTTTGGTGATGAAATCGATCGGATACGCGAAGTCGATGCATTAACTGGTGAAATATTAAATGAAACAGAGCATGTTTCTATTTTCCCGGCCACTCACTTTGTGACAGATGAAGATCATATGGAGACCGCTATTGCTTCAATTAAGCAAGAACTAGAAACTCGCTTAGCTGTCTTAAAAGAAGATAATAAATTGTTAGAAGCACAACGATTAGAACAAAGAACGAATTATGATATTGAAATGTTGCGGGAAATGGGCTATACTTCCGGCATTGAAAATTACTCCAGACATATGGATGGAAGAGAAGAAGGAGAACCGCCGTACACACTATTAGACTTTTTCCCTGAGGACTTTTTAATGGTGGTCGACGAATCTCACGTAACGATGCCGCAAATTCGCGGGATGTATAATGGAGACCGGGCTAGAAAACAGATGTTGGTTGACTATGGTTTTCGCCTGCCTTCAGCTTTAGATAACCGACCATTAAGGCTAGAAGAATTCGAAAAGCATGTTCATCAGATTATTTACGTTTCTGCGACACCAGGCCCGTACGAATACGATCAGACAGATACGGTGGTCGAACAAATTATTCGTCCAACTGGTTTATTGGATCCAGTGATTGATGTCCGTCCTATTATGGGACAAATCGATGATCTTGTAGGCGAGATTAATGAACGTGTGGAAAGAGACGAGCGTGTTTTTGTTACCACTTTAACTAAAAAAATGGCGGAAGATTTGACCGACTATTTCCGAGAACTAGGAATAAAAGTCAAGTATCTTCACAGTGATATCAAAACATTAGAACGTACAGAAATCATTCGTAACTTGCGTTTAGGTGAGTTTGATGTTTTAGTCGGTATTAACTTACTAAGAGAAGGCTTGGATGTACCAGAAGTTTCTCTTGTAGCGATATTAGACGCTGATAAAGAAGGCTTTTTGCGTAGTGAACGTTCCCTTGTGCAAACGATGGGAAGAGCAGCGAGAAACGCTGATGGTGAAGTTGTGATGTATGCTGATAAAGTGACTGATTCTATGCAAAATGCTATAGATGAAACCACCCGTCGTCGTAAAATTCAAGAAACATACAATGAAGAACACGGAATCGTGCCACAAACAGTTAAAAAAGATGTTCGAGACTTAATTTCAATTTCTTCTGTTACCGAAGATGGCGAGGAAAAACAGGTATCTTATGAAGATCTTTCAAAAGATGAAAAAGCAGATTTAATTGAAAAATTAGATACAGAAATGAAAGAAGCCGCTAAATCGCAGGACTTTGAAAGAGCAGCTAATCTGCGTGATTCGATTTTAGAATTAAAGGCTTAATAGTGTAGGGGGAGAATATGCCAAACGATAATATAGTGATACATGGTGCGCGTGCCCATAATTTAAAAAATATAGATGTGACCATTCCCAGAGATGAACTGGTAGTGGTCACAGGTTTGTCTGGATCAGGAAAAAGTTCTTTGGCTTTTGATACGCTGTATGCAGAAGGGCAGCGGCGTTATGTCGAAAGCCTTTCCTCTTATGCCAGACAATTTTTAGGTCAAATGGATAAGCCGGATGTCGATAGTATTGATGGTTTAAGCCCAGCTATTTCGATCGATCAGAAAACCACGAGTAAAAATCCTCGTTCAACCGTCGGTACAGTGACTGAAATCAATGATTATTTGCGTCTGCTGTATGCTCGTGTTGGACATCCGATTTGTCCCAATGACCATGTGGAAATTACCAGTCAGTCACCGGAACAAATGGTTGACCAAGTACTTGAACTACCGGAAAGAAGTAGAATTCAATTACTTGCGCCAGTTATTTCTCAAAAAAAAGGTCAACATAAGAAGACTTTGGAACAGGTGCAAAAAGAAGGATATGTACGCGTAAGAGTTGATAATGAGATTTATGACATCACAGAGGTGCCTGAACTTGAGAAAAATAAAAAACATGATATTGCGATCGTTGTAGATCGTATCGTCATTAAAGAGGGCATTCGTTCTCGTCTATTTGATTCCCTTGAATCAGCGCTTCGTTTATCTGATGGTTATGCCATCGTCGATGTGATTGACGGAGAAGATATGCTTTTTAGTGAGCACTATTCTTGTCCTTACTGTGGTTTTACTGTAGGTGAATTAGAGCCGCGTTTATTCTCTTTTAACGCGCCTTTTGGGGCTTGTCCAGAGTGTGATGGTTTAGGGGTAAAATTAGAAGTAGATATTGATTTAGTTGTCCCTGATCAAACAAAAACTTTACGTCAGGGAGCTATTGTTCCTTGGAATCCTATCAGTTCTCAATATTATCCGCAGATGTTAGAACAGGCTTGTCAGGATTTTGGCATTGATATGGATACTCCTTTTGAAAAGCTCACAAAAGAAGAAAAAGATATTGTATTGCATGGTTCCAATGGCCGTCATTTCCATTTTCATTATCAAAATGATTTTGGTAATGTTCGTGATGTAGATATGCCTTTTGAAGGGGTTATGGTCAATATCAAACGTCGCTATCATGAAACAAATAGTGACTTTACTAGAGATCAAATGCGCTTATATATGACCGAGTTGACTTGTCAACTTTGTCATGGTTATCGCTTAAATGATAAGGCACTTTCTGTGAAAATAAACGGAGAGCATATCGGAGAAGTTAGTGATTTAGCTATTAATTATGCCTACGATTTTGTGGAAGGTCTCAAGTTATCACAGCAAGAGCAGATGATTGCGCAACCTATCGTTAAAGAAATCGGAGATCGTTTGAGCTTTTTACAAAATGTCGGTTTAGATTATTTGACCTTGAGTCGTTCGGCAGGCACCCTTTCTGGTGGTGAAGCACAACGGATCCGTTTAGCAACGCAGATCGGTTCTAACTTATCTGGCGTATTATATATTCTAGATGAACCTTCTATTGGTCTACATCAAAGAGATAATGATCGTTTGCTAGGCTCTTTAAAGAAAATGCGTGATTTAGGCAACACTTTGATCGTAGTAGAACATGACGAAGATACGATGCGCTCTGCTGATTATTTAATCGATGTGGGCCCAGGCGCCGGCGATTATGGTGGCGAAATCGTAGCTTCTGGTACGCCAGAACAAGTAGCCGAGAATCCTCATTCTTTAACGGGTGAGTATCTTAGCGGAAGAAGGGAAATTCCTTTACCAAAAAAACGTCGTAAAGGAAATAAAAAAAATATTACTTTAACCGGCGCCCAGGAAAATAATTTGAAAAATATCAATGTTAAGTTTCCTCTCGGGAAGTTTATTACAGTAACCGGTGTATCAGGTTCTGGGAAATCAACTTTGATTAATGATATTTTGAGAAAAGCTCTTGCTCAGCGTTTGAATAAGAATTCAAAAAAACCAGGGAAATTCAAAAAGATCACAGGTTTTGAAAATATTGAAAAAATCATTGATATTGACCAAAGTCCAATTGGCCGAACACCTCGTAGTAATCCAGCGACTTATACGAGTGTGTTTGATGATATTCGCGAACTATTTGCGCAAACGAATGAAGCAAAAATACGTGGTTATAAAAAGGGACGTTTTAGTTTTAATATCAAAGGCGGACGTTGTGAAGCTTGTAAAGGTGATGGCATTATAAAAATTGAAATGCATTTTCTGCCAGATATTTATGTTCCTTGTGAAGTTTGTCATGGTAAACGATATAATTCCGAAACTTTAGAAGTTCATTATAAGGGTAAAAATATCTCAGAAGTATTAGATATGACCGTTGATGACGCTTTTGACTTTTTCCAAAATATTCCTAAAATCAGTCGTAAGCTGCAAACGATCGTGGATGTAGGCTTAGGTTATGTCAAATTGGGCCAACCTGCGACTACTTTATCTGGTGGGGAAGCGCAACGAATGAAGCTGGCTAGTGAACTTCAAAAAAATTCTAATGGTAAAAACTTTTATATTCTAGACGAGCCGACTACCGGTTTACATTCAGACGATATTCTTAGATTATTACAAGTTCTAGACCGTTTAGTCGATGCTGGAAACACCGTTTTAGTGATTGAACATAATTTAGATGTTATAAAATCTGCTGACCATGTGATTGATTTAGGGCCAGAAGGTGGCGAAAACGGTGGTACGATTATAGCAACAGGTACGCCAGAACAGATTGCAGCGACGCCAGATAGCTATACTGGGCAGTATTTAAAAAAATTAGTTGAAAAATAATGATTTTTTTGAGCAATTACTTTAGGTGATTGCTTTTTTTGTAGTCATAATGAAACAGGAATTCTATGTTGAATGAAGATCGATAGCTCATAGAAATGGGATATCTATGTTGAATGAACATTAATAGCTCATAGAAACGACGTTGAATATGCAGTCTTTAAGCTAACTATGATGAAATAAAAAATTTTTTAATTATTTCAAAAATCATTCGTAAAGATACGCCCGGAGTGTTATAATTAGAAGAATAGAATGCTCGAACAAGGGGAGAAGAAGATGTCCGATAATTTAGATTTAGTAATCATCACTGGGATGAGTGGCGCAGGAAAAACGGTAGCCATCCAGAGTTTTGAAGATTTGGGGTATTTTTGTATAGACAACATGCCGCCTAACTTGATTCCTAAGTTTTGGGAATTGATCAAAGAGTCTGGGAAAATAACAAAAATTGCCTTAGTTGTGGACTTGCGTTCCAGGTCTTTTTTTGAAGAAATTCAAGCAATGTTAGTAGAAATTGAAAATACGGCGTTTATCAATACACGTGTACTGTTTTTAGATGCTTCAGATAGTGAATTGGTTTCGCGTTATAAAGAAACGCGTCGTACACATCCATTAGCTATGGATGGTTTGATTACAGAAGGGATTAGAAAAGAACGAGCTGTTTTAGAAGAATTAAAAGCAGATGCGTCGCTTGTTATAGATACGACAGAATTATCTCCAAGACAGCTGCGAGAAAAAATCAATGAAGAATTCCGTAGTTCAAACGACGCAGGCTTTCGAATTGAAATGGTGTCTTTTGGCTATAAATATGGTCTGCCAATTGACGCAGACATCGTGATGGATGTGCGCTTTTTACCTAACCCTCATTATATTAATGAATTACGTCCATTAACTGGGTTAGAAGAGCCCGTTTATGATTATGTGATGAGCTTTTCTTCAACCGAAAATTTTTATCAGCAATTTCTATCTTTATTGCAATCAATCCTACCTGGTTATGTTGAAGAAGGCAAAAGCAATTTATTAGTTGCTATTGGTTGTACAGGTGGCCAGCATCGTTCAGTCGCATTGACTCAAAGAATCGGAGAAGCTTTGTCACAAGACTATAAGGTGAATATCACTCATAGAGACAAGGCAAAAAGGAAAGAGACGGTGAATCGCTCGTGAGAATGAAAACTTACCGTATTAGACGTCCTAAGGTTGTTGTGATGGGTGGAGGTACTGGATTACCTGTAATACTCAAAAGTTTGCGTAATCAAGGGGTAGATATTACTGCCGTGGTGACAGTCGCTGACGATGGAGGAAGCAGCGGACAGTTACGAGACTCTGTGACTTCAGTGACACCTCCTGGAGATTTACGTAATGTTTTGGTCGCACTTTCTGACATGCCGAAACTTTATTCAGATATTTTTCAATATCGCTTTAAAAAAGAAGATAAATTTTTAGCTAATCATGCATTAGGAAATTTAATTATCGCTGGTATGTCTGAGATGCGCGGTAGTACTTATGAGGCCATTCAATTGTTATCTAAAATGATGCATGTTAAGGGCAACATCTACCCTTCTTCTGATGAACCACTTGTATTAAAAGCAAACTTTAAAGATGGGACTAGTGTGATAGGCGAATCTAAAATTGCTTTGGATCGCAAAACAATCGACAATGTCTCTGTTAGAAATCAAGCAAATGATGGCAAACCTAAGGCAGCTAAAAAAGTAGTTTCTTCTATTTTAGAAGCAGATATGATCGTTTTAGGACCAGGAAGCTTATTTACTAGTATCTTACCCAATTTGATGATTTCAGAAATCGGTCAAGCAATGCTGCAGACAAAAGCAGAAACAGTCTATATTTGTAATATCATGACTCAAAAAGGCGAAACTGAACGTTTTACAGACGCAGATCACGTACGTGTACTACATGAACATTTAGGTAAGGCTTTTGTTGATACTGTCTTAGTGAATACTGAAAAAGTGCCGGATGGCTATATGAATGCGGAGGTTTATGATGAGTATTTATTACAGGTACAACATGATTTTAAGGGACTAAGGAGTTTAGGTTGTCGTGTAGTATCTACTGATTTTCTTGAGTTAAGAGATGGTGGTGTTTTTCATGATGGCAATAAAGTTGCCGAAGAATTATTACGAATTGTTTATGAAGCCAAAAATTAGAATGAATTTGAGAGGGGGGCAATCATGTCTTTTGCTGCGGATGTCAAAAAAGAGTTAACAAGTCTAGAAGTGCATCGTGAACATGCTAAAGCCGAACTTGCTGCCTTAATTCGTATGAATGGTTCATTAAGCCTTTTTAACCAACGTCTTATCTTAAATATACAGACAGAAAATGCTGCGATTGCAAGACGAATCTATTCTTTATTAAAAGAACATTTTAATGTACGTAGCGAACTTTTAGTTCGAAGGAAAATGAAACTAAAGAAAAATAATGTTTATATTGTTCGCCTAAAGCAGGAGACAAGGCGCATTTTAGATGAGCTAAGTATTATGGATGGCACAATGCCTACTACTCAAGTAAGTAACGATATTATGGGAGATACGCAAAAAATGCGTTCGTACTTACGAGGCGCTTTTATGGCTACTGGATCTATCAATAATCCGGAAACGAGTCGCTATCATTTGGAAATTTATTCTACATATGAAGCACATAATCAAGATATCTGTAAGATGTTAAATTATTATGACTTAAACGCACGAACATTAGAAAGAAGAAACGGTCATATTTCTTATTTAAAGGGCGCAGAACACATCGCTGATTTTCTTACTTTGATCGGTGCGACAAATTCTATGCTTAAATTTGAAGATGTACGAATCGTACGAGATATGAGAAATTCTGTTAATCGTTTGGTAAATTGCGAAACAGCGAATATGAATAAAACAATCGATGCCGCTTCTAAACAGATTCAAAATATTCAATTTATTGAAGACCGTGTCGGTTTGTCTGCCTTGCCAGATAAATTGCAAGAAATTGCGGAATTGCGTTTGGTTCATCCAGAAATTAGTCTAAAAGAACTAGGAGAGATGCTACCTTCAGGCGCGATATCTAAATCAGGGATCAACCATCGTATTCGAAAAATTAATGAATTTGCAGATAAGTTAAAAAAAGATGTCGTATAAAAAAGCATTGAGCAATTGTGCTCAATGCTTTTTATTCATTGATATAACCGTTTAATGTTTTTTGATCGATATTTTCATCAAAAATATGGTTGCCAAGAAACAGCGTTGGCACTGACGTGACATTTGCATTTTTGCTTTCTTGTACAATTTCTTCGGCGATATCTAAATGACGATGCTCGCTTAATCCAAGTTCGTTTCTAGCGTAATTAGCTACTTCTTGTAAGGATAAATCTCCCCATTCAGCTTGAGAAGCAAAAATCCGAGATATATCTTCGAGTGCTTGTTTAGGATCATTGTCTGTCACAAAGCGATGCATTACATTTCCGCGTTGCAAAGATTCTTTAGTACGATCTAACAACTTAATCACACGATTTAATTTTCCCTCAGCAACAGCTTTTTCTAAAGTATCTTTGGACTGAGTAAACCATTGTTGGCAAAAAGGACAGTTTAAATTAATAAATTCCACGCTTGTTTTAGGTGCTTTTTCTCCAATGAAAATACCATAATCAGTGTTTACCTCTTCTTTATTAATTGCAGAGATATCCATACGAGAACTCCTCCTTCTTTTTCTTCCAGTGTAACGTTTTTTTAAACGATTGTGAATCAATTCGTTTTTTTGTTATAAGAAAGCAAATTGATTTAAGAAATTCAGCGTTAGTTTCGTAAAAGAGCTCTAGATTTAAAAAATTTAGAGTTAGCTTGGCAAAAGAACTCTAGTTTTAAAATTTCTAGCGCTAGTTTGGCAAAAGGACTCTAAATTTAAAAATTCTAGGGTTACTTTTGGAAAAGAGCTCTAGATTTGAGTACTTTAGCTAGGGTAAAATAGTATTTTTTTGTTTTGTATTTTTTCGAAGTGAATAAAATGTTATTTTTTTTTGAAAAAAAGAAAAGGAAGCAACTTTTTTATCAACAATGGAAAAAAGCTATGCTATACTGTAACAGAGAGTGTAGTCTTAGAGTAAAGGAAGGCTTTATATGTCGTTTAACATTGCAGAACTTTTTGATTTAGATTATTGGAGACAGTTATTGTCGGTGGACTTTTTTTCTGTTCCTTTTTTTATCAATATTTTAGATATTTTGGTTGTTTGGTATCTTGTATATAAATTGATACAAATGGTACAAGGGACAAAGGCGATCCAGTTATTCAAAGGCGTTGTGATGTTTATTGCCATTCGCTTCTTAGCAGAAGTGATTGGGCTTCACACCTTGTCTTGGTTAATGGATCAAGTCATTACTTATGGTGTTATTGCTGCAATTGTCATTTTTCAGCCTGAGATTCGGCGTGGTTTGGAACACTTGGGACGAACGACCTTTTTCAACCCGACAAAAACAGAGAAGGCTCAGGGAGAAACAATGATTCAAGCCTTTGATAAAGCCATCCAGTATATGTCCAAGCGAAAGATTGGTGCTCTTATTACCATTGAACGCAACACGGGATTAGAAGAATACGTAGAGACTGGAATTGGCTTAGATGCGGATATTACTGGAGAACTTTTAATCAATATCTTCATTCCCAATACGCCCTTACATGATGGTGCTGTAATTGTTAGAAATGGAAAAGTTGCGGTATCTAGTGCTTATCTACCCCTATCTGATAGTAATATGATTTCCAAAGAGTACGGTACTAGGCACCGAGCAGCTGTTGGTGTGGCAGAAGTTAGCGATGCTTTAACAATTGTGGTCTCTGAAGAAACTGGTGGCGTGACTTTGACCTTGAACAATCGGATGTACAATGAATTAAGTCAAGAAGAGTACTTGAAAATGCTTAGAGATACACTGGTTGTAGAAAATACTGAAAAAGAGAAAAAGAATTTTTTCAGAAGTCTTTTAGATGAGTTGAATAAGTTGAGTAAAGGAGGCAAATGATGCTTAAAAAGAAGAAAAAAAGCAACATTGTCTACGGTCTCTTAGCTTTGTTTTTCAGCCTGCTTCTTTTTTTCAATGCCAATGGTTCAAATTTCCAAAATAGTATTGCCTCTTCAGAAACTTATGATGAAACAGCACACGATGTTCCTATTACTATTGACTATGATTCTGATGAGTATTACATTCAAGGATATGAAAAAACAGCTGACGTGACATTAAGTGGCGCTAACCGAGTTCAGTTAAATGCCGAAGCTAACGAAGAAACACGAAATTTTGAAGTGGTTGCTGATTTAACTGATTTGGAAGAAGGTACGCACGATGTACCTCTTGAAATAGAGAATTTAAGTAATAGTGTAGATGCTAGTGCGGATCCGGATACTTTAACTGTGACGATTGAAAAAAGAGAGACGAAAAATTTTCAAATTGACACTCAAGACTTAGAGGATAAATTACAAGATGGATTTGAGTTAGATAATATGTCTGTTTCTCCACAGGAAGTAGAAGTTACTTCAGGAGAGGAGACAATGAAGGATATTTCTAAAGTTGTTGTTTCTTCTGAGTTGGAAACAATTAATGAAAATATTTCCGATAGTTTTTCTTTGCAAGCCGTTGATGAAAACGGTGAGAGCTTATCTGCAAGTTTAAATCCACAAACTGTAGACCTTCAAATGGAGGTTTCTGCACCAGATAAGGAAGTTAGTTTAGAACCTTCTCAAACAGGTGAAGCTGCAGAAGGAGTGACTGACTACGATTTTCAATTGAGCGAAAATAGTGCTACAATAACTGGGGCACAAAATTTATTAGATGAAGTAGATTCTCTTGAAGTACCGATCGACGTAACTGATATCACAGAGCCGACAACTAGAAATATCGATGTTCAAGCTCCTTCTCAGCTGAGTGCTGATATTGATACGGTAACTGCTAATATTACGCCGATATTCGAAGATTCAGATACACAAGAAAGTAATGGTGATGAGTCAGCTACAGATAACCCAGCTCCGGCAAACGAAGAAGATAATGGAGAAAATGAGAATGTAGAAGAAGAAACAACAGAAACTACAGAAAGCAGTCAGGTAGAAGAGACCTCGCCGGAAGAAACAACTACCCAAGAAACGCAAGAAACAGCACAAACAGAAACAGAGAATTCGCAGGAAGTACAAGGTTCTGCAGATGAACAAATAGATTCATCAGAAAATGAAGAAGAAATAGAAAGGTAAGTTAATTATGGGAAAATATTTTGGGACTGATGGTGTCAGAGGGATTGCAAATAAAGAGTTGACACCTGAATTAGCATTTAAATTAGGCCGCTGTGGTGGTTATGTATTAAGTCGTCACGAAGATGAAAAGGAACAACCAAGAGTTTTAGTAGGTCGAGATACACGGATGTCAGGTCAGCTATTAGAAAATGCGTTAATTGCTGGTCTGCTTTCAGTGGGGATTGAAGTTTTTCAATTAGGTGTAATCTCAACGCCAGGTGTTGCCTATTTGACTCGTGTGCAAAAAGCAAGCTCAGGTGTAATGATTTCTGCTTCACATAACCCAGCAGCAGATAATGGCATTAAGTTTTTCGGCAATGATGGATTTAAATTGGCGGATGAAAAAGAGCTAGAAATTGAAGCTTTACTTGATGCTGAAAAAGATGATCTTCCACGCCCTTCAGCTGATGGACTTGGGTCTTTAGAAGAATTTCCTGAAGGAATGTTGAAATATTCGCAGTACTTGCAACAAACAATCAAAGACGACCTATCTGGACTTACTGTATGTATAGATGCTGCTAATGGAGCAACTGCATCTACAGTGAACCGTTTATTTGCTGATTTGGAGACCGATTTTTATACAATAGGAACTTCTCCTAATGGTGTTAATATTAATGATGGTGTTGGTTCTACTCATCCAGAACAACTAGCTGACTTTGTTGTAGAAAAACAAGCCGATGTAGGTATTGCTTTTGATGGCGATGGTGATAGAGTCATTGCGGTCGATGAAAATGGACAGATTGTTGATGGCGATAAAATTATGTATATTTGTGCAAATTATTTAGCAGAAAATGATTTGTTAAAACAAAATACGATTGTAACTACTGTGATGAGTAACTTAGGTTTTCACAAGGCAGTCGAAGCGGCTGGTTTAAATGATGTTGTGACCAAAGTTGGCGATCGTTACGTAGTTGAAGAAATGCGTAAAAATGGCTACAATTTTGGTGGCGAACAATCAGGACATATGGTGTTTTTTGATTTAAATACTACAGGCGACGGTATGCTTTCTGGTATCCAATTGCTTAATATCATGAAACAAACAGGTAAAAAACTTTCTGAATTAGCAGCTAATGTGACGATTTATCCGCAAAAATTAGTTAATATTCGCGTTTCTGATAAATATGGCGCTATGGAAGTGCCAGCAATCAAAAAAATCATTGATGATGTCGAGGCCAAACTTGGGGACGAAGGACGTATCTTAGTTCGAGCTTCTGGCACAGAGCCTTTATTACGTATTATGGCAGAAGCGCCAACAGATGAAGAAGTTGATTACTATGTCAACCAAATAGCTGAGGTAGTAAGAGAAGAAATAGGTTTAGATGAGTAAGCAAACGATCGGTCTTTTTTAGATCGATCGTTTGTCTTTTTCTTTGCTAAATCAGACGAACATGTGTCATAATACTCCTTGGTAAGAAAAGAGGAGGTGACAAAATGAATGAAGGAAAATCTGTTAATTGGGGTGGCCTGATTTTAGGGATATTATTTATTTTAATTGCCTTATTAGCATTTAATAACCCAGCTGGAAGCTTGTCCGCCCTTGTAATTTTCTTTGCTATTCTTGCGATTATTAATGGAATTTTTAGTATTGTGGTTCGAAACCAGATCAAGAATATGACTGGTTTTCGCGCAACAGCTTTTTTAATACTAGGAATCGTCGAATTGATTTTGGGAATTATTTTATTATTTAATCTTAGTGCAGGGATTATTGCACTATCCTATGTCTTTGCTATTTGGTTTATTGCGGATTCTGTTAGAAACTTGTTTTTCTTAGATCATGCTCGGACATTTGGTAATGGCCATTATTGGCTAACATTATTTATCAACATTATTGGAATTATACTGGGCCTTATGTTATTTTTCGACCCGATCGTTTCCGCACTTACTATCTCGTTTTTAGTTGGTTTATATTTTATATTGATCGGAATATTTTATATTATCAATTCTTTAGACCATTAATCATGTTAGATACTAAAACCTTTGGACTGTCTTTTTAGATAAAAAGTTCAAAGGTTTTTTATTTTTATTATGGGAATAAATATTTTTGAACTTTTTTGCTCTACTTTTAAAAAAATGAATCGGTGGTTTCTCTTTGTAGATTGTTCTAACTTCTGCTAAAATAAAATAGAGGAAGCTAGAAGGGTGGTGTTTATTTTGACAGTATTTACCTTATTGTTTGTTGCTTTTACAACGGTACTATATTTATTTTTATTTTTAGTAAAAAAAGAATTGATTTTTACTGCAAAACACCAGTCACTTTTTTCAATTTTTCTTCCAATATTACTAGGTATTTTTGCGGGTAGTTTATTTATAACTACGGGAACTTTGGATGAAGTAGTACGAGGAGTTGCGGTTAGTTTAGCAATTATTAGTTATGCTATTAATGGCAGAGGAATTGCTAGCGATCGATTTGTTATCCATCCTTTAGATAATCGCGGAATCAAATTTGATGAAGTGGATCGAGTGGTTTTATTTCGGGATGAAAAGAAAAATGAGGTTAAGATGAATTTCTTTAAATTTGGTTTACGTGGTCCTTTAATGAAATTTAGTACACCCATGGATGAATTAGTTAAATTTTTGTCAAAACATTTAAAAGAAGGAACGCCTATTGATGTTGTGATGGATTCAAATAATAAATAGTACAGCTTGTGCCTTTGTAGAGGACAAGCTGTACTATTTTCTATTTTATTATTGGTTGAATGTTTTAAAACGTTCATCGTCTGCTATGAAGTCTTTATTGCCAGCTTGTTCTTCTGGTGAGCCAAAAACAAGTTGCGAACGTAAGCGCCAGTTTGTAGGGATATCCCATTGCTTTGCGACTGCTTCATCGATGACAGGATTATAATGTTGTAAATTGGCACCTATGCCAACTTCAGCTAAAGCAGTCCAAGTATTTGCTGTAGCAATACCGTTTGCTTGTTCAGCCCAAGTAGGAAAATTATCCGCATATAGACTAAATTGTTCTTGTAATTGTTTGGTAATATCCGTGTCGTTAAAAAACATCGCTGTACCAAGGCCTGCTTTAAAACCCGCTAGTTTTTGCTTTGTGTTTGCAAAAGCTTCTGCTGGAGTTAATGGTTTTAAAGCCTGCTCAGTTAGTTCCCATAGTTTTTCATGAGCGTCACCAAACAAAGTGATAACACGGGGTTCTTGGGCATTAAACGCGCTAGGGCTTTGTTTTACAGCCTCTTTGATCAATTCTGTAATTTCAGTTTCAGATAAATCGGCCTTGCGTCCTAAGGAATAAATAGAACGACGACTTTTAATAGCATTTAAAAAATTTGACATAAAAAAATTCCACCTTTCGATTTTTTGTTACAAAATAAAGTATAACCTCTTACTAAAAGTTAGTAAACAAGAATGCTTATTTTTGTTATTAAATTTATCTTTACTAATGTGTTACACTGGTCATTGAATATGATAATATGAGCCAATGTCATTTATAATATTATATAGAAAAGGAGACGGGGCTTTTTGAGTTTACAATTTATAACCGGAGATGGTAGTTGCGACCATGAAAAAGCGGTATTAGATATCGCTTGTGACTGGTTAGCAAAAGACCATAATGAAGTCTTTTTTTTAGTCCCTAACTACAATAAATTTGAACGTGAACAAGAAATTTTGTCGCAATTAAAACATAGACAAGAAAAAAAGGATTTTAGCACGATTCGTGGACAAGTTTATAGTTTTAACCGTTTAGCATGGTATTTTTTACAAGCTAGTGAAAATATCAACGGACAAACAATTTCGGATACAGGTTCAGCTATGATCATGCGTAAAGTTCTTCTAACTTTAAGTGATCAATTGATTATTTTTCGAGGAGAGATCAATAAGGAAGGTTTTATTACAAAATTACTTGAACTTTATAAAGAATTTCAGTTGGGCAACATTACAGTTGATGCTCTTAGTTTTCTTCCTACTAGTCAAGAAACAACTAAGGCTAAAGATTTTGAACTTAAAATGTATGAAATCAAATTGATATTTACCGCCTATGAAAAAGAGTTGGCCCAAAGAAACTTACAAATAGAACAACCGATTTCGATGTTAACTAATTTTTTAGCAGCTAGTGATTTACAGGATGCCACACAGTTAGAACAAAAGCTTTTTATCGTCACTGGTTTTTCGAATTTTAGTATGCAAGAACAAGAACTTTTAAAAGTTTTATTCGATAAAAGCCATGTTTGTATTGACCTATACCTTGATTCTGTTCATACGGATAGTGATGCTTTAGATTTATTTTTTGACCCGAAACAAACCTACCATCTTTTAAAAAACTTTGCGCAAAGTCAACAAAGTCATGTCTTATTTGACAAAAAAGCGCCACGTTTAAGTAATGTATCTGTTAGTTATTTAGAGTTAGAACGCTGTTTCAGACAGACTAACCATGGAAGATATGAACAAGCACGTGATTTGAGTGATCATGTGGAAGTTTGGAAAGCCGAGAACCCAGAAGAAGAATTACGACAAGTAGCAACAGAAATTCGACGATTGGTTTCTCTTTCATTTACTCAAGGGGATCAGCCGCTTTATTATCGAGATATTCAGCTATTAACTTTGAATCCGGACCTATATTATTCTTTTATTCCTTCGGTTTTTGAGGAATTAGATATTCCTTTTTATTTAGATGAAGATCGGCAGATGAAACAACATCCCTTAGTAGAATTTATCCAAGCTTTATTTGCTTTAGATAATTATTATTACCGGACATCGGATGTTTTCCGTTTCTTGCGCACCGAATTATACATACCAAAGCAATTACAAGAAGATACACAAGATTGGCAAAAAGCGCGCGATAAATACCGTTGGATGATTGATATAACGGAAAATCAAGCCTTGGCACATAATTTTCATGGTGCTGACTGGACTCGTGAACAAGACTGGCGTTTATTTAATTTTGATTTTGAAAAAGAAGAGCTTATTGATACCCAAAATACAGAAGTACTTACAAATCAGCTTCGTAATCATTTTCGTAATGATATCGTCAGTTTTTTTACCAGTTTAAAAACTGCAGATACAACGAAAGAAGCGATTGTACTTTTTTATCAATTTTTACAAGAAATTGGTGTTGAACAGCAGTTGGTCCATTGGCGAGAGCAAGAAATTGCCTGGGGAAATCTAGAGCAAGCGCGTGATCACGAGCAAACATGGGCTTCTTTGATGGACTTATTAGATGAACTTGTAGAAATCTATGGGGAAGATCCTTTTGACTTTGAGCTTTTTAAGGAAATACTATCTAGTGGACTGGAAAATCTTACTTTTGGTAAAGTTCCTACAGCTATCGATCAAGTACAAATCAACCCGCTAGATTTAACTCGTCCTTTACAAGCAAAAGTCACTTTTGCGATTGGTTTGGACGAAACAAGTTTCCCTCGTACTGTGGAAAATAAAAGTTTGATTTCTACAGAAGAAAGACAACAATTAAACGAAAATTTACAGCAAGGGCAATATTTAAAGGATCAAGCAGAAGAAACGATTCGCAAAGAACCTTTTGTCGCTTATAATATGTTGTTGTCCGCTTCTGAAAAATTATATTTAAGTTATCCCAAAAATGCAGATTCCAAGCAAAATATCAAGATGTCTCCTTATCTTGCTCGTATATTAAAGTGGACTGATCTAACGCTGCAAGATCGCTGTAGTTTGGATTTAACTTGTGAGCCGCATCATTACGTGGGAAGCTATAAGAGCTTAATCCGTCAATTGAACAGCTTATACCGTCAAGCACAAGAGGAAAAAAGCTCTCTTTCCGGGAAATGGCAATCATTAAAAGACTCGCTTTTGATGTCTGATTATCGGTCATTAGCAACTAGGGTATTTGAAAGCCAAGTGCATCGTAATGTTCCGGTGAACCTCTCACCAGAGTTGGCTGAGCAGTTATATGGGGAAAATATCTATAGTTCGATTTCACAAATAGAAACTTTTTACGATTATCAGTATGATTATTTCCTTAAATTCGGTTTGGGATTAAAAGAAAGAGAAATTTATGGCCTAAATTCTGCGATGACTGGAGAAATCTTCCATGAGGCTTTAGATAACTTTTTAAAAGCTGTTTTTCAAGATGATCTTTCACTGACACAAATGTCAGAAGAACAGCGACAACTTTTAATCGATCGTGTGTTAAAAAATATATTTGGACAAGAGCGTTATGCTTTTATGGAAAAAAACGCTCGTATGAATTTTATCCGTTATCGTTTAGGTAAAACAGTCCAACATGTTTCCTGGGGATTAAAAAAACAGGCAGAAAAAACACAATTAACACCTGTTCAAACTGAAGTCTTATTTGGAGAAATTGCAGGAAACCAGGGGATCCCGGGCTTAGAAATTCCTTTATCTAATGGAGGCAAACTTTATCTAAGAGGAAAAATTGATCGTGTCGACGCAACGACTATTGATGGAAAGCCTTGGCTTGCAGTGATGGATTATAAATCAAGCGCTCATCAGTTTGATATTACCGATAGTTATTATGGTCTGGCCATGCAGCTGCTTACTTATTTAGATATTGCTTTAAAAGACGCTGTTGAACTTATAGGCAAAAAAAATGTAAGTGGTGCTGGAGCTTATTACTTCCATGTTTACGATCCTATTTTGGACCCTAAAAAGGCTAGTGAAAAGGAACGCTTGAAGCAGTACAAACTTGATGGACTTTTTGCAGATGACCCGGAAGTGTTTGAAGCTTTTGATGAAACGCTGAATAAATCCGAACACTCACTAGTATTTCCTATCCAAAAAGATAAAAATGAGCAAATAAAAGGCTCTGCTAGAAGTAAAGAAAAGTTTTATACCATAGAAGAGATGAACGCGCTGATGGCGCACAATCGCAAAAAGTTAAAGGAAGCGGCTGAAAGAATACTTTCTGGTGAAATTAAAATGAATCCTTCTTATAAGATGAAAGATAAAAGGCGAGCAACACAATATTCACCGTTTCGTAGTATTTCTTTATTTGATCCGATGTTAGAAGAAAATGACTACCATCGTATTCATTCTTTATCAAAAGAAGAGATTATGGAACGCTTAAAGGAGGAAAATGATGACTGATATTCCTTTAAAACCAAAAAATGAAACATTTACTGACAAACAATGGCAAGCAGTCTTTGACGCTGGTGATAATTTACTAATATCTGCTTCAGCAGGTTCAGGAAAAACGACTGTTTTGGTTCGTCGTGTGATTGAAAAACTAAAGAGTGGAAGTAATATTGACGAATTATTGATCGTCACTTTTACTGAAGCGGCAGCTAGAGAAATGAAAGAGCGTATTCAAAGTTCTTTACAAGATGCGATCAATAAAGAAAGCCAGCAGTCGCGTCGTAATCACTTTGTTAAACAGCTTTCTTTACTGCCTCGAGCTCATATTTCTACTTTGCATGCTTTTTGTTTAACGGTTATTCGTCGTTTTTACTTTTTGATTGACTTGGATCCAGTATTTCGTATGCTTACTGACGATACAGAGCGGATATTATTAAAAGAAGAAGTCTGGGAAGAGTTACGAGATGAATATTTCGAAGCTTCTGATCAGGAATTTTATCAATTAGCAGAGAATTTTTCTAGTGATCGCTCAGATGATGGATTTACTGATTTGATCATGTCTTTATATAATTTTGCTAGAGCTAATCCTGATTCGACAACTTGGTTAAAGCAGCTGACCCAAAGTTATGACACGACACATGGTTTAGCAGGAAATCAGATGTATCAAACCCAGGTTAAGCCCCTTGTTTTAGCTAATTTACAAACGGCTATTGGTCAACTACAAGCAGCTTTGCAAGTAGCTCAAAGTTCGGAATCTATGGAAAAAGCAGAAGATGTCGTCGCAAATGATTTAGAACAAGCTAATCGTTTGTATGCTTATGTTAAAGAAGATGATGTAGAGTATGCCTACGAACAATTAACAAGTTTTGACTTTAAACGCTATCCAACTTATAAAAAAGAAGAAGAAAAGGAGCTATCAAAACAATTTATTAAGCCCCGACGTGATCATGCTAAGGAACTCATTAAAGATTCTGAAACCTTTTTTGCGCAGCCTCCTGAAAAAATGCTCGAATTAATGGAGCAAGCCAAACCTTTAGTTAAAAAGATGAGTGAAGTAACTTTAAGCTTTATTGATAGATACCAAAAGCGTAAGCAGGCTAAGGGCGTATTAGATTTTAATGATCTTGAACATTTTGCCTTGGATATTTTACAAGCTGATGGAAAAGGTAGTGAAGCTTCTTCTTACTATAGAGAGCGTTTTGAAGAAGTCTTAGTTGATGAGTACCAAGATACCAACCGTTTACAAGAAGCTATTTTGTTTTGGATTCGCCAACCAGAACCTGCACAGGGAAACTTATTCATGGTCGGAGATGTGAAGCAATCTATTTATGCCTTTCGTTTGGCTGATCCGACATTGTTTGTAGATAAATACTTAGCTTTTGCCCAACAAAATGGTGGTCGAAGAATTATTTTAGCGGAAAACTTTCGTTCTAGAAAGGAAGTACTACACTTTACTAATCTGGTATTTGAGCAACTGATGGATGAAAAGGTAGGCCAAATCCCTTATGATGAAGCAGCACAATTAGTCCCTGGTTTTTCAGATTTTCCCGAAAGTGATGAATTCAATACTGAGTTACTCTTATATGAAAAAGAAGTTGAGGAAGATCCAACAGTTGTTGACGATAAAACTGAAGGGGAATTATATCTAGTTGCGCTAAAGATCAAAGAGTTAGTTGAAAATAAGTTTATGATCTATGATAAAGCTGCTAAAGAAAAACGACCTGTTACTTACAATGATATTGTGCTATTGACGCCCACACGTAAAAATAATCTAGTGATTATGGACATATTTAAACAGTTTCAAATCCCTTTGGAAGTCAATGATGCACAAAACTACTTTCAAGCATCAGAAATCCAAATCATGATTTCATTGTTAGAAATTATCGATAATCCTTATCAGGATATTCCTTTTGTAGCAGTTCTGCGTTCGCCGATCGTTGGTTTAAATGAAGAAGAACTAACTAAAATTCGTTTAGCTAAAAAAAATGATGATTATTATAAAGCATTTTTGGCGTATTTGTCAGAAGATGATGAACTTGCTAGCCGTCTGCGAACTTTTAATGAACAATTAGAATTGTGGCGAACACTAGCTAGAAGACGCTCACTTAGTGAATTGATCTGGTCGATTTATCAAGAAACAGCCTATTTAGATTATGTCATTGGCCTTCCTTCAGGTCGGCAACGTCATGCCAATTTAGTTGCTTTAGCTCATCGGGCGGAAACTTATGAAAAAAGTAGTTTTAGAGGCTTGTATCAGTTTATCCGTTTTATTGAAAAAATGCAGGAAAAAGATAAGGACTTAGCCGAACCTCTTGCCTTAACACAAGAAAATGCGGTAAAGGTTATGACGATCCATGCTAGTAAAGGACTCGAATTTCCGGTGGTTTTCCTTTTGGATATGACTAAGCAATTTAACTACAGTGATTTTTCGACACGCTATATTTTTGAAGAAGGTTTAGGTGCAGGTATTCAATATATAGATCAAGCACAAGTTCGTTATGATACTTTGCCTTATCAAGCAATCAAGCAGCAAAGAATTCAAAAAATGTTATCAGAGGAAATGCGTAAGTTGTATGTCGCTTTGACCCGAGCAGAACAGAAGCTTTATCTGGTTGGTTCCTACAAAACTAAAGAAGAGGCCTTGAAAAATTGGCAACAAGCGCTAGATCAAGAGAATTTGGTGCTAGATCCGGCTTTACGTCTAAAAGGTAAAGGGAACTTAATGGACTGGGTAGGAATGACCTTGATGCGTCATCCCGATATGCAAAAAGTTTTTGCTGAAGCAGAAGATAGTAAAAAAGTGCTTGATCATCCAGCTCATTTTGCAATACATTGGGTAAATCAAACACAATTACAAGAAGAATTGAATAGACCTCAAGCATCAGTTACTGAAGATTTTTCATTAAGTACTTCAGAAAAAACTGAAGTAAATGACTTACAGCAACGTTTAGATTTTGTTTATCCATTGGAAAAATCAACCAAAACCACTAGTTATCAGTCCGTTTCTGAGATGAAACGTTTGTATAACGACCCTGATGACCAGCAGCTTAATAGAATCTCTTGGCAAAGCAATGTGGAGCAGCAACAAGCACAACATTATCGATATGTAACAGAGGAATTGGCTAAACCTAAATTTATGCAAACAGACCGTATTGATCCAACGACTGTAGGCAGTGCGACCCATAGTTTATTACAGTTGATCCCATTAACGACCTCGCCAACATTTGACAGTATACAGGAAAAATTAAAACAGTTAGTAGATAACCATCAAATCGAAAAACAAGTCGCTGAAAAAATTGATTTAACTGCTATTTTGTGGTTTTTCCAAACAGAATTAGGCAAGGAAATTTTAAAAAAACCACAACTTGTTCATCGTGAACAACCATTTTCTATGCTAAAAGATGCGCGAGATGTATTTTTAGACTTCAATGAAGCGGATGCTGGATTATTAATCCACGGGATTGTCGATGGCTTTATCGAATATGAGGACCATGTTATTTTATATGACTTTAAAACAGATGCTGTATATAATGAGACGAGCAGACAACAGTTCATTGCTAAGTATCAAGGGCAACTACGCTTATATTGCCAAGCTTTGGAACAGGCACTAAATAAACCTGTTCAACATAGCTTTTTAGTTCTTTTAAATAGTAAAGAAAATATTGAGTTATTTACCGAGTGAAGCAATTTTTGGGAAGAAATCGAATAATTATGTTATAATTTCAAAAAGAGGTGAGGGCTCATGATGGAAACAAGAGAAACAACTTATACACTTTGCCCTAAATTTGAAAAAGCTTTTTCTATTTTGGGGAAAAAGTGGAACGGTCTGATTATAGATGTATTACTTCAAGAAAAGTCACAACGTTTTGTTGATATGGCACATAAAATTCCTATGTTAAGCGACCGTGTGTTAACAGAACGTTTGAAAGAATTAGAAAATGAAGGAATCGTTAGTAAATCAGATGGGCTGTACCAATTAACTGATAAGGGCGCAGGACTTGAAGACGTGCTGGATTCGGTGAGAAATTGGAGCCAAGATTGGGTAAGTGAAAAAGAATGTAATTTCAAGAATTCAACAAACAGTTATTGATTTCTTCTTTATTATTTAGTAGACTAACAAATAATTAGATAATAAAAAGCGTTAATGGAAAAGAGTAGTTTGGTTGAAACAGTAACAGGGAAAATTGCCATAGACTGAAAGCAATTGCTGGTTTCGAAAAATGAAGTTCACTTCTGTAGCTTGCTTTTATATAAAGCCGGTAATGACTACCGTTAATTAATTAAGTGCGCGATGATTGTCGCGAATTAGGATGGTAACACGAAACCTCGTTCCTTTATGGAATGAGGTCTTTTTTTTGTGTAAAAATAAGGAGGGAAATAAATGACTTTAGAAGAACAGTTAGAAAATTTAGAGGAAGAAACAATGGAAAAGATCAGTAATACCTCAGATTTGGATGCTCTTAATGATATTCGAGTAAAAACATTGGGTAAAAAAGGCCCTATTACTGAAGTATTACGTGGCATGAAAGATTTATCACCTGAAGATCGACCTAAGGTGGGAAGCTTTGCTAATCAGGTAAGGGACCATTTAACCCAACAAATCGAAGAAAAAAGAGCTAAGTTGGAAGAAGAAGCGTTAAATCAAGCGTTGGCAGAAGAAAGTATTGACGTTACTTTACCTGGCAAACAGAACCCACAAGGTACAAGACATATTTTAACTAAAATTGTAGAAGAAATTGAAGATATTTTTGTAGGTATGGGTTATCAAATTATTGAAGGACCAGAGGTTGAGCAAGATCATTATAATTTTGAGCGGATGAATATTCCTAAAAATCATCCAGCTCGAGATATGCAAGACACCTTCTATATTTCAGATGAATTATTGATACGTACACATACTTCTCCTGTACAAGCTAGAACGATGGAAAAACATGATTTTTCTAAAGGACCACTACGGATGATCTCTCCTGGCAAGGTGTTTCGTCGAGATACAGATGATGCCACACATAGTCATCAATTTCATCAAATCGAAGGACTTGTTGTTGACAAGCACATAACAATGGGAGACTTAAAAGGGACACTAGAAGAGCTGATGAAAAAAATGTTTGGTGAAAATCGCGAAGTTCGCTTACGTCCTAGTTACTTTCCTTTTACGGAACCTTCTGTTGAAGCGGATGTTTCTTGTTTCAAGTGTGGAGGTAAAGGATGTAGTGTCTGTAAACATTCAGGTTGGATCGAGATTTTAGGATCCGGTATGGTTCACCCTGATGTCTTAGAAATGTCTGGGATCGATCCTAAAGAATATAGCGGTTTTGCTTTTGGTTTGGGTCCTGACCGAATCGCTATGTTGCGTTACGGCGTAGAAGATATTCGTAGTTTTTATTTAAACGATACTCGTTTTATTGATCAGTTCAAGGGGGAATAAGTAAATGTTAGTTTCATATAAGTGGTTAAATGAATTGGTAGACGTGTCTCATGTCACGCCTCAAGCTTTAGCCGATAAAATGTCGTTAACCGGTATTGAAGTAGAAGGGATTTCTTATCCATATGAAGGACTAAAAAAGCTCGTTGTAGGTTATGTTAAATCTTGTAAAGCCCATCCCGATTCCGATCATCTTTCCATCTGCCAAGTGGATGTAGGACAAGAAGAAGTGCTACAAATTATTTGTGGCGCACCTAATATTAAAGAAGGCATTAAAGTAATCGTGGCTTTACCGAGCGCACGCATTGCTGGAAATGAAAAAATAAAAAAAGGGAAGATCAGAGGAGAAGTCTCTTATGGAATGATCTGTTCTTTACAAGAGATTGGGTTTAGTGAAAGTGTTATACCTAAAGAGTATGCAGATGGCATTTATTATTTAACGGATGAAGCTGTTGTTGGTGATGAAGTATTTTCTTATTTAGCAATGGATGATGCGATTATTGAACTAGAAATCACACCGAACCGTGCGGATGCCTTGAGCATGAGAGGGGTTGCTTTTGAAACAGCTGCAATTTATTCTGAAAAACCAGTGTTTAAAAAACAAGAGCTAACTGAAACGACTGCTAAAGCAGAAGATAAGATCAAGGTAAAAGTAGCAGACGAAAAAGATGCGCCTAGTTATCAGATCCGTTTGATCGAAAATGTAAAAATTCAACCGAGCCCACGTTGGTTGCAAAATCGCCTAATGAATATCGGAATCCGTCCTATTAATAATGTAGTGGACGTGACAAACTATATTTTGATGTATTACGGTCAACCATTACACGCATTTGACTATGATCGTTTAGATAGCGAAGAAATTGTAGTACGTCGTGCACAAGAAGATGAAAAACTTACAACTTTAGATGGGGAAACACGCTCACTTTCTGAGCAAAATATCGTTATCACAAATGGCAAACAGCCAGTGGCTCTAGCAGGTGTGATGGGAGGACTTGATTCAGAGATTACAGAAACAACAACGACTGTCGCTCTTGAATCAGCGATGTTTGACGCAGCGGCTGTTCGTCGTACATCGCAACAGTTTAATTTACACAGTGAGTCTTCGGCTCGTTTTGAAAAAGGGATTAATGTAGCTACGATTGACGAAGCTTGCGAACAAGCTTGTGCAATGATTGCTGAACTATCTGGTGGAAATGTACTTCAGGGCAGTGTAAAAGCTAGCCAAGTGCAAGCACAAGATAAAGAAGTCATGACAAGTTTACAGCGATTGAATAACTACCTGGGAACAGAACTAACAGTAGCCGATGTCAATGATATTTTTGCGGCTTTAGGTTTTGGTTATCAGGAAGATGGGGGAAGCTATACAGTAATCGTTCCACCGCGTCGTTGGGATATTGCTATTGAAGCAGATATTGTAGAAGAAGTGGCCCGCATCTATGGCTATAATAACTTACCATCAACTTTACCTAGCGGCGAAACCGTTGCAGGTAGCTTGACCAACGATCAGTTAAAAACGCGCAAGGTACGCACGCTTCTTGAAGCAGCGGGTTTAAGTGAAGCCATTAGTTATGCATTAACATCTGAAAAAAAATCACTGCAATTTACCAATACAAGTTCAAAACTTACCTATTTAGATTGGCCGATGACATCTGATCGTACGGTCCTTCGTTTAAACTTGATTACTGGTCTTTTAGATGATGTTTCTTACAATGTTGCTCGTAGAAATGAACAAGTAGCATTATATGAAATTGGACGTGTTTTCTATCAAGCAGAGGACCCTAAAGCCAATTTACCTCAAGAAAAAAATCATGTGGCTTTTGCTTTATCTGGAAAGTGGACAAGTCGTGATTGGCAAAGCAAGGAAGAACGGGTTGATTTTTATCAAGCCAAAGGTATTTTAGAAGAGCTGTTCACAGAATTGAATTTAGCGGACAAGATTAGTTATGAAAAAACTACGGCCTTAAAGGAAATGCATCCAGGTAGAACTGCGGAAATCTTCTTAGATGATGAAAGTATCGGTTTTATAGGACAAGTACATCCAACGGTTACCAAAGCCTATGAAATACCAGAAACTTATGTCGCTGAATTAGATTTAGACATCATTTTAAAAACAAAGCCAGCATTTACTTATGTAGCAGTTACAAAATATCCGAAGGTTACACGAGATATTGCGCTAGCTATTGACGAAAATGTAGCCAATCAAACGATTGTACAAACCATAGAAAAAGCTGCAGGTAAATTCTTGCAAAGAGTTACCTTGTTTGATGTTTATCAGGGAGAAAATATCGAAACAGGATATAAATCAATGGCTTATCGTTTAACTTTTGTCAATCAAGAAGCAACATTAACTGATGAACAAGTGAATAAAGCCATGGAAAAAGTAGAAAAAGCTTTAACCCAACAATTAGCAGCAACAATCCGTTAACCATGAAAAGATATACGAAAAGCTCCGAGTAAGAAAAATTTACTCGGAGCTTTTTTACTAGCGGAAATAATTAATCCCCATTGCTGTTTTTACTTCATCTAGTGTTTGTGCAGCGACTTTTTCAGCAGATAAACTGCCTTCTTTTAAAAGATCCATGACATACTGTGGATCTTGGGCAAAAGCTTCACGACGCTCACGCATTGGTGTTAACTCCTCATCTAAGACATCAATCAAATAACGTTTGATTTTTACATCGCCTAATCCACCATTTCGATATTGTTTTTTTAATTCTTCTACATAAGCTTTATCTTTTGCAAAAACATCAAGATAAGTAAAGACCATATTTCCTTCAACTTTTCCTGGATCTTGAACATGGATGTGATTAGGATCGGTATACATACTCATCACTTTTTTATCCACAATATCTTTAGAATCGGCGAGGTAGATACCATTATTCAAAGATTTACTCATTTTTCCGTTTCCGTCGATCCCTGGAAGGCGTCCCATACCTTTTTCTGGAAATACGCCCTTAGGATTAACTAAAACCTCTTGATAAGTGGTATTAAAGGTATGAACGATTTCTTGTGTTTGTTCTAACATCGGTTTTTGATCTTCACCAACGGGAACCAAACTTCCTTTAAAAGCAGTAATATCGGCTGCTTGAGAGACAGGGTAGATAAAAAATCCAGTAGGTACGCCTTCACCGAAATTTTTTTGCTCAATTTCTGTTTTTACTGTTGGATTACGTCGCACACGACCAACGCTGACTAGATTTAAATAATACATCGTCAATTCAGAAAGTTCAGGGATTTGTGATTGGATAAATAAAGTTGATTTTTTTGGATCCAGTCCAACTGCTAAATAATCCAAAGCAACTTCTAACACGTTAGAAGAAACCTTTTCAGGTGTTTTAGCATTATCAGTTAAAGCTTGGACATCAGCGATCATCACAAATAACTCATTATTTGGATCGTCTTGCATCATTTTACGAGTCTTTAACGAACCAACATAGTGTCCTAAATGCAGTTGGCCGGTTGGACGATCTCCTGTAAGAATTGTATTCACATTATTCACCTTTTCTAATTGTAGTCTGTAATAATCTTACCTTTTTTTTATAGAAGAAACAATCATTAACTTATAACAAAATAAATTTTACACGATAAGTAAGCTAACATGGATTTGTTAGAAATAAAAACTTTTCGCTTTTCCGTTTAAAAAAAACTTTACAAAAAGGAATTTGTAAGATTATAATGTTGATTAGCTGTTTATTAGAAAAATCTTATTAATTTTAAATAAAAAAAGGGAGTGTGAAAATATGTCAATGATTGAATTTAAAAACGTTGAAAAATACTTTGGTAATTTCCATGCTTTAAAAAATATTAATCTTACATTTGAAAAAGGCGAAGTAGTGGTGGTGATCGGCCCTTCAGGTTCTGGTAAAAGTACGCTTTTGCGCACAATCAATGGGTTAGAAATGATTACTTCGGGAAATCTTCTGATTAATGATCAGGACATTCGTAGTAAACAAACCAAATTAACAGAAATCAGAAAAAATATTGGCATGGTTTTTCAACACTTTAATTTATACCCTAATAAAACTGTACTGGAAAATATTACTTTAGCGCCTACTAAAGTCTTAAATAAAAGCGAAAAAGACGCAGGTGATACAGCAGAAAGCTTACTTGAGCGAGTGGGTATGTTAGATAAAAAAGATTCTTATCCTTCAACGCTTTCTGGTGGACAACAACAACGTGTTGCTATTGCTAGAGGGCTAGCGATGCAACCAGAAATGCTTTTATTTGATGAACCAACTTCAGCCCTTGATCCGGAAATGATCGGTGATGTATTAGATGTTATGAAAAAAATCGCGCATGAAGGAATGTCAATGATCGTTGTTACTCATGAAATGAACTTTGCTAGAGAAGTAGCCGATCGTGTCATCTTTATGGCTGATGGAGAAGTATTAGAAGATAGTCACGATGTGGAAAGCTTCTTTAAAAAACCAAAAGAAGTGCGAGCACAACAATTTATTAGTAAAGTTGTTAATCATTAAGCCGTTATTTCTAAACTGTAAATTTTTACATAAGTTTTTGAAAAAACTGGTCTAAAAAAGGAGGAAAAGCAATGAACAGGAAAAAAATATTTTCCTTTTTAACCCTTTTAATGGCTGTATTTGCATTATCTGCTTGTAAATCAGAAAGTATTGCAGATAGAGATGTCTTAGAGGTCAGTGAAGACTCAAACGAAATTATTTGGGGAGTAAAAAATGATACTCGCTTATTTGGCTTGATGGATATTTCCTCACGAGAAGTAAAAGGGTTTGATATTGATATGGCCAAAGCGATCACCGAAAAAATTCTAGGTCGAGATGGACAAGCAACTTTTGTGGAAGTAACCTCAAAAACACGGATTCCTTTATTAAAAAATGGGAATATAAATGCTATTATCGCAACGATGACCATTTCTGAAGATCGGAAAAAAGAAGTTGATTTTTCCGATACTTATTTCGATGCAGGTCAGTCGCTTTTAGTTGAAAAGGGAAGTCCTATTACAGATGTTGAATCTATTGAACCCGGGATGACAGTTTTGGCCGTAAAAGGCTCAACTTCTACTGAAAATATTCGTGAGCATTCGCCTGATGCTAACGTGATCGAATTGGAAAATTATGCAGAAGCTTTTACAGCTTTACAAGCTGGCCAAGGTGATGCTATGACAACCGATAATGCAATTTTATTAGGGATGGCAAGTGAAAACCCTAACTACGAATTAGTAGGGGGAACCTTCACTAACGAGCCTTATGGTATTGCCGTAGACAAAAACCAAGAAAACTTTTTAAATGCGATAAATGAAGCATTAAAAGAAATGCATGAAGATGGAAGCTATGATGAGTTATATGAAAAATGGTTTCCAAATGATGACGAGGGTAGAGTCAGTGAATAAGGAGGAGAAGAGATGTTAACTTTATTTCAGAACTACTCGGGGATGTTTTTTGATGGATTTAAAATCACCATACTCTCTAGTTTGATTGCTTTATTTTTTAGCCTGGTAATTGGTACCTTAATGGCTATCCTACAGCTTTCCTCCAATAAAGTTGTCAAGGGGCTAGCAAGAGCTTATGTTGAATTTTTCCGCAATATTCCTTTGTTGATTATAGCGATGTTTTTTTACGTCGTTTTACCAATGTACAGTCTACCCTTTACTGGCTTTCAAGCAGGAACGATCGGGTTGACGATATATACTTCTGCTTTTATTGCTGAAACAGTACGTTCGGGTATTCAAACTGTACCTAAAGGTCAAACTGAAGCTGCTTTATCTTCAGGATTTACTTATGTACAAGTGATGCGCTATATTATTTTACCGCAAGCTTTCAAAATTGTTATCCCACCATTGGGCGGACAATTTATAAATCTAATTAAAAATTCCTCAATACTGGCGATTGTTGCAGGTCTGGATTTGATGTATCAAGGAGATCTGATCGCAAGTTCAACCTTTATTACGTTTGATACTTATATTATCGTGGGAATTTTTTATTTAATTTTGACATTACCGTTATCTTATTTGATGAGTTATCTAGAAAAACGTTTAAATGTCTAGTTTAGGAAGGAGAGAAGCAGCCCATGGATTTTGTAGGAGCATTTTCATTCGATAATCTGCGCTTTTTATTAGATGGCTTGCAGGTCACTGTTTCGGTATCAGCTATATCGATTGTACTTAGTTTTTTGATCGGCGCATTGGCTGGTACATTGCGTTTTTCAGAGATTCCTGTTTTTTCTAAAATACTAGGCTTAATTATAGATATTATTCGAAATTTGCCTTTATTGTTGATCATTTTCTTTACTTATTTTGCACTACCTCAAATAGGGATTCGTTTTGATATTTTTTGGTCGGCAGTAGTGGCTTTAACAATTTTTGAATCTGCCATGCTTTCTGAGATTTTTCGAGCCGGCTTGAATGCAGTACCTAACGGACAATTTGAAGCAGGTCTTTCCACAGGGTTAAGTTATATCCAAACGATGGTAATCATTATTATTCCACAAGCATTTCGTTCAATGATACCAGCGATTATCAGTCAGTTGATTTCTTTAGTAAAGGACTCTTCTTTGGCAATTATTATTTCGCTACCGGAATTGACTCACCATGCTAGGATAATCTACGGACAAGATACAAATTATGTTCTGCCGATGTTTGTGGCGATGACAGCCAGTTATTTTGTGATTTGTTACTTGCTATCATTACTGTCTAGATACTTGGAACACAAACGTTATAAATACTAAAGAAAAAGCTCATCTTTTTGTAGATGGGTTTTTTTGTTTAAAGCTTGAAAAGTTTTTAAAAAAAGTACACAATATAGAAATGAGTGTGTTTAAAGAAAAATAAGGGATGACAAATATGAATGATCGACCAATTGGATTTATTGACTCCGGTGTGGGTGGTTTAACTGTGGTAAAAGAGGCGATGAAACAATTACCCAACGAAAATTTTATTTATTTAGGGGATACAGCACGTTGTCCGTATGGTCCAAGGCCTAAAGAACAAGTAATTGAATTTACTTGGGAGATGACACATTTTTTATTAGAAAAAAATATTAAAATGTTGGTTATCGCTTGTAATACAGCAACTGCGGTAGCTTTAGATACGATCAAAGAGCAATTGGCTATACCGGTCGTAGGCGTGATCATGCCAGGAACTAGGGCCGCAGTTAAAGCCACCAAGAATAAAAGAATTGGTGTGATTGGGACTCAAGGAACTGTTAAAAGCGCTTCTTATGAGCGAGCAATCAAAGAAAAATTTTCTCAAATTCAGGTCGAAAGTCTTGCTTGTCCTAAATTTGTTCCCATCGTAGAAAGCAATCAATTCCAGTCTTCAGTGGCTAAAAAAATCGTTTTTGAAAGCTTACAGTCACTTAAAAATAAATATTTAGATACTTTGATTTTAGGATGTACACATTATCCTTTATTACGTCCAGTCATTCAAGATGTTATGGGAAAAGATGTTACATTAATTGACTCGGGCGCAGAAACGATCAGTGAAGTGAGTATGCTGTTAGATTATTTTAGTATTGCTAATGCTGAAAATAAGAAGAAAGGGTACACTACTTTTTATACGACAGGTTCAACTCAATTATTTGACCAAATTGCACAAGACTGGCTAGGTAAAGCGCTGGCTGGTTCAAAACAAATTGCTCTAGGAGGCACAGATCATGCGTCACGATGGTAGATATTTTGATCAATTACGAAATATAAAAATAAAGACCAATGTTTACAAACAACCTGAAGGATCAGTTGTTATCAATTTTGGTGATACACAGGTCATTTGTTCAGCCACCATTGAAGACACAGTTCCACCATTTCTTAAAGATAGCAATACAGGTTGGGTAACAGCAGAATATAGTATGTTGCCACGTGCAACACAAACTAGGAATAAAAGAGAAAGTGTCAAAGGGAAATTAAAGGGACGTACGATGGAAATCCAACGTTTAATTGGACGTTGTTTACGTGCTGTGGTTGATTTGGATAAATTAGGCGAACGTTCGATCATCATCGATTGCGATGTTATACAAGCCGATGGCGGCACAAGAACTGCTAGTATCACAGGTGCTTTTGCTGCTTTACGTTTAGCCATCGATAAATTATTACAAACAAATGAGTTAAGCGAAGATCCGATTAAAGAATTCTGTGCGGCTATCAGTGTAGGTATCTTGGCAGATGGTAGTTGCGTACTTGATCTGGATTATGAAGAAGATAGGCGTTGCGATGTAGATATGAATATTGTTATGACTGAATCCGGTCGTTTTATAGAAATTCAAGGCAAAGGGGAACAAGCGACCTTTGATCGTTCTCAATTAAATGAGTCATTATTGTTGGCAAAGCAGGGAATCGATACATTAGTGACTAGACAAAAAGAAGCATTGTATGCGACCCTAGAGCAAAAACAAGGCGTGAACGAACAGACGATAGTCATCGCCACCGGAAATCCGGGCAAAGTCAGAGAGTTTTCTACAATGTTTCATGAGGCTGGTTATAAGGTCAAAACTATGAAGGATTTTCCAGAGTTAGACGAAGTTGCAGAAACAGGGACTACTTTTGAAGAAAATGCCCGTTTAAAAGCAGAAACGATCGCAAATATTTTACAATGTCCTGTTTTAGCAGATGATTCTGGCTTAAAAGTTGATGCTTTAAATGGAATGCCAGGAGTTTATTCAGCGCGTTTTGCCGGAGAAGAGAAAAATGATGCTGCCAATAATGCAAAATTACTGCATGAATTAACAGATGTTGCCGATGAACAAAGAAAGGCGCAATTTCATTGTACACTGGTATTTGCGGCGCCAAAAAAAGAAAGCTTGGTGGTTGAGGCTGATTGGCCAGGTCGAGTTGCTCGTATTCCGCAAGGTGATAACGGCTTTGGTTACGATCCGCTTTTTATACCAGAGGGCTTGAATGAGTCAGCTGCGGAGATGAGTGAAAGTGAAAAAAATAAGGTGAGTCATCGCGGTCAAGCATTAAACAAGTTACAGAATCAATGGCAAGAATGGCTAGAAGGAGGAGACTAGTTTGAAGTATTTAGTTGTTAGTGATAATCACGGAGATCGTCAAATTCTAGTGGATCTATTCGAACATTATAAAGGCAAAGTCGATTATATCTTTCATTGTGGAGATTCCGAGTTAGCAGAAGATGATCCAGTATGGAAAGGTGTTTATGTCGTTACCGGCAATACTGATTTTGATTCTCAATATAAAAAATTTCAAGTAGTAGATACAGGAAAAGACATTGTTTATCTAACCCATGGACATCTATCAAGCGTGAAAATGGGAATGACACAGTTGGATATGCAAGCACAAGAATATCAAGCAGATATTGCTTTATTTGGTCACACACACCAACTTGGCTGTGAAGTCAATAAAGGGCGGCTATTTTTAAATCCAGGGAGCATTTTACAGCCTCGTGGAGCATTTCCTATAAAAACTTACGCTATTATTGAAAGCACAGAGAGTTCATTTCAAGTACAATATTACGACCGAAATTTTGAAGCGCTTGAAGATCTTTCATTTGTATTTAACAAGTAGAAAAAAATGCTCGAAAGTTGTTTTAATCAGCTTTTGAGCATTTTTTTGATAGCTTTTTAATTTAAATATAGGAGATTTCATAAATGAGAATAAAAAGTGAATAGTTGTTATGAATTTTTAAAGAAAGCGCTTTTTATTCTTTTCTATATTATTTTAAGGTATAATAAGAGATGTAGTTTTGTTAGAAATGGAGGCAGTAAGTTGATTGGGAAATATACAAAATCCTTACTTTTAGAAAACAAAGATTCATTTTTGATTCCATCAGATAATGTGGCGACCGTGCTATATAGCCATCCTTTAGAGCACGCGTTATTAGTTTTATCAAAAGTAGGATATAGCAAAATTCCAGTGTTAGATTCATCAGATCATTTGGTAGGACTTATCAGTTTGGCTAATATCGTAGATAAAATGATGGATATTGATAGCTTTAACTCAAATGTTCTGGATGGACTTTTAGTATCTGACGTGATGGAAGTTAATGTTGCTTCATTACAACAAGAAGATGATTTAGAAGATATGCTTCATTTATTGGTAGATGCTTCTTTTTTACCTATCGTTGATGCAAACAATACTTTTGAAGGAATTGTTACGCGAAAAGAAATATTAAAATCGGTAAATCATCTTGCACATGAATTAGAAAAAAGATATGAATTCATCCCGAAAGTAAAAGAGCTAGAAGAAGAACTAAATATTTAAAAAAGTTCGAAAAGGTTTATTCAGCCTTTTCGAACTTTTTTAATTTCTAGGCACTAACGTTAATAGGTGATGAAGGGATAGAATAACCATCCTTTGTTAGTTCTTCAATTGAAGCACTTAATAATTCTTCTTCCAATTTAAATTGTTGGCCATTTTTCACAAACATCGTCGTTCTGACGGCAAAGTTACTATTACCTAAGTCAACAATACCAAAAATAACAGGCGGCGTTTGAATGTATTCGGAATATTCGTCAACAATTCGTTGATTTGCTCTTTCAATCGCTTGTTGAATCCCTTCAATCCCTTCTTTAGGATTTACTCTTACATTCACTAAGACACGCATGTCAAAGCGTGAAGTGTTACTGATCGTTGTAATATTACGGTTCGGGATGAAGTGGACGGTTCCATCAGCTGATTGTAATTGAAGTGTTCGTAAACCAACAGAAATAACGGTTCCTTCAAGAACTAAATCGCTTAGTTGAATATAATCTCCCACATTAAATTGTTGTTCGATAATAATGAAGAAACCTGTGAATATATCACTCATCAGCCCCTGAGCACCAAGACCAATTGCTAAACCAGCAATTCCAGCCCCAGCTAAAAGAGATCCTACAGGAATCCCCACTGAAGAGAGCAATGAATACACATAAAAAAAGCCTAATGTGTAATGTGCGACGTTTTTTGCCAACGTGTTCATCGTCTTTACTCGTACTTCACTTTGTTTTTTCTTTTTATTAAGGCGGAAGCCCCGATTAATGAAGTAATCCGCTAAGCGCACTAAAATAAAAAATAAAATAGTTAAAGCTATAATAGCAAGTACCTTTGAAATCAGAGTACCTGTTAAATCTTCCCAGTCGATATTATTCCACCAACGCTGGAAAGCATTTAGTTTTTCTGTGGTCGGTTCTATGACCGTTGAATCCGAAGTATCGACAGTAGAATCAGTATTTGCTGTCGTCGCAAGGATTTTTTGCGCTCCTATAAGTAAAGACATATGATGATCCCTCCAAAATTAATGCTTAATTATTGTAACAAGCTTTTTGAAAAAAGAAAATCAAAAAAGTATAGGAGTAAACAAAAATTAAGATAAATGTACACCTTTATCTACAAAGACGGTTTCTCCGATAACACCACTGGCTAAAGAACTCACTAAAAAGGCACAAACATTACCAATTTCATTAGTGGTAACACTTACTTCATCAGCTGTACGGTCTTGAGATAGTTGAATTAATTTTTGATAATCCTTAACACCGGTTACAGCTAATGTCTTCACTGCGCCCGCAGAAATAGCATTAACATGCACCTGATCTTGCGCAAATTCGGTTGCTAAATAACGGACAGTTGCTTCTAATGAAGCTTTGGCAATTCCCATCATATTATAATTTGGAACTGAACGTTGAGAACCGAAATAAGTCAATGTGACAATACCACTATTTTCCGCCAATAAAGGTTTTGCATAATGTGCTACAGCAATTAGGGAGTAACTACTGATATCTTGCGCAAGAGCGTAACCTTTACGAGAAATATCAGAAACATTTCCTTGCAAATCATTTTTATCAGCAAAAGCAATTGCATGAACAACACCATTGATTTCACCAGCGTAATCTTTAATTTGTTCAAAAGCACTTTTAATACTGTCATCATCAGCAACATCACATTCAACCAAATACTCATCGCCATTGAGGATTTTTCCTAAAGATTTTTTCATCCGATCATTTTGATAGGTATAAATCACTTCGCCACCTTGTTCAGTAATAGCTTGTGCGCATCCCCAAGCAATACTTCTTTTATTAGCAACGCCCATGACGACAATTTTTTTTCCAGTTAGAAAGCCCATAAATACACTCCTTAAATAAAATATATAATAATTTCAAGTACAATTCATGAAAAAGGTTCATGATTTCTTATTATTAGATAAAATTGTTTGATTGTCAAACTAAATTTACTTATTTTATTCTTTTATTGCGAAATAAAAGAAAGTGTGTTAGTTTGATAATCAAAGTATTCAAGCAATTTGAGAGGGATAAACGAAATGGAAAAATTTTTAACTGAAGAAGAAGTAAAAAAAGTAATACCTAATCGCTATCCGATTCTTTACATAGACTATGTCGATCATATTGAATCAGGCAAGAAAATTATAGCGACAAAAAATGTGACGATTAACGAAGATTTCTTTCAGGGGCATTTTCCTGATAACCCGGTGATGCCAGGTGTGTTGATTTTAGAAACCTTGGCTCAAGCAGGGTCGATTTTGATTTTGAAATCTGATGAATTTCAAGGAAAGACAGCTTATATTGGTGGAATAAATAAAGCAAAATTTCGGCAAAAAGTAGTAGCAGGAGATACTTTAAAACTTTCCTTTGAGATTACTAAAACAAAGGGATCTGTCGGTACAGCTGTAGCTAAAGCAACGGTTGAAGATAAAACAGCTGCTGAATGTGAATTTACTTTTATCGTTGGCGATGAATAAAAATATTAAGACCGAAAGCGACTAAGATGATTGGGTTGCTTTCGGTTTTTTTATGTGCAAATTCAAGTTAGGAAAAGAAGGGTTAGAAATCGTATTTGCAGACCCAAGTATAGCAAAGAAAGGTCTACAAATTCGTCTTTTGGTCACAAATCAAGAAGAAAGTATAGTTTTGCTTTTGTGTGTGGTGTTATAAAAAGATATAGACCACTTGTTAGCGCTTTGTTATAATACAAGGGAGCAATATCTTATTTATAGGAGGGAATTTATGGGGAAATTAGGTATCTCACTTTACCCTGAACGTTCGAATTTTGCAAAAGACAAGGCGTATTTAGACTTAGCACATAAGTATGGTTTTAAGCGTGTGTTCACTAGTTTGTTACAGATCAAGGGAGAAAAGGATAAAGTATTGGCTGATTTTAAACAGGTGGTAGATTATGCTAATACTTTAGATATGGAAGTTATGGTGGATATTAATCCTAGCTTGTTTGAACAACTGGGAATTTCATACGATGATCTTTCTTTTTTTCATGAATTAGGTGCAGATGGGGTTCGTTTGGATTTGGGATTTACAGGAGCTGAGGAAGCTCAAATGACACGCAATCCTTATCATTTAAAAATAGAAATCAATATGAGCACGGGAACAAATTACGTAGACAATATTATGTCCTTTTCACCCAACAAGGAAAACTTGCTCGGTTCTCATAATTTCTATCCTCACCGTTATACAGGGCTAGGTTATAAGCATTTTGCTTATTGCTCTGAGAAATTTCGTCATTATAATTTAAATACAATGGCTTTTGTTAATTCACAAGCAGCAACTTTTGGACCTTGGCCCACACAAGATGGACTCTGCACTTTAGAAGAACATAGAATATTAGCTATTGAAACACAAGTCAAGCACTTACTTCTAACAGGTTTAATTGATGATATTACCATTGCGAATGCCTATGCCTCAGAAGCTGAATTAAAAGCAATGGCTGAAAGTTTTCGTGCGCTTTATCCCACTTTGCGAGTGGATGTAGCTGACGATATTACAGAAGATGAGCGGATTTGTTTATTTGATAATCTGCATAGTTATCGCGGGGATGCCTCTGAGTATTTGTTACGATCAACAATGACTCGTGTTTATTATAAGGAGAAAGCTTTTCCTGCACATAATACAAGAAATATGAAGCGTGGCGATGTACTGATCGATAATGTAGATTACAAGCAGTATAAAGGAGAAACACAGATTGCTTTACAAGCTATGCAAAATGATGGTCGCGTCAATGTCGTAGGCAGTATTTCTGCAGAAGATTTATTTTTACTCCAGTTTTTAAAACCTTGGTCTAGTTTTCGTTTAATTGAAAATAAGTAAAATGATTGACTAGAACGTAAAATTAACGTTCTAGTTTTCGTTTACTATATAGAAATTATGTAAACCAAAACGCAAAGTATTTTTATTTCTTTGTGTTTTTTCGTATACTAGACTGGAAATTTTTAATAGTGATGAGGAAAAAGATAGTGAAAATTTTAAAATGGTTTATTTTTATTCTTGCAATTTTAACAATAGGCGGTCTACTTTATGCCGGGAATTACTTTTACGAATATGCTGTTATTCCCTCAGAAAAAGATTTTTTAAGTTCGGACACAGAAACCAAAACCGCTGAGACGCAAAAAATTGAAGACTGGTATAGAAATGACAATAATCGTGAGCAATGGAGCCTGTATTCAAAAGACGATTTGAAATTGTCAGCATTCTTTTTGCCGGCAGAAAAACAGGAAGGAAAAACAGCGATTTTAGCTCACGGCTATATGGATACAGCTGAAACGATGGCAGAATATGCTAAAATGTATCATGATATGGGTTATAATGTATTAGTTCCTGATGCGCGCGGACATGGCAATAGCGAAGGCGATTATATTGGTTTTGGTTGGCATGAAAGAAAAGACTATTTGCAGTGGATCGATCAGGTTTTGCAAAAACAAGGTGACCAAGAAAAAATCACACTATATGGTGTCAGTATGGGTGCGGCTACAGTGATGATGGTCTCTGGTGAAAAACTTCCTGAAAATGTGGTTTCGATTGTAGAAGACTGCGGCTATAGCTCTGTAACTGATGAATTAACTTATCAGTTAAAGGATCAGTTTGATTTACCTGCCTTTCCGATGATTCCAATTACCAGTTTAGTGACCAAAATTCGCGCAGGTTATTTTTTTGATGAAGCCGATGCAAGCAAACAATTGGCTAAAAATACGCGCCCCATCTTTTTTATTCACGGAAAAAAAGATAAATTTGTTCCATTTTCTATGCTGGATGAGCTTTATCAAGCCACAAACGCTCCAAAAGAAAAGTGGGCAGTGGATAATGCCGCTCATGCGGATAGCTATAATCAAGATCCAGATCTTTATCAAGATAAAGTACATACTTTTTTAGAAAAGTATGATAAGTGAGTAGTAAGGAAATGATGGACAAACACACAAATGCTAGGTACAATAGGAAAGGTTCAAGGATAGGATATTGAGTATGTATATAGAATGGAGGACACAAGTATGTCCATGTTTTTAGATCAAACAACGATCGACGTAAAAGCAGGAAACGGCGGTAACGGAATGGTTGCTTTTCGACGGGAAAAGTTCGTTCCTAATGGCGGCCCTGCTGGTGGCGATGGCGGTCGTGGCGGCGATGTCATATTAATTGTAGATGAGGGCTTACGTACGTTGATGGATTTTCGCTATAATCGGCGTTTTAAAGCTTCTGCAGGCGAAAATGGTATGCATAAAAATATGCATGGACGCTCTTCCCAAGATCTTTATGTTAAAGTTCCACAAGGCACTATCGTACGTGATAAGGAAACAGGAGAACTGCTTGGAGATTTAGTAGAAGAAGGACAAATGTTAACTGTTGCAAAAGGTGGACGTGGTGGACGTGGTAATGTTCACTTTGCTACGCCAAAAAACCCCGCGCCTGAATTGGCGGAAAATGGTGAGCCGGGTATAGAAAGAAAAATAGAACTAGAACTAAGAGTATTAGCTGATGTGGGTCTGGTTGGTTTTCCTTCGGTTGGAAAATCTACTTTATTATCTATTATTTCAGCAGCTAAGCCTAAAATCGGTGCTTATCATTTTACGACGATCGTTCCTAATTTAGGCATGGTGTCTACTTCAAATGGGGCTAATTTTGTTATTGCAGATTTGCCAGGATTAATTGAAGGAGCTTCGCAAGGTGTAGGACTAGGCATTCAATTTTTGCGACATATAGAAAGAACCCGCGTGATCTTACATGTGGTTGATATGAGCGGTATGGAAGGGCGCGACCCTTACGAAGATTATTTAGCGATTAATCAAGAATTGTCTTCTTATGATCTTCGTTTATTAGAACGACCTCAAATTATTGTCGCTAATAAAATCGATATGCCCGGCGCAGAAGATCAGTTAAAAGAATTTAAGGAAAAATTAACGCAACAATATGCAAATGAAAACAGCGAAATGCCTTTAATTTTTCCGACTTCCGGTGTAACAAATCAAGGAATAGATCCTTTGGTGAATGCTACAGCTGATTTACTAGAAAAAGCACCTGTTTTCCCACTTGATGAAAAAGTGGCAGAATCAGAGGATGTCGTACAATATGGCTATACTCCTGAAGAGTCAAGTTTTGAAATCCAACGTGATCCAGATGCAACTTGGGTGTTAACGGGAAGAAAATTAGAAAAACAATTTGAAATGACAGATTTTGAACACGAGGAAGGCATTAGGCGCTTTACTCGACAATTACGCAAAATGGGCGTTGATGAAGCCTTACGTCAACGAGGTGCGCAAGATGGCGATTTAGTAAGAATTCGTGACTTTGTTTTTGAATTTGTTGAATAACTAGTATGCAATAAAGTTCTAAAAGGAGGTAGCACATGACAAGACGTGTGATTATTATGAACTTTGAAGAAAATGCACAAGCTTACCAAGCTTTTTCAATGGTTAAAAAAGCTCAAGGAAATAAGGAACTCAGCGGTGAGCAAATGGCGGTTGTTACCCATTCGGCTAATGGCAAACACCAATTCGATGTAGAAGACTTTATAGATTTTACCGGTACAAATCAAAGCTCAAAAGGCGGTCTTATCGGAATGATGGTAGGTCTTCTAGGTGGTCCTTTAGGAATTCTTTTGGGCTGGTTCGGCGGCAGTGTGATCGGAGCTTCTAGGGATAGTAAGGAAATCCGTGAAGCACATACGATTTTTGATTTTGTGGGTAAGAAAATAGATGCTGGCCAAACAGGTTTGATTTTAATTGCAGATGAAACAGATAATCGTCCGCTTAACCAACTGGTTATGATGGAAATAGGCGGAGAAATCGCGCGCTTTGATTTAGCGGAAGTACAAGAAGAAATTAAAAAAGCACAAGAAGTAGAAGAAACAACCAAGGAAAATACCAAACAAAAATGGGACGAAAAGCATCAGAAATAAAGCGATAATTCAGAGTTTAGAAAAGAAAGATAGGTAAATTATGGAACTGGAATTTTTGGGAACAGGGGCCGGTTTGCCGGCAAAACATCGTAATGTTACTAGCATTGCGTTACGGCTTTTGGCTGAACGTAATGCTATTTGGTTATTTGATTGTGGTGAAGGAACCCAGATGCAAATTTTACATACAACAATCAAACCACGTAAAATTGAGAAGATATTTATTAGTCACTTACATGGTGATCATATATTTGGTCTACCCGGTTTGATTACTAGCCGATCAAACCAAGCAGGAGATAAACCATTAGAGATATACGGCCCTAAAGGCATAGAAGACTTTATTCGTACCTCCCTTAAAATTTCGAAAACACATTTAAACTATCCTTTAAAATTTATCGAAATATCAAGTGATGAAGAAACCTTATTTGAAGATGATCAATTTGTTGTGACTTGTAAAAGGTTGGATCATGGTGTTGCCAGTTTCGGTTTTCGAGTGGCGGAAAAAGATCATAAAGGTGAATTGCAAGTAGAAAAACTAAAAGCTTTGGGTATTAAACCAGGCCCTGTTTATGGTAAATTAAAGCAAGGTGAAAGTGTTACTTTGACAGATGGTCAGACCATTAATGGAAAAGATTTTGTGGGTCAGGCTAAAAAAGGGCGCGTGGTAACGATTTTGGGTGATACTCGTTATACGACAAACGCCATTGCTCTAGCTGAAGATGCCGATGTTTTAGTTCATGAAAGTACGTTTAACAAGCATGAAGCCAAACTTGCGAAGTCATATTATCATTCGACAACCCAGCAGGCGGCAACAGTGGCTAAAAAAGCAGGAGTGAAGCAATTAATTTTAACCCATATTAGTGCTCGTTATCTTAATAAAGATACGATAGAATTGGAAAAAGAAGCGCAAGAAGTTTTTCCTCATACGGTCATAGCAAAAGATTTTTATTGTATGATGATTCCATTTCAAGAAAGGGAGGAAAATCAATGAACTTAAAAAATAAAGTTATCCTAGTTACGGGAGCTTCTTCAGGTTTAGGTGAACAGATTTGTTACGAAGCTGCCAAAAGAGGGGCAATTATCATTGTATGTGCACGACGTATCCAATTGATCGGTCAAGTAAAAGAAAAATGTAAGCAACTTAGCCAGAATGAAGCTTATGCTTTTCAACTGGACGTTTCAGATCCTGATAGTATTGAGCGGATGTATGAAAGAGTAAAACAAGAAGTAGGGTCTGTCGATTGTTTGGTTAATGATGCAGGATTTGGCCATTTTGATAATTTTGTCTCTTTTGAACAAGAAAAAATCAGAGAGATGTTTGAAGTAAATGTTTTAGGATTAATGCTTCTAACGCAACGCGTTGCTGCAGATATGTTAGAAACTAAGCGTGGACATATTATAAACATTGCTTCAATGGCAGGTAAAATGGCTACGCCTAAGTCTAGTATTTATTCTGCGACTAAATTTGCTGTTCTTGGTTTTTCAAATGCTTTACGTTTAGAATTAAAACCATTTGGCATTGCAGTGACAACAGTGAATCCAGGTCCGATTCGGACTGAATTTTTCGATAAAGCCGATCCTAGTGGAAATTATCTGGAAAATGTGGATGCTTTTGTTATAAAACCTAATAAGTTGGCACATAAAATCGTCAAACAAATAAGTTGCCCTAAACGAGAAATTAACCAACCAGTGATTATGGAATTTGCTGCTAGAGCTTATCAACTATTTCCTAAAGTCGGTGATTTTTTAGCAGCGGGTATCTTCAATCAAAAATAGTTTCATTAATATAAAGTGAGGGAGTGTTTTTATGAAAAGTCAATGGCGGATTATTCTTGGATTTGTTTTAACCTTATTGATCGTATTATTTGCGGTGATGAATAACATGGATGTGCCTATCAATTTTGGATTTTCTCAACTATCAGCACCACTTGTTATCATTATTATTGGTTCAGCATTTTTAGGCGCCATAGTCATTGCATTGGTTGCTACTAGTACGATTTGGCATCAAAGAAAAGAAATCAAATCTTTGAAAAAACAATTAGGCGAACTTGAGCAATCACTTGATCAAAAAGTAGCGGATAAACGACAAGAATTAGAACGTGAATACAATAATAAGTTAGCTGCTTTAAAAACAGACAGTGAGCAAAATGCTGTAAATGAAGAAGAAACAGAAAAAATAAAGGAAGAAGAACACTCTTCAGATAGTTAATAAAACTTGCAAAGAAAGGATGTTTTAACTAAAAATTATCCTTTCTTTGCTTATTTGTTTAGGTTTGCTATAATGTAATGTTGTGGTTAGGAGTGATTGTTTGAAACCAGCAAATTATAATTGGCAACTTCCATCAGATGTAGAATTGCCAGAAGAATTTATTGATCAATTAAACAAAGAAAAGATACCTAGCTTTTTGGGAAAACTTCTTTGGCAACGTGAGATTCAAAGTCCGCAGGAAATAGCAACTTTTTTTCATCCGTCATTTGATCAATTACATGATCCATTTCTACTATTTGATATGGAAAAGGCCGTTTCACGGGTGCAACAAGCACTGGAAAATGAAGAAAGAATTTTGGTTTATGGCGACTACGATGCTGATGGTATTACAAGTACATCACTGATAAAAGAAACATTAGAGCTTTTAGGCGCTGATGTTGATTATTATTTACCAAATCGTTTTAAAGATGGATATGGTCCTAATATAGAGGTGTATAAAGAAAAAATAGCTGCAGGCGTTCAACTGATACTTACCGTTGATAACGGCGTTTCTGGCCATGAAGCAATTGATTTTGCTAATAGTCAGAATGTAGATGTAATCGTTACGGATCACCACGAATTACCCCAGTCATTGCCTAATGCTTATGCTATTATTCATCCGCGTCATCCAGAAGGACAATACCCTTTTGGTGAACTAGCCGGTGTTGGTGTCGCTTTTAAGTTTGCTTGTGCGTTACTTAATGAAGTACCCACGGACTTTTTAGATTTGGTAGCCATCGGTACTGTCGCTGATATGGTTTCACTTACTGATGAAAATCGCGCGCTAGTTGTTTTCGGACTCGAAGCTTTAAAACAAACACAGCGAATCGGCTTACTTGAATTGTTACAGGTAAGTCAAATCCGTATAGAAGAAGTGGATGAGTCAACGATTGGTTTTGCGATCGCTCCCAGATTAAACGCCTTAGGACGCTTACAAGATCCTAATGAAGCGGTAGAGTTGTTAACTACTTTTGAGCAAGATAGGGCTTCCTATTTATCTGAACAATTGAATCAAGTGAATACACAAAGAAAAGCAATCACGCAAGAAATAACTGAAGAAGCCATGCAACAATTATCTCCGGACAAAAAAATTCAAATCATTGCAGGAGAAAATTGGAATGAAGGCGTACTAGGGATTGTAGCTGGAAATATTGCACAAAAAGTAGGAAAACCTACGATTGTTTTGACTCAGACGCAAGAAGGACTTTTAAAAGGTTCGGGACGCAGTGTTGATTCAGTTAATTTATTCAAACTTTTAGACCAAACTCGCGAATTGATGACTAGTTTTGGCGGACACCATGCCGCTGTCGGACTTAGTTTACAAAAAGAGAATTTGTCTTTACTAATAAAAAAAGTGAATGAAATACTTGATTCAAATAATATCCAACCAGAAAATTATTTATCCGTTGATGCAATACTTAGCTTGTCAGATGTTAAATTACAAGATATTGAAGCGATGCAAAGCTTAGCACCTTTTGGTATGGATAATCCTTTGCCGCATATTTTATTTAAAGATTGCACTGCGATAAATACTCGGACTGTCGGAGCGGATGGTAAACACCTGAAATTATCCTTAAAAGATCCTTCTGAAGGAAATATGGAAGGGATCGGTTTTGGTTTTGGTCCTGATATTTTAGAATTTCAAAGTGAATTTATTGATATTGTAGCGCAATTGTCGATTAATGAGTGGAATCATAAACGTATTCCTCAAATTGTTTTAAAGGATTATAGTATCAATCACCTGCAAGTATTTGACTATCGTTCAAAAAAGTATCAGCAAAATCTAACATTTGTAGAACCAACATTGTTTGTTAGTTTTTCTGAAAAAGAAACAAAAAAAATCGAGGAAAGAATTGAACATCCGGTAGTAACTTATAAAGATTCACAGGATTTTCTTTCTGCAATAGAAGAGACTACTTTTAATCAGTTGGTACTTTTCAACTGTCCAATACAATTAGAAGAGGCTAAAGCAGCTGTTAAAACAGCTCAAGTCTCACGTGTCTTTTTCTTATGCTCAGCTAAAGATGACGCTTATCTAGATGGCGTAGGGACACGAGAACAGTACGCTAAGTTATTTCACTTTATCTCCAAACAACAACAAGTGGATGTGAGATACAAGTTACCCGTTATTGCACAGCATTTAGGGATTCCAGAAAAATTATTGTTTTTTATGATTCAAGTGTTTTTTGACTTAGGATTTGTTACAATAACAGACGGGATTATGAATCAAGTAGAAGATCCAAAACCTCAAGCATTGACGGAAAGTCAAACTTATCAAAAACGGTTGAACAAAATCAAAACAGAAGAGTTTTTATTGCTAAGTGATTTACCGTCTTTGAAAAATTGGTTAGCAACATAAAAACAAGTATTCGATATTAAAAATATTATACGCACGTTTATTAGGAGGAAAAATAAGTGAATTTAGAAGATTATATTGCAAGTATTCCTGATTACCCCGAAGAAGGCGTTACCTTTAGAGATATCTCACCTCTTATGGCAGATGGTAAAGCTTACCGTGAAGCAGTAAATAAAATTGTTGATTATGCTGATAAAAAGCAAATCGATATGGTGGTAGGGCCTGAAGCGCGTGGATTTATCGTAGGTTGTCCCGTAGCTTATGAGGTTGGCGTAGGTTTTGCGCCTGTTCGTAAACCAGGCAAATTACCCCGTAAAACGATTGAAGTGACCTACGATAAAGAATACGGTCAGGATACCTTGACGCTACACGAGGATGCTATTAAACCTGGACAAAGAGTACTTGTTTGTGATGACTTGCTAGCTACTGGCGGTACTGTAAAGGCTACGATAGATCTAGTTGAAAAATTAGGTGGCGTCGTTATCGGTTGTGCTTTTTTGATTGAATTATTAGATTTACATGGAAGAGATAAGATTGAAGACTACGAGATACTTACTTTATTAGACTATTAATACATTGTTTTTAAAAGAGTAAAGAGTTATAAAAGAAGCTTAAAACCATTTGAGTTGGTTTTAAGCTTCTTTTTTCATGGCTTTGTTTGATAACGATGTATTTGACGTTTATATTCTAGTTGACTATTCTTTTTATCATCCCAGAGTAATAGCCATAAGGTAATTAAAGGACAGACAAATAGAGTTGAAATAAAAAGACCAAAGTGCCCGATTGTGATACCAATTAATAATATAACGATCATCAACCCAAAACGACGTATTCCTTTCATAGTAAATGACTCCCTTCTTATATGCGAACAAACGTTTGTAAATTCATTATACGAATATTTGTTCCCTTTGTAAAGTAAAAAATAAAAGATCTTCATTTTTTTGAAGATCTTACTGATATTTTGTTAGAAATGGCGATAGAGCCCAACAACTTGTCCTAAGATTTTAACTATTGGCAAAATGATCGGTTCCATAAAATCATTTTCAGGTTGTAAACGAATATGATCCTTTTCTTTATAGAATCTCTTACAGGTTGCTTCTTCATCCTCAGTCATTGCGATGACAATGTCTCCATTTTCGGCAAAGTTTTGTTTGCGAACAATGACTTGGTCTCCATCTAGAATTCCCACATTGATCATACTTTCGCCACGTATAGTAAGCATAAATAATTGCCCGTCATGGGTATTTAAATTGGGCGGAATAGGAAAATAATCTGAAGCTTCTTCAACCGCTAAAATAGGTTCACCAGCTGTAACTGTACCAAGCATTGGAATACTTTCTTGTTGCACACCGATTGCTTCTAATCCTAAAGAGGTCAGCTCAATAGCACGTGGTTTTGTAGGGTCACGTTGAATCATTCCTTTTTTTTCTAAACGCGATAGATGCCCATGAACAGTTGAAGTAGAAGATAAACTAACGCCTTCGCCAATCTCCCTAACAGTAGGTGGGTATCCTTTTTGACTGACAATCGTATGGATAAATTTAAGAACTTCAATCTGTCGATTCTCTGTTTTTTTTGCCAAAGTTAACACCTTCTCTCTTTCTTATTAATTAAAGTTTAGCATAAGTTGTTATAGAATTCAAACAAACGTTCGCATTAATTTAGATGCTGTGGTTTGTTTTTTATGTTATCCTTGTGTATGATAAAAAGAAAGGAAGGAGTTATGGTAATGATATCAGATGAAAAAATAAATCGTATTAATGAACTAGCAAATAAAAAAAAGACAGACGGTTTAACAGATAAAGAACAAAAAGAACAAGATGCACTAAGAAAAGAATATCTGCAAGATTTTCGTGGAGGCATGAGAAAACATATCGAAGGGATGAAAGTTGTGGATCCTGACGGAAAAGATGTTACACCCGAAAAACTAAAGAAAATACAAAAGAAAAAGGGATTACACGATCGTTGATAAGCGGTGTATCCCTTTTCAATTTTAGTTGAAAAAAAGCGATTGATCTTTTATAATGAAATAGTATTAAAAGTAAATTTAACCTAAATAGGAGGGTTCGTATTGTTTGATGAGATTGATGAAATAGGCGTAAATACGCTGCGAACATTAAGCATTGACGCTGTCCAAAAAGCTAATTCAGGTCACCCTGGCTTACCTTTAGGCGCTGCACCAATGGCTTATGCTTTATGGACAAAATATTTGAAAGTGAATCCGAAAACTTCACGGAACTGGGTCGATCGAGATCGTTTTGTTTTATCGGCAGGACATGGTTCAGCTTTATTATATAGTTTATTGCACTGTTCTGGTTATAATATTTCAATCGATGATCTAAAAAACTTTCGCCAGTACGGTAGCCAAACACCAGGTCATCCCGAAGTTGGCGACATCGATGGAGTAGAAGCGACAACCGGTCCTTTAGGTCAAGGTCTTGCTATGGCAGTAGGTATGGCAATGACAGAAGCTCATTTGGCTGCCCAGTATAATAAAGAAGATTTCTCCATTATTGATCACTATACTTATGCATTAGCAGGTGACGGTGATTTGATGGAAGGTGTATCCCAAGAAGCGTCCTCTTTAGCAGGTCATTTACAATTGGGAAAATTGATCGTTTTATATGATTCCAATGAGATTTCTTTAGATGGCCCAACTTCTAAAGCGTTTACTGAAAATGTGGGTAAACGTTATGAAGCATATGGTTGGCAATATTTATTAGTAGAAGATGGCACAGATATGGAAGCCATTGCTAAAGCAATTGAAGAAGCTCGAAAGAATACAGATCAACCAACATTGATCGAAGTAAAAACAGTTATTGGTTTAGGTTCACCAAAAGAAGGAACTGCAGCTGTTCATGGTGCTGCTCTTGGTGAAGAAGGTGTTACCGCAGCTAAGCATTTCTTTGGCTGGGATTACCCTGAATTTACAGTGCCAGAAGAAGCAGCTACTCGTTTTAAGGAAACGATGATAGATCGTGGTGAAAAGGCAGAGGCTGAATGGAACGACTTATTCGCGGCTTATGAGAAGAAATATCCAGATGAAGCAGAACAATTGAAAAAAGCTTTTGCTGGTGAGCTGCCATCAGGTTGGGATAAAGAGTTACCACATTATGATGTAGGTAGTGGACAAGCTAGCCGTAAATCAAGCCAGGATGTTATTCAAGCAATTTCTAAAGCATTGCCTTCTTTCTGGGGGGGATCGGCAGATTTATCTTCTTCAAACAATACAATGGCAACTGACGATCAAGATTTTGCGCCTGGTCAATATGAAGGACGTAATATTTGGTTTGGTGTACGGGAATTTGCCATGGTTGCGATTATGAACGGTATCCAATTACATGGCGGGACCAAGATATACGGCGGAACATTCTTTGTCTTTAGTGATTATTGTCGTCCTGCGTTACGTTTAGCAGCTATCCAACATTTACCTACAACTTATGTGTTTACTCACGATTCTGTTGCTGTAGGTGAAGATGGACCTACTCACGAACCTGTTGAACATTTAGCTAGTTTACGTGCTATGCCGAACATGAGTGTTATCCGTCCTGCTGATGGAAACGAAACTCGAGCAGCTTGGAAAATGGCTATGCAGGCTAAAACACATCCAACAATGCTTGTTTTAAGCCGTCAAAATCTACCTACACTAGCTGGTACTACAGAAGATGCTGAAGAAAATCTAGCTAAAGGTGGATATGTCATTTCTCCACAAAAAGGCAATAAACCGGATGGAATTTTAATTGCTACGGGTTCTGAGGTTCATCTGGCAGTAGAAGCCCAAGAAAAATTAGCAAGTGACGATATTGATGTTTCAGTGGTTTCTCTTCCAAGTTTTGATTTATTTGAACAACAAAGTGAAGCCTATAAAGAATCTGTTCTACCAAGCGGTATTAAAAAACGTTTAGGTATCGAAGCAGGTGCTTCATTTGGCTGGCATAAATATGTTAAAGACGATGGTGAGTTACTAACAATCGATCGTTTTGGTGCTTCAGCTCCAGGTGGTAAAGTATTAGAAGAATACGGATTTACTGCAGAAAACATTGTATCGATTTTTAAATCAATGGACTAGCTCTAAAAAAGCACGGAAGCTTAATAAACTTTCCGTGCTTTTTGTTATCTTTTTAAAAACTTTTAAAAGTTTTCTTGAAATCTTTTATTGCTATATTAGTAGTTAGCAAGGTTAATGTAAGGGTTTTTTAAATAAAATGGAGTAAAAATGTTGTTTTATTTCCTTTTTTAATTTACAATTATTCTTATAGATTTCTTAATTTTCTTAACAAAGTTTTTTAAAAGTTTCCCGGAGGAGGATGTTATGGTTTACAGAACACGTAGTGAGCGTCATCAAAAAAAGAGAACATTTGATAAAAAGTTTAATAAGAAAACAGTATTATCATTGGTAGGTACAGGCTTGGTTATTGCTCCGACTACGGCAGCTTTACTTCCACAGGAAAGCTATGCAGAAGAGTATCAACCATCAGAAAATGAAGCTTCTTATTTAATTAATCAAATTGGTACTTCAGCACAACAGATTGCAGACAGCAATGACTTGTATGCTTCTGTTATGATTGCACAAGCGTTGTTAGAAAGTGGTAACGGCAATTCTTCTCTTTCTTCTTCACCTACATACAATTTATTTGGTGTGAAAGCTTATGGTCAAGAACCTTCGACTTGGATGTCCACCAAAGAATATGTTGATGGCAAGTGGGAAACTATGGACGAACCATTTAGAGTTTACAATAGTTATGAAGAGTCTTTACAGGATCATGCAGCTGTTTTGAAAGCTTCTAGTTACTCATCTGGTGCGCCTAATTATGAAGGAACTTGGAAAAGCCAAACGTCTAGTTATACAGATGCAACGTCTTATCTTACGGGAAGATATGCTACTGATCCGGATTATGGTCAAAAACTTAATGCCTTAATTGAAGCTTATAATTTAACGCAGTTTGATACACCAGCACAAGCTGGGGATACTATGGATTCAACTCAAGAGACAGAGGATAGTGCAGAAAGTGAGTCGACTTCTGAACAAACGCAGGCATCTGCAAGTACAGGTTCAACCTATACCGTACAACAAGGCGATACTTTATGGGATATCGCACAAAATCATGGAATTTCTTTAGATGAGTTGATGGCTAATAATGGACTAACAGATCAAATGGTTTCAGTAGGACAACAATTAAATGTTTAATATTTTGTTTAAGGGCTGAGATATAGACCCTTAGCAATGATTCATGAATTAACGAATTCAGTTTTTTGCGGTAAGAAGCAACTGAATTGAAGAATTTTTCTTCTAGTTATTCAAAAAATGAACATTGCTAGGGGTTTTTATCTCAGCCATTTTTGAATGAACTTAGCAAAAATGCTAGAAAAAAAGCGAAAGTCATAGTATTATAAAATTAGTAGAAAATGGAGGGGGTCGCATTGAGAAGTTTTGATGAAGCATTACGACGGTTAAAAGAAGAACATATCCGGATCACGCCGCAACGCAAAGCTATTCTAGAGTTTTTAGCTTACTCAAATGAACATCCCACTGCTGAGACGATCTATAAATCAATTGAAGATAATTTTCCTGGAATGAGTGTAGCAACAGTTTACAATAATTTAAAGTTATTTACTAAAATTGGTTTAATCAGAGAAATGAATTATGGAGACGCTTCTAGTCGGTTTGACTTTTTTACAGAACTTCATTATCATGCAATTTGTAGAAATTGCGGAAAAATTACTGATTTTTACTATCCAGGTTTAGAAGATGTGGAAATGGCAGCTGGAAAATTAACAGGCTATGATATCGATAGTCATCGTTTGGAAGTATATGGACTTTGTCCAAGATGCCAAACAAAAATTGAAAAATGATATAATAAAAAAGCTGTTTCTATTAAAAGAAAGAAACAGCTTTTTCGTAACTTATTAAAAGGAGCATTTTTATGATTTCACTACAAGATTATTTAAAAGGTGGACAAACTGTACTTTCCAACCTTCTAATTGAACATTACAGGCAATTGGGACTAAGCAATGATGAATTTATTTTATGGATCCAGCTATATAAATATCATGAACTGGGCAATGATTTCCCTGATTTAGCTCCTATTGCGAAAAATATGGGCTGTGATCAAAAAGAAATTTATAATTTATTGAATCAATTGGTAGAAAAACAAGTGATTACTATTGAATCGGAGAAAGATAGACAAGGAATTAGAAATGATTTCTATGATTTTTCAGCCATTTTTGAAAAACTAGCATTACTGCAAAGCCAAGAACGTAAAAAAGAAGGAGAAAAAGATTACGAGCAAAAGGTACAAGCATTATATCAAATGTTTGAAAAAGAATTTGGTCGCGCCTTATCGCCAATTGAGTTCCAACGCATCGGTCAATGGATCGAGGAGGACCAATATTCTCCTGATTTAATTCGTTTGGCTTTAAAAGAAGCTGTTTTAAATCAAGCTTATAGTTTAAATTATATTGATCGTGTTTTGCTCTCCTGGGAACGGAAAAACATTACAACTGAGCAACAAGTAGAAGAAGAGCAGAAAAAACGTAAAAGGAATATGATGAAAAAAGAAGGTAGTAGAAATGAAAAAGACTTACCAAATGTTTCTTTACATAATTGGTTAGAAGACGAATGACTTTTAGCAAGTGAAAATAAAAAATGGCAGGAGAGCGAATAAAACTCTCTTGCCATTTTTTATTATTCCGAAGACTCTTCTTGATTACCATCATCACCTGTATCAGGTGGACTTTCTTCTTCGTTTCCGCCTCCGTCTTCTTCACTGCTTCCTCCATCATCGTTGTTTCCTTCATCAGGTTCACTAGTATCTGGTTCTTCTTCAGGTGGGTTCTCTTCTTCTGATGATGAAGGTTCTTCTTCTGGTTCGCTGCTTGGTTCTGAACTTTCTTCTTCTTGAGATGATTCTTCTTCTGTTTCCGTGCTTTCTTCCTCTTCTTCAGTTGTTGAAGAACTTTCTTCTGGTTCGCTAGTTGGTTCTGTTTCTGTACTACTTTCTTCTTCTGTTTCTGTACTACTTTCTTCTTCTGTTTCCGTCGAAGGCTCTTCTGATGTCTGTGATGGCCTTTGTGAAGAAGGAGTGGAAGAAGATGATGGTGCACTTCGTCTTGTCCTTCTTGAAGTTGAAGGTGTATCATCTTGTCCTTTTAAGTAAAGTTCTTTTCCAATACGAACTAAACCATCAGGCATTGTCCAATCGTTATTTTCGACAGAAGACGATACATATTCCATTAATTCACGATAAACATCAGAGGCTACATGGGAAGATTCGCTAGTTACAGGCGTCATTTTATCATTGTAGCCAGTCCATACAGCTAAGGAATAGTTTCTAGTATAACCGACAAAGTTAGAATCTGGAGAAGGAGAGGATGGATTACCCTCAAGTTCTTCCAATTCTTCATCTGTGTAATTAGAAGTCCCAGTTTTACCTGCTTGGTATAAACCTGAAATTGCGGCGTTCGTTCCTGTACCATCAGAATCTGTAATAACGTCTTTTAAGATGTCGGTGACCATGTAAGCTGTTGTATCTTCCATAGCTTTTTGTCCTTCCACCTCAAAAGCATCTGTTTCTTCAGAACCATCTTGATAAACGATTTTATTAACGTATTGTGGTTCATAATAAGTCCCGCCGTTAGCAAGCGCGCCATAAGCAGCTGCCATTTTCAGACTAGATATACCATAATTAGCACCATCTTGTTCATCAGTGTTACTTGATATAGCATTTGATTGGTTTAAATTTTTATATTGGATTCCCAATTTTTCCAAAAACCCTTGAATCGAATCGGCGCCTACGTCTGCAAAAAGTTTAGCTGCAGGGATGTTTCTTGAAAGCACAAGGGCTTTACGTAGTGTCATAGAACCCATAAAAGAGTTATCCCAATTATTAATTTGAGTATCACTACCCTCATAAGAATATGGTTCATCAACAATCGTTTTAGCTGTTGGATATTTTTTAAATTCAAAAGCTGGACCGTAGTCAACGATTGGTTTTACTGTGGAACCGAAATCCCTTGAGGTATTAACAGCTAAGTTGTTACCTAAAACCGTTCCTTCTTTAACATTTCTACCACCGATTTGTGCTTTAACCTGGCCAGTATCTGGCTCAATAAGTGTAGAAGCTACTTGCATTTTATCATCAGGATAATCAACGTATTCATCAGAGTTTACAATATCGTATAGATGTTTTTGCGCATCTTCATCTAAATTTGTATAGATATTAAGCCCATCTCGATAAACATCTTTGCCGGTTTTATCCTCAACTTCTTTGATGACTTCTTTTGTATAGTTGTCATAATATTTACCGTCATCATCGTCTTCTTCTAATTCTTGCAGATCATCATCAATTGGTGTATTGCTGGCGTCCTCATATTCTTGTTGCGTGATTTTGTCATTATCTAACATTGTATATAACACAGTATCACGTCGCTCTTTTGCTTCTTCTTGATGCTCGTAAGGGTCATAATAATTGGGCGCATTTGGCATGCCAGCAATCATCGCAGTTTGCGCAAGCGATAATTCCTCTAAAGGCTTGCCATAAAAGGACTCTGCTGCTGTTTGCATACCATAAAGGCCGTTTGACATATACACTTTATTGATATAATAAGTTAAGATTTCTTGCTTGGATTTTTGCCGTTCTAATTTAACTGCTAGCCAAGCTTCTTGGGCTTTACGTTTTAGGTTTTGATCTTTTTCACTGGTAGAAAAGTAGGAGAGCTTGATTAGTTGTTGTGTTAAAGTGCTTCCTCCTTGTTTTCCTCCTGTTGTGACATTAGAAAAAGCTGAACCTGCAATCCTTATTGGATCGACCCCGATGTGTTTATAAAAACGACGATCTTCAATCGATACAATCGCATCTTCTAACTGTTGGGGAACATCGGTCGGTGAAATTTCTTCACGTTTTTCTGAACCGATATCCTGGAAAATTTCTCCATTTGCAGCATACAGTTTGGAAGAGACTGTTGCATCTAACTCGTCTTCGCTTAGCTCAGGTGCATCTTTTGCATAAAACATAAACAGACCGGCTCCAGCAACTAAAACGATACAAGCAAAGATAAACAAAGAAATAATAATTTTAAGTAAAATGGAGCCGACACTGCGCTTTTTGGGATTATTTTGCTTATGTCGACTGACTCGTGAATCTGATTGATTTGCCATGTTAGTTTTTCTCCTTTGCTTGCAAATACTGATCAACTGCTTCTAAATAAGGAATGCGTGGTGCTATTTTGGGTTGGATTTCGATAGCATTCTTTTCAATAGCAGTTATTGGCATTGATTTTTTTTGATTTTCTTTATTACGCCAATAATAAACAAGCTGTTTACTATCTAAGAAAAAGCAACGTTTTAACGACGAAAACCATAATAAGACAAAACATAAACCGTCTTGTTTCATACATTTTTCCATATGAGCAATCTGATGCTCATGGAAGTTTTTAAGCGGAAACGAAGTCTTATTTTTGGTTTCTTTTGCTTCAAAATCAAGATAGTAACCTTTATATACGCCGTTATAATCGGTAGTAGAGGCCTCTTTAAAGTAAGCTTCTCTAATAACCGCAGCGCTTCTTTTGGGGTAGTCTACTTTTACGATTTGTAGTGGTATTGGTTTTTTATGTATCACAGCAAGATCGTGATTACGATAATAATCATTACTTTGATTAATCGCGTCTTCAAAACGCATCCCACGATTGGCAAAATTAATTGATTTATCTTTTCCTTGCATTTTTTGTTTTGACGCTTCATTATAGTGGCTAGGATGGCCATTGGGATAATGAAAGACCATGATTCTCACACTCCTAGGCCATATTATACCAAAAAGATAAAAAGAAAGAAAAGGTAATATTATGCAAGCCATACATACGTTGGTCGTTACCGGTTATAGAAGCTTTGAGTTAGGCGTTTTTCAAGAAACTGATCCTAAAATAAAAGTTATTAAGAAAGTTATAAAAACAACGCTTGAACAGTATTTAGAAGAGGGGCTACAATGGGTTATCGTAGGTGGAAATTTAGGCGTCGAAATTTGGACAGCTCAATTGATTGATGAATTAAAAGAAGAGTATCCAGAATTGAAGTTTTCAATCATTTATCCTTACTTGGAGTTTGGCAATAATTGGAATGAAGCAAATCAGACGATGTTACAAAAAGTTGTAGAAAAAGCTGATTATGTAGATGCTGTGAGCCACTTACCTTATAAAAATCCAAGTCAACTAAAAAATCATACACACTTTTTACTTACTCATGCAGATGGTGCGATTGTTGTATACGATGATGAATTTACTGGTAAAAGTACTTATTTTGTACATGATGCAAGAGAATACGCTGAAGAGCACGATTTTTTACTCCATTTAATTACCATGGATGATTTACAAAATGCAGTTTTCGATGATTCTGTTTGATTTATTCTTTTTTTTTGGATAGAATAGAATTGAGATAAGAAGTAATACAAACAAACAATGAGGTGGAAAAATGGCAAATATAACATATACTCCTAAAGATATTTTACAGCAAGAGTTTAAAACAAAAATGCGCGGCTACGATCCTGTAGAAGTTGATGAATTTTTAGATGGTGTAATTAAAGATTACGAAGCGTATAACAAAGAAGTTTTAACGCTACAAGAAGAAAATGATCGTTTGAATGCAAAAATTGCTCAATTAAGTAAGAATCAAGCGACAAATTCACGAAATCAATCAGAAAGTACTTCGAAAAGCCAAACAGTAACAAATTTTGACATCCTAAAACGTTTGTCTAATTTAGAAAAAGAAGTTTTTGGTAAAAAATTAGACCAAGAAGAAAATGTGGAAACACGTACTTCTCAATCGACTGAAGATTATAGTCGTTCTGATGATACTCGCTCAAGAGATAATCGGTCAACTGAAAGTCGATCAAATACGAACCGTTCATCAGATGACGATGATCTAGAAAAAACGCGTCAGTTTTAAAATAAAAAATTGTGATTTTCGGATAATCGCGGTTTGAGTAAATCAAACTGAGGAAAGTCCATGCTCACACAGACTGAGATGTCTGTAGTGTTCGTGCTCAGCGAAAAAATAAGCTGAGGTATTTCATTTATTTGGAATAACGGCAGGAAAAAAAGCTAAGGTGCATTTTATACACTATGCTTGAGTATCCTTGAAAGTGCCACAGTGACGAAGCAATAAGAGAAATCTTATTGGTGGAACGCGGTAAACCCCTCGAGTGAGCAACCCAAACAAAGGTCGGGGCGTTTTTTGCAGCGGAATTCAACGCTAGCAAAAAGACAATGTTTCATTGTAGACAGATGATTATCCAAGTTATCTTGCCCCTGTAAGATAACTGGACAAAACATGGCTTATAGAAAATCACAATAAACAGGGAAAAAATCCTTCCAGTACGGGAGGTTTTTTTTATAAAAAATGAAAATGACTTCGGAGGAAATTATGGAAGATAACCAACGCTTTAATCTGATAGCAACTGCAGCAAGCGGATTAGAAGCTTTAACAGGAAAAGAATTACGAAACTTAGGAATTGATTGTCAAGTTGAAAATGGTCGTGCACGTTTTCAAGGAACCGTAAAAACCATAGCGGAAACGAATTTATGGTTACGAACAGCTGACAGGGTAAAAATTGTCGTGGGTGAATTTGACGCTTATAGTTTTGATGAACTATTTGAAAAAGTTAAAGCTTTACCCTGGGAAGAATACTTGCCTCTAGATGCTGCTTTTCCGGTCGCTGGTAAGTCAATTAAATCTAAATTGTACAGCACACCTGATTGTCAGGCGATCACTAAAAAGGCAATCGTAGAGCGTATGAGAACTTATTATCATCGCCCACAAAACGTTCCTTTAATCGAAACAGGTGCATCGTATAACTTAGAAGTTATTTTACGTAAGGATCATGTGATGATCTTGTTGGATACAACGGGCCCAAGTCTATTCAAGCGTGGTTATCGTCTAGAAAAAGGCGGCGCGCCCTTAAAAGAGAACATGGCTGCAGCTTTAGTGAAGTTGACAAATTGGCATAAAGATAAACCTTTTATTGATCCCGTATGTGGTTCGGGTACTTTATGTATTGAAGCAGCATTGATCGGACATCAACTTGCACCAGGTTTTAATCGAGACTTTGCTTGTGAGCAGTGGGAGTGGGTACCTGATAAAATATTTGAACAAGTGCGTAATGAAGCAGAGCAAGCAGCTGATTATGATGTTAAATTAGATATTACAGGTTTTGATATTAACGGTGAAATGATTGATATTGCTCAGGCTAATGCTGATGAATTAGGCTTAGGAGATTCGATCACGTTTAAGCAACAAGCATTAAAAGATTTCAGCACCGAAAAAGAAGGCGGCGTTATTGTTGCTAATCCACCTTATGGCGAGCGTTTAGGTGAAGAAGACAGTGCGCGTAAACTTTATAAAGAAATGGGAGAAGTATTCAAACCGCTAACAAGTTGGAGTAAGTATATCTTAACTAGCGATTTAGCTTTTGAAGAGTTTTATGGTCAAAAAGCCACAAAAAAGAGAAAATTATATAATGGGTCGTTGCGAACGGATCTGTTTCAATTTTGGGGCAAACGTAAATAATAAATAATTACTTTTCAAAAAATACAGCAATTTTATTAAATAGGTGATAGCTCATCTGTTAGGAGAGTATATGCTTCAATCAAAAGAATTATTAGAAAAGTTCTTTTTTTCAATATTTAAGTTAGAAATTAATGATTTTAAAGAAGAAAAACAGAATAGAGAATATGAGGGTTTTACTTTTAGTATTAATGAGCAACTCTTTCGAAGTCGACTTGCAAGGAAAACTCCTAAGAAAAAAGAGCATTTTGTTGCATTTTGGGAAAAGGATGAATATAACAATAATCAACCCTACCTTTATAATAATTCACCAAGTAAAATAATTATTTCGATGATAGTTGGTGAAAAGAAGGGAATATTTATTTTTCCAAGACTTATTTTATTAGATAAAAAAATCTTAAAAACTGACAAGCAAAAGGGAAAGATGGCTATTAGGGTTTATCCAACTTGGGAAAAGGAATTGAATGATAGCGCAAAAAGGACGCAGAATTGGCAAAAAGACTATTTTATCGATTTACTGGCAGTAAATAACTTAGACAAAGCAAAAACGCTTATTTATAGAAATATTGCATAGCTTTAACCTTTTAGGTAAGATAATACTAAATAGTTTTGCAAGGAGTAGACGTCTATGAGTAGTTACAGATACAACACTCAACGTGTTTCAGGTGTTTGGTTTTTGTATATAGGAGTAGTTATTATTATTTCCGCAATATTTGGAGGTAATTCTATATTTAACCCGTATATATTTGGTTTTGGCTTTGCAATTGGTTATTTTCTAATCTTTGGTTTGCCTTTTATAAATAATAAACTTGCTTACGGAAAGAATACTAAATTTCAAGATAGAATGGATAATTTTACGATTATTATATCATTGATCTTAGTAACTCTCTGTGGCGTTTTAATCAGTTTTGAAGATCTTCGATTTCTTTGGTTAGCAGTTTTTATTGTAATGGGGCTTCACTTTATTGGTTTTTACTTTTCTCAAGGAAAGATTGTTTTAATCTTGGGTGGGTTAGTTACAATAAATGGAGTTTTAGGATTGATCCTTCCATTAGTTCCTTTTTTGATCTTTGCAATAATTGATGGAATATTAAAAATAAGCTTTGGAATATATATGATTTCATTACGAAGAAATAATTTTCAACGTCAGGAAAATGTTAGTTAAAGTCTCAAATGAGTTATGTCTTCCTCTATATAATCGAACGTTAAAACTGTCTCCTCGCCTTTGGTGGGGAGCTTTTTTTGCTATCACTAATACACATATTATTGTTATTTTCTAATAAATACATGACTTTTTATTACTAAACAGTTATCATTTTTGTAAAACATAATTAATTTCTATGATTTTTACATAAAGGAGTTAAACTATGATAGATAATCTTATAAGTATTAGTAAAACATTGCATTGCTTACAATACTGTAAGTATATAGAACATGGAGAAGGGGAACCAGTTGGTCTAATTAAAATCATAGAGAGTGACTATATTGATGAATTATCCAAAGACGAAACATTTTATTTTCATTATCTTCGTTTTTTTGAACCAAAAAATGAGGAAGAGAAATTAGATATAAGAAAAGAATTAAACGAGTGTTTAAAACTCTTTATAATAATAGTGTTTTAATGGAGTTTGAGTCTTTGAGTACAAAAATGCAATTTTTTTAAACTACGAAAAAATGTAAAAGTTACACAAAATGTTGGATATTTGAAGAAAAGTCAAAGGGAAAAGTTTTAATATGTAGATTAGTATGTCACAATGTCTATATACTATCCAACGTAAAAATATTATTTAATTTTTACTGATAATGTTTTTAACTGATTCTTAAAATGTTTACCATATATTATGTGATTTATTATCTATTTGCTCTATTGTATCCCTTGCTAGTGAGGGTTGTTTGTTTAATCATGTAAAAATTTATAGTAAAGAAATTCTTACACGATTTTTTACACGAATAGTAAATCGTTAAAAGCAAATAGAGTTAGTTAATTATTTACTTAAGTATTACAAAGTCATATAATCCTGAATTTGACACTTACAAAAGGTTAAAATGGCCTAAAGCCTTGATATTTCAAGACTTTAGGCCATTTATTTAGGAGACTAAAATGTAGTAATATTTCCTGATTTTGTTTGTTGTAAAA